>CALFWR010000057.1 GCA_937928555.1 uncultured Pirellulaceae bacterium
AAAAAATGTTGAGGTGACTGCTGCTCTACAAAATGCTGCAGTAAAAAGTAACCTACAAACCCATTCATTGCATGAAGGTGCTGTGGGTGCTGTATCAAGCTTCTTAAGCAGAGGTAGTGAAGTAGGCGGCGTAGCCAATAAAATATCTTCTCAACAAGCTTTCCGTGAAAACTTAGATTTAATCAGTAATGTTGCACCTAATCTTATTTACGCAGGAAACCCCGAGAAATTCTTAAAAAATAAATTTGGTCCTGAAGTATCAACTAAGATGTCCGCAGGTGCAAACAGTCTTTTGCTGTCACAAATTGAAGGGCTAGAAAAAGCTAAAGCAACTAAACTTATGGATATGTATACAAAGAACACACTAAACCTAGCCACCACCATGGGAGCATCCGGTAAAGCTCAGGCTATTGTTCTTCGTGATTTTATGAAGACTGCCGGAGAGGTTTATGGTAAAAGCTCAAAAGAATATAAAGAGCTAACTAAGGTGTTTAGAACTGGTGAGCTTGGTGGTCTTGTAGATACAGACTATCGAACCAGAAACGGTACAATAAGAAGCGTGCGAAAGAAGCTAGATGAAGTTAGGGGAACCCCATGACCAACAAACAAAAGATACTGATTGGCTTTGCAGCTTTCTTAACTATTATTATTGTTGGTTCAATTGTTACCGCTATTGGTAGAAATAGCTCAGAACCTACCGGAGCTAGTATTAATTCTGAAGATAACATTAGCGAAGAAGACAAAGAAGAGTTAGAGAAGCAGCTTAAGTTAATTACTAACAATAGTGATGGTTTTGAAGTTCTTTTCTTTGAAGATACTGAAGAGTATGAGGATGTTGTGGAGACAAAATCAGGAAATTTTGACATAACAACTACAAAAGCTAAAAGCGAAGATCATGCTGGTCTTTTTATAGTAACCAAAATTGATGACCCAGCCCAATTCGCCAGCGGTGCTTTGGAGGTTTTATTAACTGAGAAGTTCTTTGATCTTATAGAAGAAGATACTGAAGGAGCTAGTAGTGATGTGGGCAGATATAGTGTTACTGGTATTGAAGGTGTTATTGAGGCTTATGAAATTGATGCTCGGTTGAAAGAAGAAGAAATTGGCAAAGATACAGTCAGAACGAAAGTTGCAACTATTAGTATTGACGAGAATACGTACTTAAGTTGGGTGATAAGTAGTTATGATATAGATGTGTGGAGTCCCATAATAAGCAGTCTGAAGGTTAACTCATGACCTTAACTAATACCAGCTTTAAGAAAATTACTATATTCCTCTTATTAGCTATTGCCAGCCTGGCAAGTCTAAATCTAGTAAACTCAGTTCAAGTGGTGGCTCAGGAAAATGGCGGCATAAAGGACGCAATAATTGAGGACATAAACCCTATCGATGATGTTACTGGAACAGTAAAAGATCTTGGCGACACTGTAGGCGACTTAACAAATGGCGACTTAATAGGAGCAGCTGGGAACTTAACTTGTGCAGCCGGGAACTTTATATCTATAGCTCCTTTATTGGGTACAGTTACCGATAAGATTACTGATAGAGTTGATAAGTGTTCCAATGGGATAGGTAGTGAATGTGAAGGAATTAACATATATGTCGGGTGGTTAATATGCCCAATTGTAAGAGCGGCAGATAGTTTTATAGTTAACTTTCTAGATGAAGCCGTTGAAGATTTGTTTACTATTAACCTTGAAACTGGTGAAGGCTTAGGTGAAACCCGAAGTGAATTAGAACAAGCTCAAGACTCTATTAATAGTAACCCACAAAACCAGCTTGACCTCGCCAGGAATGGCGCCCTCCAACAAGCCATAGACTCAGGTCAGCTTGATGATGAAGGTAGTGAGGCTGCTGATACTTTGAGTGCAATGAAGCAGATGTGGACCAACATGAGAAACATAACTAATGCTTTGTTTGTTATCTTGTTTGTTGTTGCTATCTTTGGTCATGTTACTGGAGCTATAGAGGCTTATACTGCTAAGAAGATAATACCTAGGATAGTTATAGCTGCAATTCTTACTCAGCTTAGTTGGTTTATATCTGTTGAGCTTAGTGCTATCTTTGATGATTTTGGGAAGGGGATAGGCGCACTACTAGAAACAACTCTTGAAGTTGAAGACGTAGAGTTAGTTGATGTTGTATTCCCGGATAAAGGAGAAGCTAATTCTGAAAACGACGTTCTTACTAGCGCAAGCATATTATTTGGTATCGGAACGAGTATTGTAGTTCTTTCCGCAACCACCGTACTTTGGTTACTTCTACCATTTGCTATAGGAATATTAGTTTCAATAATGATAACTGTGGTAACACTGCTGGCTAGAAAAGTAATCTTAATAATGATGGTCATTGTTTCACCAATTGCTATGACTATGTGGGCACTACCCACAACTGATAAATGGTCTAGGCGCTGGTTTAGTTGGTACACAAGACTCTTAGCAATGTTCCCATTTATCGTTGCGCTAATTGCCGTTGGTAAAGCAGTAGCTAAAGTCCTTTCAGGCGCTGGACAAGAAGGCAATAACGAGCGTAGCTGGATATTCACAATAGCTGCACTACTAACTTATATGGCCCCCTATGCCCTTCTACCGCTAACTCTTAAGCTAGCAATATCCACTATCTCTAACTTAACAGGTGTTTTAGACAATGCAGGTAAGTCTCTTACGGGCCGAGCTAAATCGTTTGCGCAGCAACAGCGAACAGATATTAAGGGCCAGAAACGTAAAGACAACCTAGATCTTTACGCTAGTTCAAACAAACTAAGAAATGCTGACCTAAAGACAAGTCACGGTAGAAAAAAAGCCGCACAAGACTTTTATGGAAGAACTAAGGGTAGACTATTTAGCGGCGCAGCCTTGCCAACAAGATACAACAACCAAGTTATAGACGACTTAGCAGCTCAGGCTCAACAAGAAAGTATACAAAGAGCTGATGCAGACGATAAGCAAACATCAGCTCACTTAGCTAGCGTTGCAGCAGGCGGGGGAGAGCAATGGAGATCATATAAACGAAACGCTGTGATTGAAAACTGAAAACTGAAAACTGAAAACTGAAAACTGAAAACTGACAACTGAAAACTGAAAACTGAAAACTGAAAACTGAAAACTGAAAACTGAAAACTGAAAACCCGCCTTCAACCGAGCAGCTCCTTGATGGGCTGGCCTTCGCAGATTGCCAGGGGGCGTCCGACGGGTGTGTTGAGCTCTTGGTGGAAGTCGATGCCTAGCTGGTGTAGGACCGTGGCGTGGATGTCTTCGATGGGATGAGGGTTCTTGAGCAATTTTCTTGGTCGCTTTTCGCCCTTGGGCGGTGCCGAATGCGTCTCGCCGATGACTCGGCCGCCGGCGATGCCGCCGCCGGCAAGTGCGATGCTGAAACCGTGGGGCCAGTGGTCGCGACCGCCAAGGGGGTTCAGGTGCGGCGTGCGACCAAACTCGCCGCCGCAGAGAACGATCGTCGAATCAAACAGGTCGCGTTTCTTGAGCTCCGAAATCAGACTCGCAAAAGCTGGGTCGAGGATTTTGATACGCTTGCCCTGAAGTTCGTGATTGTTGGCGTGCGTGTCCCAGCCGCCAAGGGTGACTTCGACGCAGCGGACACCGGTTTCGATCAGCTGCAAGGCAGCAAGGCAGCTGCGGCCAAATGGTGTTTCGCCAAAAGACGTTAACAGTGCCTTGGGGGCTTCGTTGACGTTAAACGCGGCCAGTTGGTCAGAAGACATCATGTCGAGAGCGGCTTTGGTGTTGAAGTCGCCAAGCGAACCGGCGATGGCTTTGTTACTGGCATTCTTTTTGAGAAAATTCGAATCAAGATACCGGAGGCTTTGTAAGCGTTTGCTTTGGCGCGATTTGTCCACGTGCGATGTGATGTCAGAGACACGGTTGACCGGATCGCCGACTTTGAAAGCATCGAACTGATCGCCCAGGTAGCCGCCTCGGCCAGGAAGTTGACTCGGTAAAATCGAAATGTGTCTGGGCACCTGCATTGCCTGGTCACGCTCGTTGTTCAACTGGTGGCAGATGATGCTGCCAATCGCCGGGTGCTTGAGCGTCGGATCGGGACGGAAGCCGGTTTTGACATTGTAGATCGCTCGCTGGTGATCGCCTTCACGGGAGGTCAGGGCGCGGACGATCGAAATGGATTCCATCTGTTCGGCGGTTTGAACAAGGCCATCGCCGAGCATGATGCCGGGCGCCTTGGTTTTGATGGCCTTGCTTCCAGCCGCGATTTTTGTGCCCGGGTGTGGGTCAAAAGTCTCCAGTTGGCTTGGTGCGCCTTCAAGCCAAAGGATGATCACCGATAGCGGCTTTTTGGTTGGGATCCGCTGGTTGTTTCGGGCCAATGCGGTGGCAACAGGCGTCAACCAGGAAAGGCCGCTCAGTCCTGCCATTTTTAGGAGCGTACGCCGATCAAGGTGATCGATGCCGCCGCAGCTGTGATCTTCCATTTTTGATTCCTGATGAAGTTGGGTTGGCCAGCAGAAGGCTTGTTCGCCACTGTCACTAATGATTCCAGCCGAATTCAAGTGAGTTGATCAGGCTCCAATAAAGATCGGTGACGGCTTCGGATTGGTTTTTCTGTAGTGCGAATCGTTGCTTGAACCATTTCATTTCTTCTTCGCTGGGTCGGCGTGTGAGCGTGGCGAGGAACACGGTTTCGATCGTCGAATCGGTATCCGGAGAAAGATCCGCGATGTGTGCCGATGACATGCTCCCGTCGCTGATGCGACGATTGATCATCTCGCCGTTGAACATGAGAAGCTTTTGGGTGACCGTTTCGCCACGCTGGTCAAATTCGTTTTCGCCCGGATCACCATATCGGCTGACGAACTCCATTTGCTCGAGGGCTTTGCCCAACCGCCGGATCACGTGCGCATCGTTGTTGATTGCTGAAAGCGACGAAGCCTGAATCACCGCGCCGGCCATTTGTTCGGGACGTAGGCGTGTGAGAGGAAAAACCGCATTGGCATCGTGATGCTGCTGCGTGATTTCAAACTGCGAATCGCTTTGCAAGCGAAAGGCTCGGGTCTCGGCGATGACCTCGATCATCCGCTGCAAGTCAAACTGGCTGTTGATGAAATCGTTGGCAAGGGTTTCCATCGCGGCGGGAAAGGGGCCGGAGAGTGGAATGTTGTCCACCGGATCGACCAGCGGTTTTCCGGTCATGATCGCCCACAGACGGTTGACCGCCGCTCTAGCGAAAGGGCGGTTTTCGGCGTGCGTGATCCAGCCAGCCAATTGGTCCCGAAGCGGTCCCTGTTCGGGCTGGAGTTCACTTTGCCAGGGAACCATCGCTTCGATTTCGGTTTCGGTATCGTCGTGCAAAAGTTGATACTTCCACGATGCGTCGTCGTTTTCGATGTCGTGGATTCCGAAGAAGCTGTTTCGCGTGCCGCCAAAGAACGCCGCGAGATGGTGGAAATCCGTTTGCTCGCCGCCACGGGGGCTGTCCGGATCACCGACATGGATTTCGTCGGTGAAGTCATCGTGGCATTGAAGGCAGTCAATGCGCGTCGCGAGGAAGGCCCGCGAAGTCCTGCCGGCGAGCAACACCGGGTCCGGTTTATCTTCTTTGCCGCTGTCGGGGATAATGTTTCTCGTGTAAAAGTTCACCGCCGGCGAATCGGTCCAGATGCCGTCATCGGAAACCAGTTGCCGCACCAGTTCGTCGTAGGGTCGGTTGGCTTTGATTTCTTTGGCCAGCCAGTTGGCAAATCGGCGTCGACGGTAAAGAAGAAAAGGCCCGGCTTCGACGCCCACGAAAGCACGTGTGTAGCGTTCGGCGAGGTAGTCGTGTGTGCGGCCGTCTTCCAGAAGTCGCGAGACGCAGTAGTGGACGCGCTGGTCGGGTTCGATGTTCTCGATCGCGCGGATTTCCTGAACCGAAGGGATGGTCCCATTAAGAGCCAAATAAAGACGACGGACAACGTTGAGGTCATCGGCAAGTCCCACCGGCGTGATATTTTGTTTCTGCCAGTCGCCCTTAAAAGCTGCGTCGACTTCTGCGGCGACTTTTCTGATCGTAGACTGGGCGTTAGAGTTTGGCCGAAAAGTGGCAGGCGTGGCCAGTGTCGCGTCGGTCGGCAGCATGGCCCAAAGAATTGCGATGCCAAGCCCGATGGCTCCGAGGAATACGGCATTTCTGATGAACGAATTCATGGCACAATCCGGATCGGGTCGTCTCGACATTGAAACTTCGACTGGAGAAGATAGTACACTCCTGCCTACAAGTCTGTTTTCTCAATTATTCACCCCGGATTATTCACGACGACGGGCGTTGATTCTACCTCTGGCCAACAGAGGGAAAGGAAAAGATGAATTTCAACAAGAAATGTGAATCATCCGGTGAAAGAAAACCACAGCGATCGTTTCATCGCATCAGAGTCGCGGATCACTGTCGCAACTGATTCTGACGCCCACGCCTCGTGAATAATCCGGGTTCACAGTTGACATTTTTTTCCAAATCCTCTGATTGGCAGGATCCATTGACTGGAACCAACCCACAACCCGGCGACAGATCGACGTTCGTTAATTTTTCGCCTCGTGATGAAGTTGTGGCGAAGTTGAACGACGTGCTGCGGGCGCAGTTGGAGTCAGCAACAAGAGGCAATGCAAGCGGGCCGCAAAGTTGGCCGTTTCGGCTGGCGGCCCGGTGTTGGAATCTGTGCGGGGTGCTGTTTGGCATTTTCAGCAGGATCTTCCTGTTGGCGGTGATTGCGAATGTTCCGCTATTGCAGTTGATTGGATTCGGTTACTTGCTCGATGCCGGTGGTCGCGCGGCGCGGGGGGATCGGTGGAGTCTGTTTCGCGAAAGCCTGACGCGGGCGTCGCGATTGGGCGGAATTTTGTTGGGTGCGTGGTTGCTGATTTGGCCCGTGCGGATCGTGTCCGGGTTTTGGCTCGACGCTTCGATCATCGATCCGACCAGCGAGCAGACGGCTTTTTTGAAAGTGCTTCAGTGGGTGTTTCTTGTAGCGACCGTCGCTCATGTGATAGCCGCGATTTTGTGCGGCGGAAAGCTGCGATATTTCTTTTGGCCGCTGGTGGCACCGTTTTCGATATTCGTGTGGCTGGTCCGGCGAAGTTCTGCCACGCGAAAAATTCTCGAGGGGGCGTTGGGTTGGTTGATGCCAAAATTCGTGGCCGACATTTGTTCCGTAAAGCCAATCGGCGACTGGTTCCTGCCCGCGATCTTTGTGAAAAAGCTGTTTGTTGGCGAGTTGTATGGGAAGTCGAGAGACGCGGTTTGGGATTTCCTGGCCGGGTTTGAACCGGTTCGATATTTTCTGCTGGGACTGAAAGGATTTGGCGGAACGCTGGTCTGGCTTGCGCTGCCGACGCTGTTGCTCGCCGGTGCCAATAGCGAAAAACAGGGGATGGCGGGATTGTTTTTGCTGCTGGGGTTAATTGTCAGCATCCCGGTGTTCACGATGCTGCCATTTTTACAAGCCAACTTTGCGATCGAAGGGAAATTCCGCAGGTTCTTTGAAGTGCGAAACGTGCTGAAGCAATTTGGTCGGGCACCCTTTGCGCACCTGCTGTCGCTGCTACTGATCCTTGTGTTGGCGGTGCCGCTGTTCCTGCTCAAGATCGAGCAGATTCCTGCTGAACTGATGTGGACGCTGTCGCTGTTGTTCATTGCCTTGGGTTGGCCCAGTCACTGGTTGGCCGGGTGGGCGGTTCGCAGGTCGGCAAAGAAGGAAAAGCCCGTTCGTTGGTGGATCCGATACCCGGTTCAGTTTTTGGCCGGGCCGGTATCGTTCGCGTTTGCGGTTTTCTTTTTCCTGTCGCGGTACGTCAGTTGGAACGGCACACTGAGTCTGCTTGAGAACCACGTGTTCCTGATGCCGGTGCCGTTTTGGTTGGGCTAGTTTCGCGGAAACCGGTTGAGCAGAAACCGGTTGAGTGGAAACCAGTTGAGCGTTGGTTAATCGCCGGTCCAGACGCCCCGTTGCCACTTGATGTCGGTTTGTTCGTTGAGCCGCAAACGCAGAGAAAGTTGAGCGGCGTGGTGTTGGATGTGCCGAATGTTGTAAACGTGGACTTCCGCCCGCGGGCCCTTGATCCAGTCGAAGCCCGAAGCAGCGGACAGTTGATCTTCTGTTTCGGATTCGAGTACTGAAATGGTTTTGCAGCGGCAGTGTTGAAGGTAAAGGTTGATGAACTCTCGGGTGTAGCGGGTCGTTGGCTTTTCGTCATCCCACTGTTCGTACCCTGCGAACACGGCTGCGTGTTGCCGGTGGAATTGTTGGTCTTCGATGTCGCGCGGGGTCAAGCCAAGATAAACGTCTGCATAAAACAGCGTGTGAAAAGCCGATTGGTCAAAGCCATGATTGCAAACCGGTTCGGTCCACGCGGGCTCAGGGCATTGGTCAATGCAGTCCTTGAGCGTCAGGAAGGCAGCTTCGAACTGGCTTGCCACCAGGGCTTTGTACTGTTCAAGCATCTTTCACAGCGGTTTAACGTAGGGTCGAGCGACAAATTCGGTCGCGAGTGCGATTGGCTTAGTCGCGAAGGAACTGCGGGTCGACGCAGTCCTTGTTGAGCGTAATGGCCAGGGTGTGGAGGCGAACGTAGGCTTCGGACATGTAGAGGTAGCCTTTGTGCGGGCCGATTTTGCCCCACGAGTTCTTAATCAGGTAGTACTTGTTCCCTTGTTGATCGACCGCGCGGCCGACCAGGTGCATCAAGTGGTCGTCGGTGGTTTGATAGGAGAGGAAACGTTCCTGTCGCAGTTCCTGGGTGACTTCGAGTTGTTCCACCGGTCCAGCGAGCGAGTTCTTTTTGCTTTTTGGCAGAACCGCGACGCCTCGGTTGGCTGAAAATCCTGACTCGCTCACGTCGCCGTCCCACATGACGCCAAAACCGCGATCAAGTGCGTTGTCAATAATCTGGACAAGATCATCGACGGGAACATTCATAAACGAACCGCTGGAAAAGTTGTCCGGGATCTCAAGGACAAACGTCTCGTAGAACGGATGGTGGCTGTATGAAGAAAAACTCGTGTAGTCGTCGCCATCAAATTCGATCGAATTCGCGAACTCCGCCGGAGTGAAGCTCTGGCCTTGGTACTGAAATTGTTCGGGCGTATCGCCGAGGTAAACGTCCAGAACCCGATTGGTTGCAACTTGCCAGCGGGTACTGAGTTTCTTTCGTTTGATGGTCGCGTCGAGCATCGATTGAACCAGCGATTCCATTTCGCCGTGGTCGTGGGCGGTCTCGCCAATGGTCTTGCCGGAGTAAACTTCTTCGGGAACAACGCCGTACTTGTTGACGGCGTTGATGTAGTCGTGAGCGAGAGCTCCTTGGCCAAAGCTGGTTTTGCCTTGGCGAAGAACGTAGTTGAGCGCTTTTTCGCGGTACACGTTTTTCACGACGAACATCTCTGAAAGGTCCACGGTGCCTTCGTTGCGCCGCATCAATTCTGATTCGAGGAACGAAGTCCCGGCAAAGCACCAGCAGGTTCCCGTTTTGTCCTGGCTTCGAACCGGAGAGCAGTTGATTTCGGTTTCGATCGTAAAGTCAAAACCGACTTTGCGAGGCTTTCTCGTTTTGTCTTTCGCGTCGCGGTCTTTGGTGTCGGCGTTTTCGAAAGACTCGTTATTGGCGTCAGTGACCTGGAATGCGTGGCTGTTGGCGGGTAAAAGAATCAGGCCCAGGCAAAAAGCAAAGCCGACTAGAAATTTGACGTTCATGCGAGTCTCGAGTGTTGGCGAAAGGTTGTTGCGTATGAAGAATTGCCGCGTTTACATCCCAATTATACAACAAGCTAAGCCCTGAATTTGCGGGATGCGGGAAATATTCTCATGATGGCTCGCGAACATTTGCCGGTTTCGGTTATCCTGATTACGTTCAATGACTTTTCCCCCGCCGTCCATGAAGACGGCTCCCGAATGTCAGTTTCCAAACTTCGGCGGCAAATTGCCTGGCATGCCGCCCGTCTGATGTACGACCGACAGGAGTCGGAGTACTTTCGCGCAAAGATGAAAGCCGCCCGCGTGTGCTGTAAAGGGTGGGTCAAACCCAAGGACCTTCCTTCCAACGCGGAGATACGGGACCAGATCCAGTCGATGGCCCGAATGCTTGAAGGGGACGCCAACGATCATCGGTTGTTTGAGATGCGAATCGAAGCAGTCCGCATGATGCGATTGCTTTCGCAGTTCCGCACCCGATTGATTGGAAGTGTGCTAACGGGCCACATTCGTCAAGGCTCGGACATCGACATTCATGTGTTTTGTGACAACATTGAATCGATCACCGGAATCCTGGATTCGCACGGCCTGTGGTACGACGTCGAACGTAAACGCGTGGTCAAAGATGGCGAAAGAAACATCTATCAACACATACACGTCAAGGATCGGTTTGAGGTCGAGTTGACGGTTTACCCCGTAAATAAAACCAGTTTTGCGTTCAAGAGCTCGATCACGGGAAAGCCAATCGAGCGGGCGACCGAGAAGGAATTGTTGGCCTTGTTGTCGCAGCAACACAGTCCCGAGGCCATTGAATCGGCTTTGACAGAAAGCGAAATTTCCCTTGATCCGCTTCAGGTTTTTTATGCTTTACTGTTGCCATTGGAGAATGTGAAACAGGATCCGCGTTGGCACCCCGAAGGCGATGCGCTGTATCACAGCCTTCAGGTTTTTGATTTGGCGTGTAACGCTCGCCCATGGGACGAAGAATTTTTGCTGGCCGCGCTTCTGCATGATGTTGGCAAAGGTATCGATCGCTACGATCACGTTAACGCGGGTGTCAGTGCGCTGCAGGGTTTGGTCACCGAACGTACCGAGTGGTTGATCGAGCACCATATGCTTGCGCACGAAATTCACGATCGAACGATCGGTGCAAGGAAATCGAAACGGCTGCGCAGCAACGAAAACTATGAAGACCTGTTGTTGCTGGGCCGATGTGACCGGGCGGGGCGCAAGTGCGGTGTCGAAGTCCCCGAATTGGAAGAGGCACTTGACTACGTGCGAGAGCTTACAAAGCAGTTTGGTTAATTGTTGGTCAGGTTCACCGTCGGTCTACTGAGTTGGCCGGATCACCCGCACAAACTGACCCGGTCTTTCCGCTGCCGAAAGCGTCCGAGTGTTGGCTCTGTGTTGGTGTGATCTTGTTGCAGTCCGGCGGTGCGTTCAAATAAAAAAGCCGCGACGGATGTCGCGGCTTGGTTTGTCTGGTGACTGAATTCGACTAACGGAACGAGGGCACGTTGCCTGCGGCGTTGGCCACTCTGGCAGTAAAGTCTGTCGCGCCGGTGTTGCTGTTGACTTCTTCGCGGACGGTTCCTTCCTCGAACGGTCCAATCCCAAGAACGCTCCATTTGCTGTCGTCAGCACGAGCCAGGGCTCGACCACCGTCGAAAAGCATCTCTCCAGATTTCGTTGCGTAGGCCACGACCCCCAGTTTCGCAGTGCCGTATTGGCTTTTCTTTTCATACAAACGAATCTCGGGTAGCTCGACCGGGAGTCCGGGTACCGTCAGCCCTGGAGAGCCCAAAAAGGTTTCGACGTTGTCAGTTCCAACGCCGCCAGAGAAGACCTCGATGGTGACTTCGGATGCGTCTTTGGCGTCAACCAGTTGAGCACCGTTGATCAGCAGCTTTTGGTGAAGCGAACCGATGATGTAGCCCTTGTCGACTGCGTCAAGGTATTTGTCTTCCACAAAAACTTTGCGTCCGCTGACAGGAGGCAACGCCGTTTTTGCAAGCGTCTGGTCGACCGCATTGGAAATCAGCAGCTGCTCAAGCCCGGTACGCGCCGTGTCGGTTGTGCGTGACGTGGTGCAGCCGGAAAAGCATAAAATAGCAGTAACAAAAGCTCCACAGAGGAGGCTTCCTCGGAGTTGAGGTGTGGCCATGAAGTGGTCCTTTTTCGAAAGGTAGGAATCGTTACGGGGGGGTTTATCAGGCTGTTGACTTTCGAGTAAAGGCCGATCGGACGCTGTCTGCGCATTTTTGAAATTGTTACAATGCGATGGCAGCAACATGAAAGCTCACAGAGAAAAATGGCCAGCAAAACTTCAAAGAATACCGACCGCGCGGACGAACTGGAGCGGGTGATCACGCATCTGGATACGCTTTACGAGCGCGGCGACGAGTGCGTTCATCCGGACACGAGAATTCCGGTAAGCGATGGTGAGTACGATGCACTGCGGCGCGAATTGGCCGGTCTGCGGCCGGATTCAAATCTGTTCCAAAGCGCGACGGCGTCGGAGCTGGAAAGTTCCGCCAGGAAAATCGTGCATGATCCGCCGTTGACGTCGATCGACAAAGCCAGTCACGAGGACATCGAAGTTCAACAGGAGCAGTTGTTCAAGTGGATGACCGATTCCATGGAAGGCCTGGGTGTTGAACGCGATGCAAGGGGATCGCTGAAGGTCAAAGGTAAGCGGTACAAAGAACAGCCAGTCACCTATCCCGATGACATGTTCTACGAGGCGTGGAAACTGGACGGCGTCGCGGTGGCGCTTTATTACGTCGATGGAAAACTTGACAAGGCTGGCCTTCGTCCGCGAGACGGTATCAATGGCGAAGCGGTGACCGATCAGGTGAAATATGTGGCTGGCGTGCCGGAGAAACTTGAAAAGAAAGTCACCTGTTCGATCCGCGGCGAGTTGATCTGCAAAAACTCGGACTTTGAGGCCGTCCAGGAAACGCTTCGCAAATCCGGCGAAAAGCTTCGTGCCAACCCCCGGAATCATACCGCAGGCGGGATTCGCCAGTTCAAGAATCCGGAAAAGACGAAGCTGATGAGGCTGAGCTTTGTTGCGTACGTCATCGAAGGGCTGGCCGACCCGCCGTACAGAACCGAGATCGAGCGGGCCAAATGGTGCCAGGATGAACTGGGTGTGCCTTACGTCGAAACCAAACCGTTTCGTTTTGAGGATTTGCAAAAATACGAAGACGCGGTGCCGACCCTGGACTACGAAGTTGACGGCGTGATCGTTGGCGTGAACATCATCGAGGACCACGATCAGCTTGGCCGCCGTGGAGACCCGTTGACCGGAAACCCGAAAGGCAAAATCGCCTGGAAATTTCGCGAAGAAGAAGCCACACCCACGATCACGGAAATCGAATGGCAGACCGGTCGGACTGGAAAGATTGTGGCGGTGGCCAATTTCGAGCCGGTGCGATTGGCGGGTACCAACGTCTCGCGGGCGACACTGCACAACGCGGGATTTATGCAGCGAAATCAGATTGGCGAAGGGTCGGTGATTTCGGTGCGGAAGGCTGGCAAAATTATTCCCAAAGTCACCGGCGTGGTGTCGGGAAAGAGGAAGCCGAAGTTCCCCAAGAAATGTCCTTCCTGCGGCGCAGCGACGGAACTGGTCGAAGGCGGCAGCGAGGCGATGTTGGAGTTGGTTTGCACCGGCGAGAACTGCGGTGCCCAGAATGTAAGCTCACTTTGTCATTACCTGTCGAACTTTGGCGTGCTTGGTTTGGGCGAAAGCCGGGTGACGCAGTTGGTCGAAGGTGGCGCAGTGGCCGAGTTTGCGGACTTTTACAAGTTGGACGTCGAATCGGCGATGGCCACCGGGTTAACCCATCGCCAGTCGTCGCTTGCCGTAGCGGCGGTGCAGATGATTCCCGCGCCCGACAAAATGGATGGCGAAGCGCTGGGCAAGGCGATTGAAGTTGCCGTGGCGAGCAGGAAAGAGATTCCTCTGTGGAAGTTGTTTGCGTCGTTCGGGATCGGTGCGGCAGGAAAGTCGGCGGGCAAGGCGCTTGCGGCGCATTTCGGTTCGTTCGACGCCATTCGCAAGGCATCGGTGGATGACCTTGAAGCGGTCGAAGACATCGGCAACATCACCGCCGAGGCGATTCACGCGTACTTGAGTGAGAACTCGGATGCGATCGATCGATTGTTGGAGTACGTCGAGCCGCAAGTGATTCAGACGGGCGGGTCGCTTGACGGCGAGGCGTTCTGTTTCAGCGGTGGATTCCCGGAAGGCAAAAAGCACTGGGAGGCTTTGGTTGAATCCAATGGCGGCAAGTGTTCCAGCAGCGTTTCGAAAAAGACAAATTATCTGGTGGCCGGTAGTGGTTCGGGTTCCAAAAGCGAAAAAGCAAAGAAGCTGGGGATTCCAATTATTGATACGGCTGAATTGGAAAAGATGTTGGGTTAGCCCGGATTATTCACGACGACGGGCGTCGGTTCTACGTCTGGCCAACGGGAGCAAGGGGAAGGCTGAATTTCAACAAGAAATTTAAATCATCCGGTAGAGGAAAACCACAGCGATCGTTTCATCGCATCAGAGTCGCGGATCACTGTCAGAACTGATTCGGACGCCCACGCCTCGTGAATAATCCAGGGTTAGAAGTCTTTTTGGGGGTGAGGGGGTTTGATCTTCAACCAACGGAATTTGGCGATTCGACAGGATTCGATTCCGGCCAAAGTCGGAACTACCAACGGCGCTGCTACCTGTACGAATCCCAGGGGCCGGTGATGGCGAAGGTGATCCCGGGTTTTTGGATGTTCGCGAACAGCCACTTGCCGTCTGGGCTGAACGTCGCGCCGGCCCACTCTCGTCCGCGAAAGTCGCCTCTGAATCCCTTGATGCCATCAAGCTGCATGTCGTTGGCGGCCAGAGTCGTCAGCTTTCCGTCTTGGGAAAGATGATGGATTCGCTGCGGGTATTGGTCGTCTCCGTAGTCACCGTCCTCGCAAAGCGTCAGCCCGCCGTGAGGGTTGACGCAAAGATTGTCGGGCATGTTGAGCGTCGTTTTGCCGGGGCTTTCAAAAAGCATCGTCAGCTTTTGGGTGGCAGGATCGTACTGCCAGATTTGTCCCGCCTTTGCCGCGCCGCCGCTGGTGGCGTCGAAGTAGATGAAGCCATTTCCGCTCCAGCAACCTTCGAGTCTGGCAAAGGTGGTCGCGTTGAGCTTTTTGCCTTGGCGAAAAACGCCCAATTCGTCTTTCCAGATGTCGAAAGAATGGGCTCGCGACGGATCGGGAATCCTGTGCCATTTGACGTCGAAGACTTTGCCCGATTCGACCTTGCCGCGAAGGTCATCTTCGCCCACGACTTCGGCGATCTGTAGTTCACCGCCAGCAGCGAGGTTTGATTTGTTAGCCGGGATGAAGCGATAAAATCCGGCGGTCTTGCGGTCTTCGGTTTGGTACACGATGCCCGTGTTGCGGTCGATGGCTACCGCTTCGTGAACAAACCGCCCCATGCCTGTGAGTGGAACGGGCTTTTTCACGCCCCGCGGATCGACTTCAAACACCCATCCGTGGTCCTGTTTGAAAGAACGCTTTTTGTCGATGCGTTGGTCCGTCGAGCCAATGCCTAGGACGGTTTCTTCTGCCGTCAACCAGGTGCCCCAAGGGGTGACGCCGCCAGCGCAGTTGCGGCTTGTGCCCGACAACGAAACAAAGCTCTCGAGCCATTTGCCTTTTTGTGTGTCAAACTTGAGCGTCGTGCAACCGCCTTGGGCTTGATCGTCAAACGGCGTCCCGTGTTTTGTTTTCAACGCTTGTCCGTCGTTGCTGATCTCGTGGTTGCGTACCAGAGTCACAACGCCGGCAGATTCCGATACGACACCCATCCCATCGTGATTGATCGGTGTCCGCGAACCATCGTCCATGGTGTCGCCAGTCCAACCGTAGGTCACGTAGCGGAAGCCTTCGGGAAGGCGAATCAGGGGCAGGCCGGTGTTTTCGTCTTTGACGGGATTCAGGTTGATGCCAGCGGCGTGTTCGCCAAAGGAAATCCTTCCCGCGAGGGACGAAAAAGCCGCCGCAACACCAAATCCAGTGACTGAGGAGAACGTTTCGTTCAAGAATTCGCGGCGTGACTTCATGAGTGTTTCCTGTGAGGATTGGTGGCTGGAGGCCCTCGATACGGTAGTGGAATGGAGAGGGCTGGACGCCCTCACCACGAGGTCGGTTTACTTACCAAGCTGATTGGCCAAATCTTCCAGGTCGTACACGTAGCGAAGTGCTTCGCGGATGGCGTTGGAATGCACGCTGACGCTGCGGCCCTGAACGTCCGAATAGGCAAAGTCAGCGATTAGCGATTGAATGTTTCCATCGAAAATCAAACCTACCAGTTCAAGGTCTTTGTTGACGACTGGCGAACCGGAATTGCCGCCGATAATGTCGGCGGTACAAACAAAGTTCATTTTCGTGCTGCCGGGAAGTTTGTCTTTGGCGTTGAGGAAAGAATCGGGAAGTTCAAAATCTTTCTGACCAACGATCTCGTGTTCAAACGTGCCGTTGATGTCGGTAAAGGCAGGAATCTTTTTCCCGTTCTCCATGTAGCCCTTTACAGGTCCGAACGCCAGTCGCAGGGTAAAGGTCGCATCGGGGTAAACCGAAGTTCCTTGGGTTTTGAACAGGACGTCAGAGATCTCGGCGTAAGCCTGCTTTTCGATTTCCCCCAATTCCTCGGTGACCTTTCGCTCGGCGCGGGCCTGGTTGTCGAGCATGAGTGCAAACTGAATCAGCTTGTCGTCAGAGTTTTTGATCGCGTCCATACCGCCAGCGGCGATCGCTTTACGGGCTTCGGGATCGTTGAGCGAGGAACCGGCGATCAGTTCGCTGCCGCGTTCAATGGGGTTCTTTCCGTCAAGGATTTTCATGCTTGTCTCATCAAAGCCCCGCAATTCGCAAAACCTCGCAAGTTCGTCGCCGAGAATCAGGGCTTCGAATTCGGGGTAGATCGGAGCGGTCGAATACAATTGCTGTTCCAGAGAAGCTCTGCCTGATTCCTGAAATTCGGCAAGTCGTTTTGAGGATGGTTTTTGGTCTTCGGCGGCCATCTGCACCAACTGTTGGGCGATCACGAACATGCGCGTGCGGAATCCAAGGCCCTGCCCTTGTGTCTGTGCGCGTTTCTTTTGCACTTCAGCGATTCGTTCCCAGGCGGAGAGTTTCGACGCCAACTCCGGGTCAGCTTTGACTTTTTCCTTCAACTCCATTTCTCGTTTTTCAACTCCGGCCATAAATTCGGGACTCTGGAGTCCCTGCAGCATTCCCATCCGTGCCTTGCGGGCATTTTGAAATCCGAAAAGCATGTCTTTGGCGATGCGTTCCTTTTCAGGTCCACCAAGGCCAAACTGTTGCAGCAGGATTTCTCGGCGTCGAATGAAATCCATGATGAAGGGCAAACGAACGTCGCGTTGGTGCTTGAGTGCGTCAAAAGTAAAAATGCGGCTTGTGTTGCCCGGGTTGCCAGCCACGAATACCAGCTCGTCTTGATCGGGACCATTTTCTGACCACTTGAGAAAATGTTCGATCTTTGCCGGTTTGCCGTCTTCGTAAACGCGGAAGATCGTCGCGTCGAGGTTGAAGCGGGGATACTCAAAGTTGTCCGCGTCGCCTCCAAAAAATGCGATCGATGCTTCGGGAGCCCAGACCAAACGGACGTCGGTGTACTTTTTGTATTGGTAGAGGTGGTATTTTCCTCCGCCGTAAAGCGTAACGACGTCACTGCGAAGGCCTGATTCTTTGGTGGCTGCCGATTCGATTTCGCCAATCCGCGCACTGCGGGCTTTCGCTGCCTCGCCGGGAGTCATCTCCTTGTTGACGGCTTCGTTTACTTTTTCGGTAACGTCGGTGATTTTTTGTAGCTGGTTCAATTCCAGGTCGGGCGCTTTGAGTTCCTGTTCGATGCTGCGGGATGCAAATCCGTCTTTGGCGTAGTTGTTTTCTTTGTCGCTAAGCTTGGACAATGTATCAAAGGCCACGTGGTGGTTGGTCAGCACCAGGCCATTGCTGGAAACGAACGATGCCGAACCTCCCACGTTGAATCGAACGCAGGACTTCATCAGTTTGTCCGCCCACTGATCGGTCACGTCAATGCCGTGCGTTTCTTTCAGGTGTTTTTTTGGCAGATCGTTAAACAGCCACATGCCTTCATCGGCCTGGGCGGTTGCGCCCAGGAGAGCAATTGTAAAAGAAGCAATCGCGAGGATGCGGTGGTACTGAATCGACATGGTTGTTCCGTAAAGTGGTGTGTGGAAGATTTATTATCGCTCAAAGAGGCGCTTTTTGCAGGGGCTTGGGAGCCGAGAAAATTGCTGTCTTTTTCGAGAATGAAGAACCGGGCTGAGTCGTTGCTGAGGCGATTGAAGCCCCCTCGGGCGGGCGGGGGCGGCGGGGGCGGGCGAGGTTTGGGTTACTGAACCCGGATTATTCACAAGGCGTGGGCGCCGGAGTCAGCTGAGACAGTGGTCCGCGACTCTGATGCGATGAAACGATCACTGTGGTTTTCATCTACCGGATGATTCACATTTCTTGGTTAAATTCAGCGTTTCTCTTGCTTCTGCTGGCCAGACGTAGAATCAACGCCCGTCGCCGTGAATAATCCGGGCTGAAATTTGACATTGGTTTTGCGGGATGAGTCAACGTGTAGCTGAAAAACGTCGGGACGGGAGTAGTGGCCGACAACGTCAAAGTCCATCCTCGATCGCGCGAGTTGGGCTTTGTCCAGATCGGCGTACAGAATGGTTTCACTACCAAAGTGGGGGCCTGCGAGCACTTCGCCGAGCGGAGAGACGATCGTGCTGCCGCCATTGATCAGGACGGTTTCGTTGTCGTTGCCTTGAATGGTTTCGAATTGTTCGGGAACGTGGGCGCGGGTCATGAACTGGTTGGCAGAAAGGACAAAGCAGCGGCCTTCCATGGCGATGGTTTGGGCAAGGGCGGTCCACGTCGGGCGGTCGTCAACGGTCGGCGCACAGTAAAATTCGACGCCCTGAGCGTACTGGCTGATTCGTACCGCAGGCATCAAGTTTTCCCAGCAGATGACTCCACAGAGTTTGCCACAGGAAGCATCGAAGGCGTTGAGGGTGGACCCGTCGCCCTGGCCCCAGATGATTCGTTCGGCGGCGGTGGGGATCAGTTTTCGCCGTTTGCCAATCAACTTTCCGGCGGCAGAAAAGGCAACTACGCTACAGAAAAGTGTCCCCGTCTGTCCGCGTTCAACAACGCCAACCACCAGGTCAACTGACAGTTCGCCGCAGAGGGCTTCGATTTGCTGCGTTTGATCGCCGGGAATGTCGATCGCGGATTCGTGATAACGCCGAAACCACTCGCGCCCCTGTTCGCTTCGCGATCCAACCGGAGCCCCAAAGTGGTTGCCTTTGGGGTAGCCGCCGATGAAGGCTTCGGGAAAGACGATCAAGCGAGCGCCCGCTGCGGCGGCCTGGCGAGTTTTCGCTTCGAGCAGTTCAATAGACTTGGGCGTGTCGAACAAATGCGAGCCCGACTGGACCACAGCGGCGGTAAGGACAGACATGGAATCTCGGTGGCAGCGGTATCGGTTTTGCAAACATCAACCACTGGCGGTCGATGGCGTCTGTGTTTTTGACAGCGACGAAATTGTATCAGGTTCTTTGGCGTCGAAATGGCTCAAGCGTTGGCGGTGGTTAGTCAGACCCACGCGCGGAATGCGAGGATGCCTTTTGTGCTACAGCGTAAGCAGCGGCGCGAAGTTTATTTTTGTCCGGTAAGTCGACCCCTGACAATGTTCGAGGATGGCCAGAAGTTTCCCGTCGCTATCCACTGCGGCAAGTTCGATTCTTGGCTCGACTGCGGGCCGTGATGCGATTGTCAGTTTCTGACCAAAGGACAGTTTTTTGATCATCGCACAGTCGCAGGTGAATTGCGGCAAGTCAGTGACAAGATCGATCGCCGGGCGAATGAAAGTACCCGGTGGCTGCCCGGTCACCTGATCGAGAGAAAAGCTGTTTTCGAGTTTGAAGGGGCCGACGGCGGTTCGTTCGAGGCTGGTCATGATCGCGTCAGAACCCATCGCCTGCGCGATGTCGCGGCCGAGGGTGCGGATGTAAGTTCCTTTACCGCATTCAACCGCGAGGGTGAAATTTGGATAGTCGAAGTCGAGCAGGTTGACTGATTTGATGTGCGCGGTGCGAGGCTTGATGTTGGCGACTTTGCCTTTGCGAGCAAGCTTGTAAGCTCGCTGGCCGTTGACTTTGACGGCGGAGAACTGTGGTGGCGTTTGCTGAATTTCGCCAACGAACTGACCAAGCGTTGCCCGCAGTTGCTTGCTGGTGGGTGTGGGCGGGTTGTCCAGCAATACGATTTCGCTTTCGGTGTCTTGGCTGGCGCTAAAGCAACCAAGCCGAAACGCTCCGACGTACTTTTTCGAAGACTCCTGGGCGTAGGAGATCAGTTTGGTTGCCGGTCCAATCGCGACAACAAGGACTCCGGTCGCCAGCGGATCCAACGTTCCTGCATGGCCAAGTTTCGTTTTTGGCGGGAGGAGTTTTTGGATTCGGGTGACGGCCTGGCGGGAACTCATCCCTTGGGGTTTGTTGAGGGCGAGGACGCCGAAATGGTCAAGCTTCATTGCGGCGTTATGGTGCTGGACGAAGAATCAGTTCTCCGTCTTTTGATTCTGCAGGAGTGGATTGGGTTTGCTTCCCATCGGGCCACCGGACTTCGATGCTCTCGAGCTGTTCAAGTTCGGCAGCGGTAACACGGATGCCATCGCTGGCGGACTGTGACAGGTAGCTTCCGCCGGCAGAGAGTTCGATTGCCCGCGATTGCGATTTGCCGCGTAACAGAATCTGGGCTCCGATAGCGTTTGCGTTTCCGTCAGTTCCAATGGCTCGAATGATCAGAGCGGGTTTGGCAGAGCTTTCGTTGCGAAACAGACGAAACGGTTCGTTGTTCACCGCGAACATGGCATCGGCGTCGCCGTCGTTGTCAAAATCGGCAACCGCCAATCCGTTTGCATCGCCGCTGACAGAGATGCCGCTGGCTGATGGCCAGAGTGAACTGAGGCCGCCGTCGCTGTTGCCTTTCATGAGCAGGCTCAGACCACCGTCCATGTAGCCGGTTTCCGGTTGCGAGCCAAAGAAGTTGTTGGCCATCATAACGTCGGGTTTGCCATCAAGGTCGAAGTCTTCGATCGCGACGCCATAACCGGGGCTGGCTTGTGAAAAGCGGTCGAGAGCTTCAGTTTCGAAAGTGCCATCGCCGTTATTGCGCAGCAGAACAGATTCCAGGATGTTGACTTCGTGGAATGGACGGGCCTTGGTGTCCGTTTCATAGATATCGCTGAGGGAGGCTTTTGAGAAATCGTGAAAGGTCGGGAACGAGTCGGCGATAAACGGCATGCAACGGGAACTGCAACTGCGGCCGCGAACCGGGTACTCGGTGTCGCCTTCGAATTCGGCTTCGACCAGGTCCAGCGTTCCGCTTTGGTCGAAATCGTCATAGTACAGCCGGTGTGGACGCTCGACCGAGGTATGGTATTTGGTGTTCAGGCCGTGATTGGTCACGACGTAATCCATATCGCCATCGGCATCAATGTCTCCCGCAGCGATGCCGTGCCACCAGCCCAATCCGTTGGCAAGGCCAGCAGATTCGGTGACGTCCTTGAGCTGTCCCTGGTTGTTTTGGAAGACTTTGACGGGACCCCATTCGGGAGCGATCAGCAAATCGATCCAGCCATCGCTGTTGAAGTCTGACCAAACGGCTGAATTGACCAGCCCGCACTGCGAGATGCCTTTGGCGGTATCGTCGGAGGCTTCAGTGAACGTGCCGGAGTCGTTGATCAAAAGTCGACTGGTGGGCACGATGGGGTAGCGGGCTGCAACGGCACGGGACCCAATGAACAGATCAAGGTCTCCGTCGCGATCAAAGTCGGCCGCAGCAACGCTGCTACTGCTGTCGCTCAGCGGCGGCAGGGCTTTTTTTGCGTGCGTGAATTTGCCATCGCCGTCGTTGAGGTAAAGCCGGTCGTGGTAAAGCTCTGATCCGGCATCAAATTCGTTGCTTCCGCTGGCGACCAGCAAGTCCTGATCGCCGTCCTGATCGGCGTCGAAAAACAGGATTCCCATGTCTTCGCTGGCGGCGTGATCGGACCAGGGGCCGCTGGAGGGAGTGAAGTTTTTGCCATCGTTGTTGATCAGTAGCTGGCCGGATTGGCCCGCGGCGCCGCCACAGAACACGTCCTGAAAACCGTCGCCGTTGACATCCGACCAAGCAAGGGAACCGCCCAATCGCGAAAGCTGGTAGGGCAACAGTGGCTCGCGGACGAAATCGTCAAAGTCGTTTTCCTTGTGCGCGAACTTGACCTTTGTGTCATCAGTGACATCGGCAAAAACAGGCTTGGGCTGGGGCAGGATCGGGTTCAGCCCGGTGGCTCCGCTGCCATCGTCGATCGCCCGGTAGATGTGGTTGACGGCGATGTCGCGAAACTCGTGCGCTGAACCATCAGGCCATGTGACTCGCATTTGTTCGATGTTGTTGTCCGACGGCAAACCGAACTGAACGGCCATCGGGTCTGATGAAAGGTAACCGCGGTTTGGTGTGAGATCCCGTCGATAGTACTTGCCGTCCTGCAGCAGTTCGACTTTGCAGCCAACGCCGAAGTAATTGCTTTTGCCGCTGCGGAACTGAACGATGAGTCTTGCTCCATCACGCGAATCGTTGCGATAGATGCTGGCCTGTTCGTAGAAATTGTTGACGACCGCGTCGAGGTCACCATCGTTGTCCAGGTCGGCGAATGCCGCTGCGTGGCTCACGCCGTTGTGGTCCAGTCCCCATTTCGGGCCGACGGGTTCGAATTCCAGATTGCCTTTGTTTCGGAATGCAAGATTGACGCCTTTGCGGAGCGGGATTTTGGCAAAAAATGCGCTCCATTTTTCAGGAGTCAGATTGGGGTCTTCGCGGAGTTTGTTCATTTGTTCAAACAAGTCACCGTTCATGCTGTCGCGTGAGTGACCGTTGGTAAAGTGAACGTCCAGCAACCCGTCGTTGTCCAAGTCCACCATGCGAATGCTCCACGTCCAGTCCGTTTTCGCCATCCCGGTGATGGCTCCATGCTCCATGAACTTACCGGTGCCGGCATTGACGAACACACAATTTTGCATGAACTGACGTGGCTTTCCCCAGACCAGAAACCAGCCGCTTTGGGCCATGTCACCCATGTTCACTTTTTGGCCGTAGTGCGTTCGGTCAGCCATGTCGCCGACAATTAGATCAAGATGCCCGTCGTTGTTCAGGTCGCCGGTGTCCAGACCCATGGAGAACCACGGCGTGTGTTTGACGGTGTCGGGAAGCACGTCTGTAAAAGTTCCGTCGCGATTGTTTCGGTAAAGGTGATCCGATTGTTTGAAGTCGGCGGTCGTGTACAGATCCTGCCAGCCGTCATTGTCGTAGTCCATCCAGACACCGGACAAATTGGGCTCGTATGCGTCACCGATGCCAACGGTCGAGGTAACCTTTTCAAACTTTCCGTCGCCAACGTTCTGGAAGAACACATCTTTTTCGCCGCCACGGGCTTCGGTGTTGTTGATGACCACCGCATACTCTTCGCAACCGTCGAGGACTTCCATTTTGCCATCGACCATTTTCACGAAATCGTCCTGGGGCGGAAGCAAGTCCTGATAGGTGAGCAGGATGAAGTCCAGGTCGCCGTCGTGGTCGTAATCGCAGAAGTTGGCCTGCTTGCTGGCTCCAGCGTAGTCGGCGCCGCGAAAGATTGTTTGCTCTTTAAATGTTCCGTCGTTTTGATTGATGTACAGAATGTTGGGCGTGGCCATGTTGCAGACGTAAAGGTCCAGGTCTCCATCGTTATCGACGTCGACAAAAGTGGCTCCGCTGCCCCACGGGTTTCTGCCCTGGATGCGACCGTCAACGCCTGCTGTGTCGGTTACGTCTTCGAACTTGAAGTCACCCAAGTTTCGAAACAGACGATTGTCGATGTCTGAACCGGTCATGTAGACATCGATCAGGCCGTCATTGTCGTAGTCGCCCATCGCTACGCCGGCGCCTGTTTCCAGGAACAGGCGCGAGCGCGTGCGAGACATGGTGTTGGCGTATTTGATTCCCGAATCGGTCACTGTCGTCATCAGCGTCGCGGATTCGGTTGCCTGAACCGGGTTCAGAGCTTTGGCATAGAGGTTCGGCACGACCTTCTGAAATCCATCTGGAATCGCATCGAAGGCAGTGCCATCGGTGTTGTTCTCGAGGGTCGGCGAGTTACCCCGGGTGGCGGTTTTGGAATTGTCACAGCCGATGTTGGGTAACAGTAAAGCGGCGGCGGTGGCGAGGGCGAAAAATATGCGAAACGGAAACTGCATGACGGACGATTCCATCTAAACATTCGGCTGGCTCAGCCTTCATTATCGGCGATTACACTGACGTTTCAATGCTGCCGATGTCGGCGACAAAAAAGGGCTCGATGTCAGTGCGACATCAAGCCCGTTGGAAATTCGGTTAACCCGCCAGGTCGGATTTACCGCGGATTATTCACGAGGCGTGGGCGTCAGAATCGGTTCCGACAGTGATCCGCGACTCCGATGCGATGAAGCGATCGTGGTGGTTTTCATCTACCGGATGATTTACATTTCTTGTTGAAATTCAGCTTTCCCCTTGCTCCGGTTGGCCAGACGTAGAATCAACGCCGGTCGTCGTGAATAATCCGGATTTACTCTGACAAACCGGGAGTGTACTTCTCCTGGTTACCTGCCTCGTAGTTTTCCTTTTCGATGATTTCCTGCACTTCTTCCTGGCTATTGCAGTCGTGGATCTTGCCGCCAGAAATTCCAACCTGGATGATTCCATCAAACCCTGTTTTTTCGTAACAGATAGGGTAGGCCCGCGCAAGAGGATTCTTTTTGAGACCCCAAATGAACTCGAGTGGCTCACCGTCGCGGCCAACAAGATATTCATCGATCTTCGCCAGATCCATGCCCATATTTTCAAGCCGCTTCTTCGCCTCGTCATTGGACTCAAGGAAAGCAGTCATTTGCTCGACATTTTCGGGCCCCGAATACTGGTTCAGCGACACATAAATTGAGTAAAGAAACGTTGCTTTTTGAATGTTCTTTTCACTGTATTTGGAGAGCTCTTTCTGAACCGAGTCTCCGCCACAGCCAACAAGAAAAAGGCAGGCAAGCAGTGCAAAAGTCAAATAACGCATGTTTTCAATTTCAGGTTAAACAAAAAAATCACCAAAAAAAAAGCTGCCCACAATGAGTGGGCAGCCACGATTCACGTACGGATTACTGTTCCGTAATGTCGAAGATCGAGCCATCGGCACGGTGACTAGCTTGATAGATTACATCAAGTTGCATCTCCAAGTTTACGGCGTGCGTTGATCCGTCACCAAGAGAGAAGTTCACGGTGCCGGGGTGCGGCGAACCGAAACCAATGTCCTGACGATAGCCAGTATCGCTTTGGATGCTGACGACATTTGGATTGTTAAAGTTGTCAGCCACAAATCCGTTGTAAAGGAAGTTCGGAGAACGCATTGTTGGCCATCCGTTATGAATGAAGCCCGAGTTCTCCCACCATGCTTCCCATCCGTTTGGAGAGATCGTGGTGTAGTTAAGCGAAGAAGCAGCCTTCTCGCCGTACAGGAAAGTGTTCGAAGAACCGTCCGACGCCTGGCCGAAGCCGACCAGCGAGTAGCGGTTGAGACCAAGGTCGCCAGCACCAGAATCGTACTGGACGTGACCACCACTGGAAATCAAACCGATCCAGATGTTTTGCTCTTCACCTGGAATTGGAGGCTGTGAAGCGTCGAAGTTGAAGCCTTGGCCACCAACAACAGTTACCGGAAGACCACGATCGGTGAGGTACTCATGGTCAGCAAGGCAACCAGCGTAATCGGTTGCTGGACGAAGCTCGCCACCGTCAACAACACTCACGTTGAACCGCTGTCCACGCGATGGGCAGCTATACCCTGGTGCCGGTCCCATACCGAGACCGCGAAGAGTCCAAATTCCACCGGGCTGATCGCGAATTCTGCGAACGTTTTCGGCCTCGATGAACGGCAGGATCTGGAATGCCCATGAAAGGTTCTCACGACCAAACGGTGAGCCAACTGGGTTGCCCCAGAGAGAGTTTTCATCCGCACCGTATGAATCCGGTGTCAAACCGGCGGTGGGAAAGTGCATGTGCGCAGATTCAAAGTTCAAAGAACCGAGCGCGATCTGACGCAAGTTATTCATACATTGCGTACGACGAGCGGCTTCACGTACTTGCTGAACAGCTGGAAGCAGCATTCCGATAAGAATGCCGATGATCGCGATAACGACCAGCAGTTCGACGAGCGTAAAACCCTTCTTAGACGAAGATTTCACTATAAGACCTCTTGCAAAAGGAAAAAATTGACCGCAATACGCGGGATCAAAAATTACGTTGGGTAGCGGATAAACTGATCGAAAGACTAGCGTAAGTATACAGGTTTTCGGCAACGAAACAAGAAAGACTGGAACGGAATGGGCATTTCCTCACCAATGCAACCTTGAAGTGGCGGATCAGATCACTTAAGTTGTCCAAGCATCCGTTAGGCCACCAAATTTTCCTCGTAAGGGCAGATTGATGGAGAGCTAGATCGACGAGACCATAGTAGAAAATATGAAAACGCTCCCAAAAATATGAAAACGCTCCCAAAAAATTTCGAGATTCGATCAGGAAATGTCCAGTTTTGTTTCCTAGCTCTCTGATTTCCACTTGATATTGCACCCCAACGAAGGGAATTGTGGGGTATCGACTGGTTTTCCGTTTAGAACGGCTGTGACGGCAGCTTGTAAATCTTTTCCGGTGGCGATCTGTTCGGACTCGTAGACACCTGAGCGAATGCGTTTAGGGAGCGAATCATCAAACCGCCCCCGGTAAGCAAGCTTGTGCTGTTTGTCAAACAGGAAAAAGTCCGGCGTGCACGCCGCAGTGAATGCTTTGGCAGTTTGTTGGCTTTCGTCAAACAGGTAGGGGAACGGGTATCCCCGACGTTCGACTTCTTCTTTCATCTGGTCCGGAGCATCCGCAGGATACTCAGCAATGTCGTTGCTTGAGATGGCGACCACGTCGATTCCTGACGCGAGGTAGCTTTGGGTGTGCTCGGCCAATGCTGAAGACAGGTGGATGACGTAGGGGCAATGGTTACAGATGAACATGACCAAAATGGGTTTTCCATTACTGGCGGAACTGGCTACGTGCTGGCCGCTGACAACGTCGGGAAGGGAAAATTCGGGAAGCTGGGTTCCCAGCGGCATCATGTTGGATTCGGTCAAAGCCATTTGGCGTCACGATGGTTGAAACAGGAGTCGATAGCAATTGTTGAAGGCAACTGCGATTGACGCAAGATGCGCTGATTTCATAGATTGCCGTTACCGGGCCGGGATGGCCGGGTTTGGTAACACCAGGAAAATGGATTTTCACTGATGAATGCGCCCCGCAAGCACATCGTTATTCTTCCGCACTTCTGCGAGCAGGAGGTTGAGCGATATGAACTGATCGCCAGCCGCATCGCCGAATGGGACACGCCCAATGTCGAAATCGACTTTCTGGTCGCTGCCAGTCCCAAACGCGAACCATCGCAGCGATTGATGGATGCGTTCGAGAACATCGGCAACGTTGTGGCTTTCAAATGTCCGACGCAGATTTTTGGATACCCCGAAGGCCCCACTGCGATGTTCTGGGATTGCATGGAGTTCATCGCCAAGCAGTATCCCGGTGCCGATGGATTCGCGTTGTGGCTTGAGTCCGATATGTGTCCCACGCAAGAGAACTGGTTGGACGTACTGTCTGAGCAATGGTTCATTCGTGATGCTCAGGGGCGTTTGCCTTTGATGATGGGTTGCTTTGTGCCGGAAGTTTACAAGCACCGGATTTTCAAACAGCCCAAAAAGATTCTTGACCCGCACATCAATGGCGGTGCCTGCTACGCGATGGACTTTGCGACCCGGATGCCAGAAGAGGCACGTGAGGGCGTGTTTGACATGGCCGTTTATCAGTTTGCTGCCGACCTAGGATTGGCGCGGGAGACGAGGTCGATTTGCTTTTCAACCGTGGGTCGAGTCGGGCGGGATCTGGCGGACAGCTCGAAAGTCCTTTTGCACGGGTTCATGCAAGAGAAAGACGAGTTCATCGAAAAGTGCGTCGCTCCAGTGAATGGAAACAACATGGAATCACGGCGTTGGATGGAGTTGAAAGACCGTGCCGACACGGCTCAGCGAAAGATGAAAGTCTGGTTTGTGCGTCGCGGCAAGAAGGCGATGCTGGAAAACATGTTTTTGGCGAAACAGCGGTACGAGCGTGAAAACCCATTGGATGGCAGCGGCGAGCCTGCGGTGGCAGAGCCAACGCGAAAAGTGGCTTAGTTGGATTCGGTTTGTGGTCGCGATTTGAATTTGTGGAGGTACTGGGACGATGCGAGTCAGTCACTTCAATACTTTTCCTTACGGAGGAGCGGCCACCGCGGCGCTTCGTTTGAATCGGCAATTATGTAAAATTGGCTTGGACAGCAAGCTTTACTACCGGCGAAACGATCGCGAGGATGAGTCCGGGGGTTCTGCCCTAGTCCAGTTGACGCCGCTTCAACAGGACAAAAAATCAAATACGTTTATCGCGCGTCGTCGCGAAAAGAAAAGGCTTCGTAAGGTCTGGCAGCTACACAACGATCACATCGCCTGTCGGTCGCCCGGGGAAGAGACGTTCTCGATGGCCCGACTGCCACAGTCCGAGATTCCGGACTGGTCGCAAATTCGCCCGGACGTGGTGCACCTTCATTGGGTATCGTTCTTCGTCGATTATCCTTCGTTCGTGAATTCGATTCCCGCTGATGTGCCGATTGTATTCACGCTGCACGATATGAATGCCTTTACCGGCGGTTGTCATTACTCCAATGGATGCGAAAAGTTCAAATCGGGCTGTGGGACGTGCCCGCAGTTAACTAACGCGTCCCCGAGGGATGTGTCGGTGGATTCATTTGAAGCCAAACGCCACGCGTTGGCGGACCGTAAGGTACACGTCGTGGCACCAAGCCAATGGATGCTGGACTTGGCTAGGCGAAGCCCCATTTGGCCCGAATCGGCATCGTTCCACCACATCAGGCTTGGTTTCAACCTGAAGAAGTTCGTTCCGATTGATCGCGATCATGCAAGGAAACAGTTGGGCATCAAATCCGACGCGATCCTGATTGGCTTTGGCGCTGACGATGTGCGGAACAAGCGTAAAGGCGTGGAAAACCTGATCGATGCTCTCGGATTGTTGACGACGTCCCGGCCGGTGGAGTGCCTTGTGTACGGCGGCGGCAAAGTTCCCACCAAGGGCAACACGCCCCCGCTGCACGAGATGGGTTATGTAAGTTCAATGGATCGTCAGCGGTTGATCTATTCCGCAGCGGATGTCTTTGTGGTGCCGTCGAGCGAAGACAATCAGCCGCAGGTTGGCTTGGAGGCATTGGCCTGCGGCACGCCGGTGGTTGGCTTTGATACCTGCGGCGTGCCCGAGATGGTGCATCACGGCAAGCATGGATTGTTGGCGTCCACTGGCGATTCGCTGGAGTTGGCCAAGCAAATTTCGTGGCTGGTCGAAAATCCATTTGAACGAAACAAGATGAGCGTTGTGGCGCGAAAGTACATGGAGCAGTACCATGACACGACTTCGCAGGCACAGCTTTATTCGTTGCTGTACGAGAATGCGACCCACTTGCAGCGTCGCTCGAAAAAGGCAGCGTAGTGGCAGAAGTTCGCGAAAGCGGCGTCGCGTCGGTACGCCAACACTTGCGCCGGGCCACCCCGTGGGTTACTCTATGGGGCTGATCAATTCTAGGTTTTGAATTTCGGAAACAGGCATGTCATCGTCGTGGGAATACTGGATCGCTGCCTGGATCTTGATGGGGCTCGCCTTTCTGACTGCAGCGATTGCGATTGTTGTTGGTTCAAGGATGCTTGATCGGCACGTTCCGGATCATCCAGATGCAGAGGAAGGTTCGCGATGAGTTCACGTGCGATTTCTCTTGTGGGCTTTTTCGTGTTGATGACGGTGGGCCTTGTTGGTTGCCATCAGGACACAAGCGTGACGCTTGATGCCGGCTTGAAACCGGGGGACAGCTTCCCGCTGCTGGCAGGAAAAGATCTGCACGGCGAGCCGATCACGTTGGAAGATTTTCGCGGCAAAGTCATCCTGCTGAATTTCTTTGGCCACTGGTGAGCGGATTGCCGGAAGTTCTATCCTCGCTGGCGGTCGCTGGCAAAGGAATTTGAATCTGACTTTGTGTTGGTGGGCGTTAACGTTGGCGACGACCAACAGACTTTGGCCAGGGTGATGAAAGAGAATCAATGGGATGGTCCCTGCTTTTTTCTCAGGCAGGATTATGCTCTCTGTGATCAAGCAGGCGTGAACAGCTTTCCGACTTATGTGTTGCTCGATCGAAAGGGAAAAATCATTTCGGCGCGTTCGAGTGTTAGCGAGTCAGAAATCCGGCGATCGGTAAGTGCGGCCAAGTAAGCAGTGGTTGAATTGGGTGAGGCCGTGGTGTTGGTGCCAAGCTAGGCATTGATGTCGTGTTTGCGTAGTCTGGATCAAGGACGGGGTTGCCGGAACGTCGAAAGCTTGGTCAGATTGCTGCGTCCGCGCCTCGGCAAGAGCAGTTTTCTTGGTCTGGCCTGCCGAGTTTGTGTCTCCCACGGTCGGGCCACAGTTTTTATCGCGGATTATTCACGAGGCGTGGGCGTGAGAATCTGTTCTGACAGTGATCCGCGTCTCTGATGCGATGAAACGATCATGGTGGTTTTCATCGACCGGATGATTCGCAATTCTTGTTGAAATTCAGCTTTTCAGTTACTCCCGTTGGCCAGATGTAGAATCAACGCCCGTCGTCGTGAATAATTCCGGCTGAGTACTCGCCGCAGGGAGATACCGCCGAAACAGAACCGAGTTGACGCGTTTGTTTGACGGTCAGCGCCAACAACAACGCAATCACGGCGATGCGAGCAAGCAGGTGACCAACAGTAAACTTTTTCAAACGGTGCAACTTCCGAATTGGTTAGCCACCTACTGCGGAACTGGCATGGCTTCGAGCTTGAAGCGTTTGAGCAGCTTTTCCAGGTTGTCGCCGCCGCGTTTGACACGTTTGTCGGCCGCAGGCAACGATACGATGGCTTTCAGGTGTGCTTCGGTCAAATGAGCCGAATAGCGATCGAGGCAATCGAGGCAGTTGCCTGCGAGGTAGTAGTCGCTGTTGTTGCAGTTGGCGTGGTGCAGCAGCAAAGTGATGGCATCGGAAACGTGTTGCTCGCATGACAAGGTGACTTCGGCGGCTTTCACCTGCACCGAAAGCGAGTCGTCGGTGAACATGCTGTGAATCTGTTCCATCGACTGCATGCGGGTGGCTTTGGGTTGGCTGAGCATTCGCTGCAAAGTCCAATAGCGAACTGCGGCTTGCGGGTCGTTGAGGTGCGTTGGGTTCGCAGCGGTAGACTTTGCGACGGCGTGAATTTGGCCCAAGGAAAATCCCTCGGCAAGCTTGTAATCGGTTCGGGGTTTGCCCGTCTTTTGTTCGAACTGAAACAGGTCGGACTCCGGGACCAGATCAAGGTCACCGATGGTGTCAATTTTGGCGTCCAGTGCGGCGGCAAGTTTGGCTTTGCTGGCCGCGAGCGACGGGTCGTCAGCGAGGTTGTTGGTCTCGTGCGGGTCGGCCTGCAAGTCGTACAGTTCTTCCATCGCACGCGGTTTCCAAAACGCTGACTGGATCGCATTCAGTTTGCCGGCATGGAACATCTTTAGCCAAACAGAAGTCGTGGGTGTTTGCTGTTGGTAGTCGATGAACTGACCGTGTGGCAGTTCGGGCATGTAGTTGCGAATGTAGACGTGCTTGCCATCGGTGATACTGCGGCTGACGTCGTTGCGTTCGTCCATGCGGTTGCGGAACCCAATGTTGTAGGCGTTGTCCGCGAACTCCGGAGCAAAGATCGATTGGCCTTGCATACGTTTTGGAATTTCGACGCCCGCAAGGTGCAGCATCGACGGTGCCAAATCCACAAAACCCATTGGCGTCGAAGTCCTCGCGCCCGGCTTGTATCCGCTGGGCCACTTCGATTTCCATTTTTCGGGCACGTGGACAATCATCGGAACGCGCATCCCCGAGTCCCCGGCGTACCTTTTGTGGCGCGGCATGCCCGCGCCATGATCGCCGAAGAATACGACGACGGTGTCGTCGGCAAGGCCGGCTTTTTCCAGGTCCGCGAGGTGCCTGGCAAGCCAGTTGTCCATCGTTTGGATGTTGTCCAGGTATTGGGCCCAGTCGGTGCGGACTTCGGGTGTGTCGGGCCAGTAGGGAGACAGCGAAACAGAAGCGGGATCGATTTGTGGCTCGTGAGGTCGCTTGCGGATTTTGCTTTCGTGAGTCTTTGTGTTGTTGAAGACAGCAAAAAATGGCTTGCCGTCGGGACCGTTTTTCCAGTGGGCCTTGCGGTCGCACTGATCCCAGGGATTTCCCGGTTGCGCAAATCCCGCCTTGGGCTCGCCGGGCGCGAAAAAGTTGTAGTCATTTTTGGTGGCGTTGGTGCAATAGTAGCCTGCCTCTCGCATCAATTCGGGCAGCAGCTTCACGCTGTCGTGCTTGAGGGCATTGCATCGCATGTTGCCGGCACCCAGAGCCGTGGCGTACATGCCGGTGATGATCGTCGTTCGAGCCGGAGCACAGACGGGATAGTTGGACCACGCGTTGTCGTAAGTCAAAGAGCGACTTGCGAGGGCGTCGATCGTGGGAGTCTTGACCGTCGCGACGCCGTAGCAGCCAAGCTGTGGTCCGATGTCTTCGCAGGACAGCCAGAGAATGTTTGGCCGTTCGCTAGGGGCGGGCTGTGTGTCGGCCGCCGAGTCCGTCGCGTGAACGGAACCCATTGAAAACGTGACCGACAGCAGGCTAACAACGATCGCAATCAGGTTCTTCATTCGTTTAATCCTTTCCGACACCGGTGGCAGGCTTCCATTATAAAGCGATTTGCTTGCCGAATCCCGGTTGTGCTTCAACACTTCCGGGTTTCCTTATGCTATTTATTGTAGTTACAATAAATTAGGAGGCAAGGCTTGTTTATTCTTTTTTTGTTGCTACATTTATTGCATGGATAAAAACGAGCGGGGACGACCTCCAAAAGCCGACGACGAACGTAAATCAGCCGAATTGCGAATCAGAATGACTCAAGAAGATCGCGAACTCATGGACCAAGCTGCGGACGACAAAACTTCCACTTGGGCTAGAGAAGTGCTTGTCAGAGCCGCTAAGCGCAAGCTGCATTAGCGGAAAATTGGGGAATCGAACCCTGCCACTCAACAGAATGGCGTCCTGCGGCAGATTATAAGACTACTGCGCCACCAAGACGCGGACAACTTTCCCAAGGAAAGCCAGTAGAAAGTGACCAGATGTGTCCGAGGGTTCGCATAAATTATTGCCATTTCCAACTAGATGGTTAAACTTTACTCATGCCTGAAAATCCCCAAATCTTTATTAAGCTTGTACGGGATGAAGATCCGAACAGCCATGTCGACTTTGAGGATTTCGCATCTTTCCTCAACGCGATTCGAAACTCCGTTTCGCACGTAAAGCGATGCGTTGGGGGTTCTGAGATCAAATACGAAGTCGACGGCCTTTCGTTGGGCAGCGCTGCTGTAGGCATTACAGCCAAACGGTCAGCAGATTTCGACATCGAAACTGCTGTAGACATTTTCAAGACGTACACCCGAACGCTCAAAGCGATTGAAGGCGGGAACGACGTTGACGAGAGGTTGGACTACGGCGCAATCAAGTCGTTCAGCGGGTTTGCGACTGTTATCAACAGGGGCAACAAGATCAGTGATGACAAATTCTCCATCACGTCTAGGTTTGCGACTCATTTGAAATCGATGCTGGAAAAGGAGAGTCCAGCAAGGGGGTCAGTATCTGGGAGACTTGAGCAGGTAAGTATTCATAAAAAACATGCGTTCACTCTGTATCCGCCAATTCATGGCGAGAGCATCGAGTGCACGTTTGACAATGAAATATTGCCAAAAGTCTTAGAGGCTGTCGGGCGTCACGTTACTGTATTTGGCGAGCTGTTTTATTCCCAGAGAAAAGTCTTTCCATCAAAAGTCATTGCTGAATCCTTTGAAATACACCCAGTCAAAGATTCGAGTAAAAAACTATTGGAAATCGATGAAGTGATTCAGCCCCGACCGGGCTACGACGGTGGATTCAGGATGGAGTTTGGAAACGCAAATGTTTGAGCTAATCTGCTGGGATACGTGCGTCTTTCTAGCCAAATTCAAAAGAGAATCGGATAAGCCGCTTGATGTAATCGATGCGTATCTTGAACGGGTCCGCGACGCCGAAACAAACATGATTGTTTCGGTTATATGTGCAGCAGAAATACTGGACTACAGTGGATCCAAAAGTCGCCACTCGTCGAAGTTTCAAAGCTTCGTCAAAGATGAAAACGTAATCTTGGTTAACGTGGACATGAGGGTTGCCAGACTTGCAGCGGAATTCCGGGAAAAAGGCGCTGCGGCTCGTGAGCAGGGTGTCATTAAAAAGGGTTTTAAGGCTGCCGACGCTATCATCGCAGCAACTGCCTCACTCTATAAAGCTGAAGTCTTGCATACGTTTGATCCGGTTTTGTGCGGTCTTTCCGAGACAGAATTTGTCAACGGTCTTAGGATTGAACCACCATCATTTGACGATGAAGACTTTCCGCTGTTTGTTAATAATGAAAACTAGCGACCAAGTTCCCTTTCCAGGGTATGGCAACCAATGCAAGAGTTCTGGCGCCCCGAAGAAAGCAACTGTTGTCCGGTCGAGTTGACGACCGAGTATTCCCAGTTTCCATTTTCATTATCGTAGCCGCTCTTCATCTTGCGCATGATCGTGAACAGCACCGTGCTCTTTGCCAACCTTGTATGGAATTTCTGTTTGACAAGTACCGAGCCGATCGGATACTCACCCACCCCTGAGAGTATTGTCTTGCGGGCATGTTCGTTCGCGAAAACGTGGCAATAGAAACCTGCGTGTGGTGGGCTTTGAGTTGGTAAAACCAAGCAAAGAGTCGCTGCTGCAGGTGACATGCGAAAACAGGTTTCAGTAATTCGAACCAGTGGCTCGTTCTCGCCAGAAACTGTGCTTGCGGCCATCGCTGCCCGGGTGCCATCCGCTTGAGAAGGGGGCAGCAGAGCTATCAGCGCAATGATGGCGGCAAATGCGAGCAACGCAAGGATGGCTTTTGTTCTCAATTTCATGTTGAGTCTAATCGGGACAAGGTTTAGCCGCCAGGCCAGAATCAAATATGGGGCTGCGAGGTCAGCTTTGGCTGTCGTCCGTACATTCCGCCGAGGCTTATGGTGGGTGTTGCGGAAAGGGTTTGGTGATACGGGGGCGAGGTTGCCGGATTGCCGGAGCGGCGGACGCACAAGAGGTTGGATTGTTTGTTGGAAAAAGAAATCGTTGCGATGTTGTTTTTTGGTTGAGGTGGTTCGGCGTCCTTGTTCCGGCCTACAAAACGCGCCTTATTTTTGGCGGGTGACCAAGGCGACCCAGTCTTGCGGAGATTCGGTTGGTGGTGGGGTGCCAAGCGACCGGGGGCCGGGGCCGGTGATGGTTTGGATGCTGCCGGTTTGAAGCTGACCGCCATCGAGCGGGTTGTACCAGCGGACGGTAAATGAGCCGTCGTTGTCTTGCAGGTCGATCAGTGCGTCATCAGTGCGGTGAAAGTAAACCGCGTAGATGGTGCCGGGTTTGGCGAAACAGTAACTGTCGGGTGTCGTAACCAAGTCGTCGGCGGCTTGCATCTCCCACCACGGTAAATGCTGTTCGAAAAATCGTGTGGCGATCCGGGTCAGGTCCCACATGCGGTCACGCGTGCGCCAGTCTTCACATGTCAAATCGTTGTGCGGCGATTTCGCGCCGAAATACCATTCGACTCCGGCACTGCCGGCAAGCAGGCTGCCCCAAAGCGCGTACCGGCGGACGGTGTCGTGATCCGGATCTTCGGCATCGGTCTGGACGCCTGTGTGCCACATGCCAAGTTCATCCATCGATATCAGCCACGGGTGAGCGGCGGCTTTGGATTTCGCAAACCAGTTGGCGATTTCGGCGTGGACTGTCTCCCGTTTGTCGACTTGAAACGAAAGCCCGTCAATCGACTTTTTACCCAATAGCGGCGTCAGCAATTCGACTTTGGAGTGCGGGTCGGCGTGGGTGTGCATCACGACCGGGTGATTGTAGGGATCGACTGATTTGATGTAGTCGGCCATCGCGATCCGCTGCGCCGGCGTTTGGCCGACCGGAGTCCATTCCGCAGGCCCGTTTTCTTCGCCAAGGTTCCAGACCAGCGCCGGGTGGTGGGCGAAGCGGGAAATGAGTTCCTGAAAGTAGAGTTTTCGGTTCGATCCCGTGTTACCGCCGTCGAGCATCGTTTCATTTTCGGTTTCCTGAAGCTGCACATGCATCGCGATCCCTTTTCGCTGCATGTGGTCGAAAACGATTTCCCATTGGGCCAGCTTGCTACAGTCGAAACGGGTAAAGTCATCAGGTTTGAGCCAGGGCCAGACGTCTTTGCCGTCCCCGCGGACGTTGTTGGTGAGAAAGTAGGCCGAGTTGATGCCCTTTGAGGCAAGGTAGTTGAAGGCTCCGATCAACGACTGGCCTTTGGGCTTGCCGTCGGTGCCTGGCCACGATGGATCGGTGTCGGTCCAGTCGCGAAAATGAGCCTCGAATCGGTGAAGCTGCTTGTCCGCTTTGGCTTCGCCCTCCTCGTCACTGACGGCCATTCGATAGGTGTTGTCAAAGCCTTCGTAGCCCAGCAGGTTTTCCGGACTGTCGGCGCCGCCCTTGAGCCAATAGTCATCGGTTCCGAAAAATTTGAAGCGTTGATTCTCCACCACGATATGACCGCGCGTGCGAAAGTCCGTCGTCTTTTGCTCGTTGGCCACGACAACGAAAGCGCCGCTGTCCATGGCCAGCATTATCTCCTGGCCGGCTTCGGGTTGGCGGTTGATGGCGATCATCGGGGCGGTGCGAAGCGTGGCTTTCCATGTCCATTCTCCGCTCAGTGCCGGTGCGAATAGGGCTTGCCATTGGTTGCCGGAATCAGCATGTGTGCTGCCGCTTTTTCCATCGGCGGCGTAGAAGCCACGAACAGTCCGCGTGGTGCCGGACTTTTTGTGGGTGAACGTGACCCGCAGGCGGTAGTCGGTGAAAGGGTTGGGTGTTGCCGTTTCGGAGGTGTCGGGACCGGTGAATGACAGGGAAACGGGATGGTATTGACTGATGCTTTTTGGTTTCACCTGAGGTTGGGCGAGCAAGTTGTCCAAGAGGATGCGTTCGAGCGAGGTAAGTTCGGGCTCGCCGCCGCGGTTTCCGCAACCGGAGGCAGTGTAGAGGCTGTTGCCGATGATGGCGAACCCGGATCCGTGTCGGCCGCGGTTGAGCTTTGCAGCGGAAGTCCATTTTTCTGATTGCGTGTCGAAGATTTCAACCTGGTCGTGAGCGGGTACTTGCGTGCCGCTTTCGCCGCCGCCGATGATGATTTTGTTGTTTGTTCCGATGGCCATGTTGCCGGCGCGAGGCGTGGGGATTGGCGGGAGTTTGTCGGTCAGCCACTTGGACGTTGCAAAGTCATAGGCGTCGCAGTCGGCGACGGTCAGATCAAATCCCTGTTTGGTTTTCTGCGAAGTGGTCCTTCCTGCGAACGCGTAAAGGCGATCGCCAACAATCGCCGCCTGGAAGTGATCTCGCGCGTGAGGAGCGTCTGCCAACGGTGTCCATTTGCCGGACTTGGGATCGTACTCGTCCAGCCACCGTTGGTAGCCGTCCATGTGGCCGTTGGTGATGCCGCCGACGATGTAAATTTTGTCTTTGTGGACAACTGCACCTGCTCCGCCGCGACGTCGCGAAGGTGGAATGTTGTGAACGAATTCAAATTTGTCGGTTTCGGGATAGTAGACGACGACTTTTTCGAGCGGTGTTTCATTGGGCCAACCGCCGGTCATGGCTCCGATCAGGTAAATGGCATCGCCGTGGACGACCGCCTGAAAGTGATGAAGCTCAATCGGTGTTTTCGATTTTGCAGTCCACGTGTTGGTGGCGGGATCGTAAACGTCGACGGGGTTCACGCGGCGACCTCCGATGAGATAAAGCTTTTCCTTGAAAGCCACCAGGGATGCTTCGTGCCGCGCGGTGGGTTGGCCGACAGTTTCGACGGTTTCCCATTGGGCTTGTTGAGGCGTTGCTTGCTGAGCCAGCAAGGTCGTTCCGTCGGAGTGAACCGGAAATACGAAACATGCCGAGAACCAGGCGGCCAGGGAGGCGTAAAGAAACAAAGTTCGAAGCATGGTGGTCGGGCCTTTTCCTGTGTAAATCAAGATAGGATCTTATCCTGAAACGCGAACGCCTGAATCCAGAATGCTCAAAAGCGGAATTTTCGGCGACCGATGTGGCGTAATTCAACAACGGCGAACGAGGTTTTTTTATTTTGTTCGGTGAAGTGTAGCGGTCGACGTTCCGTTGGCGAGCGTGAGCCGGACCGCGTAAGCGGTCGGGTTGTGGGAAAGGCTAGGTCGGCATTTTTCGCAGGCCACCGGAGGACTTCGGGCGGCACGTTCGGTTTCCTCGAAAAGACGTTAACCCAAAAGTTCAGAGTCCGCTGGCGGCTACTTCTGTTTGGGGCGAAATGCGACGACGTGTTGTTCGTTGGTTTCGATGGAGGGGCCTTCGATCAGGTCAATGCAGTAGGGGATCGCGGGAAAGACCGCGTCAAGGCACTGGGCGATGGCTTTGGGGCTGCCGGGAAGGTTGACCACCAGGGTGCGGTTGAAAATGCCGGCGGTTTGCCGGGAGAGGATGGCGGTGGGAACATACTGGAGGGACACCGCACGCATCTGTTCGCCGAAACCGGGCATCATCTTTTGGCAGACGTTTTCGGTGGCTTCGGGTGTTACGTCGCGTGGTGCAGGGCCGGTGCCGCCGGTGGTCACCACCAGGCAGCAGCCAAGCTCGCCAAGTTCCGTGATCGCCGATTCGATTGCAGGAATTTCGTCCGCGACAAGCTTTGATTCGACAGAGAAAGACGAGGCGATGACCTTGTTCAGGTAATCAACAATCGCCGGACCACCGCGGTCCTGGTACTCGCCACGGGAGGCGCGGTCGGACACCGTGAGGACTCCAAATTTGATTTCGCCGTCCCGTTCGTTCATTGCTTTTCTCCCGCCGCCGAGGCGAACATCCCGTCCAGGACTTTGGCGGCTTCGCTGTGGTTGGGGTCATAAGCGAGGGCGGACAATGTCACCAGGCCCTGCATCGTGGCTTGGGTATCGGTCAGGCCCGGAGAGGGTGTCGGGGGCGGTTGGTTGGTAGCCCAGTAGTAGGGTTGGTTTTTTGGGCAGCGGCCCTGTTGAAAGTGATAGCCCAGCGGATTGGTTTCGACGGGAACCGAAACGACGGTGGGCGCTGTGCCGTTGTTGGCTGCGTCGATGGCGGCGTTGGGGAAGTTCAAATTCAGAACGGTGCGGGGCGGGAATGTTGAGTGCAGTAGGGGTTCGATGATCGGCCAGGTGAGGCTGGCGACGGTTTGAAAGTCCGGATCGTCGCTGGATTCAACGCTGACCGCGATCGAGCGGAAGCCAAACATCGATGCAGCGAAGGCCCCGCCGACGGTGCCCGAGTGGCAGACGTTGATGCCCACGTTTAGCCCACAGTTGATGCCGCTGATGACGACATCGGGCTTGAAAGGGCAAAGCTCGTGGATGGCCAGTTTCACGCAATCGGCGGGCGTTCCGTTGACGAGGTAGCCTTCGAGTGTGTCTTGTGGCTGGTCGTGGCTTTGGGGGACAGGCTTGGGGTTGAGAGGTCGCAGGAACGTGATCGCCTGGCTGATGCCGCTTTGTTCAATCGAAGGGGCGACGATAAAGATTTCGGCATGCCTAGCGAGTTCTTCGGCGAGTGCCTGCAGACCGGGGGCAAAGTAGCCATCGTCGTTGGTGATCAGGATTTTCATGTGTGATTGGGTTGAGGTTGTGATGCTGAACGGGTCACGTCAGTTGGCAGAGGGCTGTTTGTTTAGCTCGGACGCGATTTTTTTGTTGAGCTCGGTTGCCTGTTTGTTGGCCTGGTCCAAGGGAAGGCCGTTGGGGACATCGGGGCGCAAGTGACCGACGTGTTGCAGCCATGCGTCACGAAGGAGGTTGTTGCGCTGGACAAGCAGTTCGATCGTTTTGGGGGGCGAAGCGGCGGGTTGCAGGCCAAGTGCGGTGGTAATGGTGCCGGCGAAAAGTTTATGGCCTGCTTGGTTAATGTGAACTCCGTCGCGGGAGAGGGCGAAGTCGGGTTTGGTTTTTCGCTTTTGCGACAGGTGTTCGAGGATGGCGGTTCGGGTATCGATGACGCCGACGACGTTGTCCTTTTTTTGCAGTAGCCACTGGGAGTACACGAGCATGACTTCGGCGTCGTAGTTTTCGTAGATCGTTTTCCAGTTGAACTCTTTGGCATCCGCAGGAGCGAGACTGCCTTTGCGTTTTTTTGGCAGCGGGTCAAACGGCGGCGGTGTGATCAGAACTAGTTTGACTTTTTTGGTTTGGCACTGGTCGATCAGTTCGTCGATACCGTCTTTGAATTTTTGGAATCGTGCTTCGGCGAAAGGATGGTAAATGCCATCGTTCATGCCGTAACAGGCAACGACCAGGTCGGGCTTGGCTTTGTCGAGAAGTCGTTCGAAACGTTCGAGGACGTTGGGTCTCGGCCAGGGGTGAGCGGGTTCCGAGAGCCCGCAACAGGTTTCGCTTGAGAGGCCAAGGTTGAGGATTTCGGGAAGCGGCGCGTGGCCAGATTGAATCAGGGATAATTCGACCGAAGCGAGGAACTGGCCGTTGTAGGTGTTGGAGTCGCCGATGAAGACGACGCGTTTGGCGGAAAGGAAAGATTGAAGGAGTGCGTTGGGTTGGGGGGTGGTGTCCTGCGCGATGGTGGTCGTGGGAAGCAGAAAGAAGGAGACCAGCAGGAGAATGAGGGTTGCTGAGAGTTTGGAAAATGAATCGGGATGCGGATTGACTCGCTTGCGGGTCGTGCCGGTAGTGGTACACGTGGCGGAGAGATTTGTCGCGATGATGTGTGGCGTGATCATGGGCTTTAGCAATTCACTTTGGCAATTCATTCAGGTGGTGGCTTTGATGGACAGTTGTAAAAAATCGGGTAGTCGTTTGGGTTTGCCGCTTGGGTCGACGCAAGCGGCAATGGTGTGGCCGTGGCAAATAGTCTGGTCGTCTCGTGTAATAGTGTACTGGTGTTTGAGCCGGACGCCTTTGGCTCGAACCAGTTGGGTTTCGACCGTCAGGACGTCGTCGAATCGGGCTGGTGCGTGGTAATTGGTTTCGGCGTGGACGATCACCAAGGCGGTGCCAGAATCTTCGAGGTCGCGGTAGGATCTTCCCCAAGACCGTAGCATCTCGGTACGGGCGGCTTCGAAGTAATTCAGGTAGTTTGAGTGATGAACGTGGCCTTGGGCATCGGTTTCCTGGTAGCGGACGCGGATCTCCATCCGGTGGACAAGGGAATTTGCATTTGACGCATCGGGCATCCTGCGATCCGGGTAGAATAAAGGGATTCGGTAAATGCTAATAGTATCGGTAAGTCGAGGCTTTGGTTGACCCCGCGAAGGGGTTGGCTTAATTTACACGTGCAACCACGAAGGTTGAGCTTGAATGTTCAGGATCAAAATGGGGCCGTCAAGGGCTTTGCGGTCTGAACACCTGCTGTGCCCGTTTCGGGCGAGATTAACTTAAACAGAATGAGTCTGCCCATGAGCAACGGAAGTCAAAGCGACGATTTTGGTTCCGTGATGGACTATCAAACGGCGCAAGGACGCGACTACCCGGCGATTCGCCAGTTTACGGTTTTTCTCGAGAATCGGGTGGGGCAACTAAGCGGGTTTCTTCGTCGCTTTCGGGGATCGGAAGTCCGTATTCTGGCTCTGCATATCCATGATTCGGCCGACTGCAGCATTCTTCGCTGCATTCTGAGCCACCCCGAGCAAGGTCGCGAGATCATCGAACGGGCGGGTCTGGCGATGATAGAAAGTGACCTGATTGGGTTGATTTTGCCTAACTCTGATCAGCCGATGCTGGATCTCTGTTCGGCATTGCTGCAGGCGGAGATCAATCTTCTGCAAAGCTACACATTGATGGTGCAAAAGCAGGAATGCCCGGTGGTTGCGATCATGGTGGACAACATTGATCAGGCTCAGCAAACGCTTCAGGCAAACGGGTTTCGTTTGTTGACAGAAAATGAGCTTCAGGATTTGGTCTAGATTTAGGCAACTGCATGTCGATTCGAGTTACGTGTGCCAAGTGCCACACCCGATTTAACGTAAGCGAAAAATTCGCGGGCAAGACGGGCCCTTGCCCCAAGTGCAAGAACAGGATCAAGATCCCGACCAAGGATCAGGAAGTCAAAGTTCACGAGCCCGAGATGTCGGGACCGAAGAACCTTGTCGGCGAATCGGTCCTCAAGCCGATCGTGCGTAGCGAAACGAAACTCACCGGCGTACACATGACGTTGATTGGCGGTTTGTTGTTTGCGTTTCTGGTTTGTGCACTGGTGATGCGATTCATGTTCAGCAGCGTTGCTGATTTCCCCGGCTTTTTGCTGTGGTTTTCTGCGTTCGCGATTGGGCCGCCGATTTGTTTTGCAGCGTACACGTTTCTGCGTGATCCGGAACTGGGTGCTTTTGATGGCAAAGAGATCTGGTACCGCGTGCTGGTCACGGCGGTGTTTTATGCATTGCTCTGGTTGGCGATGCCACTGGGTAAGTATGCGTTCAGTGACAACTATGAAATGGGTTCGTGGGTGTTTGCCCTTGTGATCATGCTCGGTGCCGGGGGCGCGGTGGGGATGTTGGCGTTTGACTTTGACTACCTGATGGGCCTGGTGCATTACGGTTTGTATCTGGGCATGTGTTTTCTGGGTCGTTTTTTGGCGGGCATCGGAGTGCTTCCCGGGATGGTTCAGCCAGAGGTTGTGGAGCCTGGAGCAACGACGACCGCTGTGGGAATGATTGAGAGCTTTGGGGCATCGATCGCGATGCTGGTGCTTGGATGAATCCGATTCTGGCGATCCCGGAAATCAGAGCTCTGGATGATGGCTCGTCACTGATTCGAATTCCGGACCAAATGGATATTCCGGTCACCGATCGCGTTTTGCGTTTGCTTGATACGCCAGTGTTCCAGCGTTTGAAAACGATCAGTCAGCTTGGGCTGGTGTCTCTGGTTTACCCGGCGGCGCATCATACGAGGTTTGAGCACTCCCTGGGTGTTTATCGAAACTGTTTGCTGTTTGTGCGGCAGTTGTCATGGGACCAACGGTTTGCAGCGACGGTCAGCCCGGAAGATGTCGAGGCCCTGTTGTTGGCGGCGTTGTTTCATGATGTGGGGCACTGGCCGTTTTGCCATCCGATCGAAGACATGGATCTGGACACGATGCCGCAGCACGAGTCGCTCGCGAGTGAGTGGTTGCAGCACGAGTCGGTTGCCGAGTGTGTGGGGGCGGATTGGAGTACTTCGATCGATCGGGTAATTCGGATCATCAACAAACAGGGGCAGAACAGGACGGAGCGATTGTTGGCTTCGATTCTTTCGGGGCCGATCGACATCGACAAGTTTGACTATCTTTATCGGGACAGTTTGCACGCCGGAGTTCCCTACGGTCAGAACTTTGATTCGACGCGATTGATTCGAAGCCTTTGTCTGAACGAAGCCGGCGATCGGTTGGCGATCAGTCGCAAGGGAAGAACGGCCGCCGAGCTGATGGTGTTTGCCCGCTACGTGATGTTCAGTGAAGTCTACTGGCATCACGCGGTGCGAAGTGCAACGGCGATGTTACAGCGGGCTTTTTTTCGCAGTCGGAATCTTGACTGGAGCCCGGAGTTTCGTCTTGGTGAAGCCGAATTTGTGACCCGGTGGCGGCAGCGGCTTGATCCGGCCAGCAACGAGTCTCGCATGTTGGACGGTTTGTTTGGGGCGCGCCGAAAGCTGTACAAGCGAGCCGCGAATTTCAGCTTCGTTGACCACGAAGAGCTGTACCGGTCTTTGGCTCATCGTCCCTACACGGAATTGGTCGATGTTGGCCGGCGGCTTGCGGGCGAGATTTCAAAGTCCCTAGGTGACGACGATATCCTGATTGACGCTCCGCCGGTGCAGCTGGAGGTTCAGTTTAACGTTGATGTTTACGATTCTCGCGACGAGTCGTGGCGACCGTTGGGAAAAGTTTCTCCGGTGGTGCATACTCTGGCAAAAAAGCAATTCGATGACTACGTGAAGCAGGTGCGGATCTTTGTGCGGCCCGAGATCGCGAAACAAACTCAAACAGTGGACTGGATCGGTTTGCTGCGGCAAACGGGATGAGGTCTCGGGTTTCTTGCGTTGAGTGAAACACGGGTCTTTTCGGTGGGCTGGCGGCTGTTTTGAGGCGATTGCCCACGAGGTATGCCTGTAGTTCTTTGGAATCGGCTGGAGTTATGGGCGGTTAGCGGTCGGTCAACATCAACTGTCAGATTGGGTACAGGGATTCGCCAGAATTTCCCGCTCCCAGAGAATTTCGGGTGAAATCCACCGCGACAGTATTTGTTTCGCAGATGCTTAACGGTGTAATCCCGGATTATTCACGAGGCGTGGGCGTTAGAATCAGCCGAGACGGTGATCCGCGACTCTGATGCGATGAAACGATCGCTGTGGTTTTCATCTATCGGATGATTCGCGATTTTTGTTGAAATTCAACTTTTCCCTTGCTCCCGTTGGCTAGACGTAGAATCAACGCCCGTCGTCGTGAATAATCCGGGCTGATAGCTCGGGTTGAAACCTGTCTTTGACTTTCGTTGGCATTCCAGCAATACTCGCTGGATTGGCGATTTCTCTGGAATTGGTATGAAACTAATCGGATACGCATTTGAAAAAACCGGACGGGTTGATTTTTCCCGCGAGGACAATCCTTGGGCGTTTCAGCGTATCGATAGTGATATGAAAGCCAGCCAAAAGGATCGGATCGTTGTTGATCCAAAACAGGCACCCGTTGAGCTTCGCAGTGCGGATGTCAACGAATCGGTGCCGACATGGATGGCAGAAGTTGAAACGTTGATGTTGACGGCGGAGCGTTTGATTTTGCAGTATAAAGAGCCCGGAATTTTACGGTTTCGCCTTGCCACTCATGATGCGAAACAGCATCGCCAGTTCATCACGATCGGGCATCAGGACGAAGCGACGCTTTACGCTGCAGAGAATTGGCAAAACATTCGATACCTTTTCGCTCATCGTCGCGACATCATTCACTTTGACGTGACGACGATGATCACCAACAAGCTAGGCCAGGGTGCCGATGAAAAAGGGACCTCGCGGGTCGAACTGGCCACGCGGATGGACTTCGTCGACGATGAGTTTCGGATTACTTTTGACAGTTCGGGGTACAATGCTTCGACGCAAGTGGTTGAATGGCGCGGGACGGTGGCCGAAGGGGATATCGGACGTTTTGCACCGGACAACAGTTTTATCACCCTGTTGCTTGGCCAGGTTCGGCGGCCGTTTACTTTTTTGCACGAAGATCGTCAGGAGTTTCGCAATCACTCGTACACCTTCCATGGCGACAAGATGGAGGGTTTGCTCAGACGGGTCATTCGGCAGAAGCTGAAGTTGCTTGAGGACGCCAGGGTTGATGCCCAAGGGCAAGAGCCGGAGCCGGATTCCGATTTGGAGTAGGTTCGCTGGGGTTTTAGCACAGATTATTCACGACGACGGGCGTTAATTCTACGTCTGGCTAACGGGAGCAAAGGAAAAGCTGAATTTCAACAAGAAATGTGAATCATTCGGTAGGTGAAAGCCACAGCGATTGTTTTATCGCATCAGAGTAACCGATCACTGTCTCAACTGATTCGGACGCCCACGCCTCGTGAATAATCCGGGTTTAGGTACTGATGAGTTGTGAATTTGCGCAGCGGTTTGGTGGTTGCAGACGTTTCTGTTCGCAGAGGGAGAGGGCCGAAAGCGCCGAAAGCCCTCACTACGGAGTGTGCAAAGGAAGAGAGGGCCGAAAGCCCTCACCACCACCGGTTGCGACTAGTGGTCTGTCAGCATTAAAAATTAGGATTGTTCAGATCAGCCGTTTGGGCGTTAGCCCCGGTTTTTCGTTTCGGAACCGTGGCTATCGCCAAAACGGCTAACCCTGAAATCCAATGCTGACACTCCACTAGTTCTGATCCAGAGTGCAGATGCCTACGGCTTGCTTGAGTGAGCCGATTTTGTCTTCGCGTTTGGGAATAAATTCCTGAGCCACATAGCCATCGAAACCGGTTTTTTGAATCGCACGCATGATCGCCGGATAATTCAGCTCTTGCGTTTCGTCGATTTCGCCGCGACCGGGAACGCCGCCGGTGTGGTAGTGACTGACGTGGTCCTTGATTTTGCCGATCGTGGAAATGACGTCGCCTTCCATAATCTGCATGTGATAGATGTCGTAGAGAAGCTTGAATCGCTCCGAGCCAACCAGCTTGCATAGCTCGACTCCCCATGCGGAGTGGTCGCACATGTAATCGACATGACCGCCCTGCTTGCTGTTGAGCAGTTCCATCGTGATCGTGACGCCGTGTTTTTCGGCGATGGGCATGAGTTGCTTGAGCCCGATGGCGCAGTTCTTCATGCCTTGTTCGTCATCAAGCCCGTCGCGGTTTCCGGAAAAGCAGATGATGTTGTCGAGGCCAATCGCTTTGGTTTCCTTGATCCGCTTTTCGTACGCCCCGAGCAATGCTTTGTGGTGTTCTACCCGATTCCAGGCTTTGGTGATTTTGCCGACCGTGACGCCGGCTTCTGTTTTGACGGTCGGGAATCCGATCAAGGCACACGTCAGGCCATGCTCCTGAACGACTTTTGCGTCCGCTGGAGAAAGAAGCTCAATTGAACGCAGGCCAAATTCTTTTCCGGCGGTACAGAGATCAACCAAAGAGATGCCTTTGTAGCACCATTTACAAACCGAATGGTTGATGGCGATTTCAGGTGCAGCGGCATCAGCAGCCATCAGCCTTTCGCCAAGTGAGACTGCGACAGCGGAAATGGCGGCGGTTTTCGCAGATGTGCGGATGAACTGCCGACGGTTGGTGAAAGAATTGCTCATGATGAATCCGGATGGAAAGAAATAACGGCTTGCCAGTCGGATTATCGTCTCGCAGAGTGCGCCGATCAACCCGGATTATTCATGACGACGGGCGTTGATTCTACGTTTGGCCAACAGAAGCAAGGGAAAAACTGAATTTCAACAAAAATGTGAATCATTCGGTGGGTGAAAGCCACAGCGATCGTTTCATCGCATAAGAGTGACCGATCACTGTCGGAACTGATTCTGACGCCCACGCCTCGTGAATAATCCGGGATCAAGTAGCGCAGAAAAAAGCCCGGAGTTGGACTTATGCGGCGGAGCGATCAAGGTACGCCGGCCGTGCAGACATCTGCAAGTCCCGCGTCAGGTCGTCAAGGTCGATCTGGTCGTCGATCGATGCCTTTATCAAGCGATTTCGTAGTGCAGGATGACTCACAGAAACGTACGACGTCTGAAGATCTTCACCCGACGCTACATCAAACAGAAATTCCGGCAATCCAATCGGATGCATTTCGGTCCAGTAGTGGTTCCCCATCGGGTACTGGTCACAGGCCGGCGCCGCCGCGATCACAAGATCATCTCGAAAAAGAACTGCCATCAGCATTGGTCGTCTCCGTTACGTTTCGCCGAGAGTTTCGTTCGGAGAACTATATCAACCAACGGCAAAACAGATGAAGAGGAACATCACCGCTAGCGTGGGAGGCTACAGGTAACGTCGAGTGCCGCAGCAGATGCACTGTTTCGGATGGAAAACGAGAAATAATCCGAAGCTGGCAACGATTAAAAATCCTCTGACGATCGGCGGAAAGCGGACCGGTGTGTGGATATCTTCTCGCCAGCAGCTTTTGCAGTGACGGACGAGACTGGATTTGGAGATTTGAGTGGACATAAGGCGAGCGTGCCATTGGGAAGGAGCATCTGAGGTATCGGCGTTTCTCTGTTGGACACTTGCCGAAGGCGGGAACTACCCTCAATCTCGTATCAGTTGGAGTTTTTGAACGCTGATAAATGTCAGATTGACGTCGCAAACGGCGTTTCAGAGTCAGCATAATCACTTTGTGACGGTTATTCCGGTGAAATTCCTGTCGTCCGGCTTTCGCGGGATATGGGGTCCGTTTGAGGGATTGCCCGAATCGCTGCCGTAATTTCCGATACTCGTTACAATTGCAGGCCAAAATTTCAGCCAGGTCGAAATCCAGACTTTGCCGATTCAAAATAGCTTGATGGCCTTTGCCTGTGTCCACCAAGCCAACGGGTTCATGATGAACACCGACGGAGATTCACCTGTGAACGAACAAGAAAATCTGCTTCATCCTTACTCGCCGCCAGAGACGAATTTTCTGGAACGTCTGAGGTATTGGGCTGCCGCCACTCCGGACCGGGTTGCCTACCGGTACCTTGATCAGGGAGAGCACGAAGTCGAATCGATGACTTTCGCGGACCTCGACAAGGATTCGCGGGCCGTCGCTGCGCAGTTGGTGCTAAAAGGGTTTGTGGGCAAGCGAGCGGTCCTGATGTATCCGCCGGGATTGGATTTCATTCGAGCCTTTTTGGGTTGTCATTATGCAGGCGTCGTTCCGGTTCCCGCGTATCCACCGCGTCGCAACCGTAACATGGGCCGGGTAAATTCGATTTCGGAAAATTGCCGCGCTGCCGTTGCGCTGACCAATCGATCGGTTATCGAAAGGTCTAGGCACTGGCTGGAGGCCGCTCCGGCGCTTGCGAAGATTGAATGGATCGCCACCGAAGAAATTCCCAGCGAGCTTTCCGATGATTGGGTTGCTCCCAAGATCGCTTCTTCGGACGTTGGATTGATTCAGTACACATCCGGTTCGACGGGCACTCCCAAAGGGGTTGTGCTTTCGCACTACAACATCATTTCGAACTGTCGCATGATCACCCGTGCGTTCGAGGTCAACAATGCGACGATTGCGTGTAGTTGGCTTCCTGCTTATCACGACATGGGTTTGATCGGTGGAATCCTGAATCCGCTTTATCTCGGTGCGACGCAGGTGGTCATGTCACCGGTCGCGTTTTTGACGCAACCACTTCGTTGGCTTAAAGCGGTCTCGAAGTATCGCTGCACCGTGACCGGCGGTCCGAACTTTGCCTACGCGTGGTGTACGACAAAAATTAAACCCGATCAGTGCGAAGGCTTGGACCTGTCGAGTTGGCAAGTCGCATTCAATGGTGCCGAACCGGTTCGCTCGGATGTGATCGACGCGTTCAACCGCAAGTTTGGACCTTTTGGATTCAATCCCAAAGCCCACTATCCGTGCTATGGCATGGCGGAAACGACGCTGATTGTTACCGGTGGTTCGCGATTGGATGCTCCTGTTGTTCGTTCGTTCGACCGCAACGAACTGGTCCAGCACCGGGTCAAGGAAGTGGCAAAAGAAGACCCCAAAGCCCGCGATCTGGTGGGCTGCGGGCAGATCCTTGCCGAAGAAGACGTCCGCATTGTGCATCCCGAGAACCGCAACACGTTGCCGGACGACGAAATTGGAGAGATCTGGATCAACAGCCCCAGTTGCGGCAATGGTTACTTTGAGCGGCCCGAATTCAGCGAAGAGATTTTTCGCGCGCGGCTGATTCCGGACAATGGCAAGAACTACGTCCGATCGGGTGACCTTGGGTTTATGCACAATGGCGAGCTGTACGTTGCGGGTCGGCTCAAGGACATGATCATTGTTCGCGGGGTCAACCGCTACCCGCAGGATATCGAAGCGACCGTTGAGGGCTGTCATCCGCAAACACGCTCCGGTGGTGCCGCTGCGTTTGCGTTGACACGCTGGGACCGTGAGCACTTGGTGATCGTCTGTGAGGTTGACCGGGGGAAGAAAAATCAGTCATGGGATGACGTGTTTGAAGCGATCCGAACTTCGGTCGTCGAAGAGCATGAGCTTCCGCCGGATGCGGTGGTTTTGGTCCGTGGTCACAGTATCCCCAAAACGTCCAGCGGAAAAGTTCAACGCCACGCGTGCAAGGGTGACTTTGAAAGCAAGAACCTGAACGTGGTTGCCGAATGGGTTTCGTGGGACCAAGGTCAGCAGGCTACCGTTGCCGAAACAGAACTGCCCGAGGCGGCGCTGCTGGGGCCCGATGGGCTGTCGCGGGTCGTGGTGCAGTCGGTGATCAATGTTGTCCGGCAAGTTGCTGGTAACCGTGCGGACGTCGTCGATGTGGACACCAATATCGTCCACATTGGGCTCGATTCGGTCGAGCGTCTGGACATCGCACATACGCTTGAAGAGACCTTTGGTGGACGGCTTCCCGAAGACGTCTTGCAGGAGATCGAAACGGTTCGCGATGTTGCCGCCGCGATTCAGGAGCACATTGGCATCGAACCGGCCAACGGAAAACCTCTGGCAGGTCGTGGCAGCAAAGCCCGGATCAGCGGACCGATTCCTGATTCGTACTTCAAACTCGAAAGCTTTCCCGAGTACGTTCAGCTTAACGAGCAGCAGAAAACGCTCGAGTCATCCGGAGTCCGCAATCCGTTTTTCAGTGTTCACGAAGGCCGCGTTGACAACATGACGCGAATCGAAGGCCGTGAGCTAATTTCGTACGCCAGCTACAATTACCTTGGCCTTAGCGGGCACCCGGATGTGAACGCGTCGGCCAAAGAAGCGATCGACCAATTCGGCACTTCGGTGTCTGCCAGTCGCATTGTGTCGGGGGAAAAGACGATCCACAAAGAGCTTGAGCATGAACTTGCGGAGTTTCTTGGGGTCGAAGACGTGATGACCTTTCCTGGTGGGCACGCGACCAACGAGACGATTATCGGCCACCTAGTCGGGGCTCAGGATCTGATCGTGCATGATGCCTTTGCCCATAACAGCATCGTTCAAGGTGCGATTCTTTCGGGGGCTCGGCGACGTCCCTTCAAACACAACGACTGGAGAGACCTGTTCGAGATCCTCAAGTCCTGCCGGCGTGACTTCCGTCGGGTTCTGATTGCCGTCGAAGGCCTCTACAGCATGGACGGCGACTATCCGGATCTGCCTCGGTTTGTCGAAATCAAGGACCGGTTCAAAGCCTGGTTGTATGTTGACGAAGCCCACTCGATTGGAACTTTGGGCGACACCGGTCGCGGCATTGGCGAGATGTACGGCGTGAAACGCGATCAAGTGGATTGCTGGATGGGAACGTTAAGCAAGTCCTTTGGCAGTTGCGGGGGGTTCCTCGCGGGAAAGGCGTCGCTGATTGAATTCCTGCGTTACACGACACCGGGATTCGTATTTGCTGCCGGGATGCCGCCAGCGAACGCCGGTGCTGCGTTGGGTTCGTTGCGGATGCTCAAGAAAAACCCGGGGCTGGTGACACAGCTTCAGGGGAATTCAAAACTATTCCTGGAACTCGCTCAGGAAGCCGGAATCGATACCGGAATTGCGATGGGGACGCCGATCATTCCAATCATTTGTGGCCACAATTCGTTGGCTTTGTTGCTTTCAGAGGCCCTCTACAATCGCGGCATCAATGCCCAGCCGATTCTCTACCCTGCCGTTCCACAGGAAGAGACGCGCGTGCGGATCTTTATGACGGCCAGCCACACTGAAAAGCAGATTCGGGAGTCGGTCGAGATTCTTGCAGAAGAGTGGCACAAAATCGTTCGCGGAAAAGGAACCGGTTCGCTGGTGGGTGCGGCGACGTAAAACCAGTCGCTGCCCGCAATCGTCTGACGGAAACCTCTCGCAAGAGAGGGCTATTGATGCTTGATTCTTCGCCCCAGCGTAGTCATTTTCGCCGCAAGCTCCTTGCCTGGTTCGATCGCCATCAGCGTGATCTTCCCTGGCGCAAGGAAAGGACGCCGTATCGGATCTGGGTCAGCGAGATCATGCTGCAGCAAACGCAAGTCGCGACGGTGATCGATTACTACCTGCGGTTCATGAAGGCTTTCCCGGATGTACAATCGCTCGCGCGAGCCAAAGAATCGCGCGTCCTGAAACTCTGGGAGGGGCTTGGCTATTACAGGCGGGCCCGGCAGTTGCACGCTGCGGCCAAAGTGATTTGCGAAAAGCACGGTGGCGTATTTCCGGAGACCGTTGAGGACGTTTTGGCTTTGCCAGGAGTCGGCCGCTACACCGCCGGTGCGGTCCTGTCGATTTCTCTTGATCAGCGACTGCCGATTCTCGAGGGCAATACGCAGCGTTTGTTTGCAAGGCTGATGTTGTTGGAGGAGGACCCCAAAGCCAGTGCCAGTCAAAGGGCGATGTGGTCTTTTTCGGAGTCGCTATTGCCGCGGAAACGCTGTGGGGATTTCAATCAGGCGTTGATGGAACTGGGAAGCCTGATCTGCCAGCCAAAGTCACCGGGTTGTTTGCTTTGTCCGGTGGCGAACCACTGTGCCGCGTTTGCCAATGGAAAGCAGGATCAGATTCCCGTTGCCAGCAGGAAGATGAAGTACGAGAACCTTCACGAGGCCGTGCTGTTGTTGCGACGTCGACGCAAGGGAATCGAGGAGTACCTGGTGAGGCTTTGTGGTGAAGGCGAACGCTGGCAAGGCATGTGGGACTTCCCTCGCTACCCGATCGATGCTGCCGACAACAACGTGGTTGAGCAGCTTGGGCGGGCGGCAAAAAATCAATTGGGGATAGAAGTTGAGATCGGCGAGCGTGTCTTTAGCTTCAGGCATGCAGTGACGAAGTATCGCATTTCCGTTGATGTCTACAATGCGATCGGAACTGGGCGAGTCAAAAAGTCAAAAGCGGGAGAAGCCGTCTGGGGAAATGCGGCCGACCTGGAATTGCTTCCAATGAGTGCCCCCGCGAGAAAGATAACGAAGATGCGACCGAAGTCACCGACTGGAAAATGATTTCGTGATTTCAACATGCTGAAGCACCGAGCAAGTTCGACGCAGAACATTGGTGGCTTCTCATTGTTTTTTCCAATATTCTGTGTGGCACCGCGAATTCAATTCGCATCGGGAATTCAGCCCGGATGATTCACGAGGCTTGGGCGTTGATTCCACGTCTGGCCAACGGCAGCAAGGGAAAAGCTGAATTTCAACGAGAAAATTGAGTCATCCAGTAGATGAAAACCACAGCGATCGTTTCATCGTTTCATCGTTTCATCGTTTCATCGTTTCATCGTTTCATCGTTTCATCGTTTCATCGTTTCATCGCATCAGAGCCGCAGATTACTGTCTCAACAGATTCTGAAGCCCACGCCTCGTGAATAATCCAGGGTGAATTTCACTCAATGGCTTCCGATTCTTCTGCGGCTGCGCCATAACTCCTGCCAGCCCGGAGGGCGAAAGATCCCTGCCGGTGGCGTCAGCCACCGGAATCATTGCAAAATGTCTCAAAGCCCGGAGGGCGACACATCCGTCATCAAATGGAGAACGGGCAACCATGGCATCGCATCAACAACTTCTCTATCACATTGTTTTCAGCACAAAGGAGCGGCGATCCTTATTGCGTGAGGACGATTTCAGGGACAGTGTTTGGCGTTACATGGCCGGGATCGCCAGCAATTTGCAGGGCCATGCTCTGCGGGTTGGAGGCTACTATGACCATGCTCATCTGCTCCTTCGCATTCCCGCTAAAATCACCGTTGCCGATTTTGTGAGACAGCTTAAAGCGAACACCAGCAAGCACATCAATGAAACACAAGACTCGCGTTTCAAGTTTCATTGGCAGGACGGCTACGGCGCGTTCACCGTAAGTCGCTCCAAAGTGGATGCCGTGTTGGCGTACATCGACGGCCAGTTGGAACACCATCGCAAGAGAACTTTTCAGGAAGAGTACTTGAAGATGCTCCCGATCATGAGGTTGAATATGTTCAAAAATAATTCTGGAAGTAACTCCCACTAAAAACATGTGTCGCCCTCCGGGCTTGGCTGCACAAAAGCAAATTCCGGTGGCTGACGCCACCGGCAATGATGTAACGCCCTCCGGGCTTAGCATGCACAAAAGCAAATTCCGGTGGCTGACGCCACCGGCAATGATGTATCGCCCTCCGGGCTTGAGCATCCACAGAAGCAAATTCCGGTGGCTGACGCCACCGGCAATGATGTATCGCCCTCCGGGCTTGGCTGCACAAAAGCAAACTCCGGTGGCTGACGCCACCGGCAATGATGTAACGCCCTCCGGGCTTGGCTGCACAAAAGCAAACTCCGGTGGCTTACGCCACCGGCAATGATGTAACGCCCTCCGGGCTTAGCATGCACAAAAGCAAATTCCGGTGGCTGACGCCACCGGCAATGATGTAACGCCCTCCGGGCTTAGCATGCACAAAAGCAAATTCCGGTGGCTGACGCCACCGGCAATGATGTAACGCCCTCCGGGCTATTCGTGAAATTGAAAAACCGCCCAGTCATATCGACCGGGGCACCGTGCATCCCGTGGCGTTTGTAATACTGCGTATTTTTT
>CALFWR010000058.1 GCA_937928555.1 uncultured Pirellulaceae bacterium
CGTAGAGGAATCGGCCAGCCGCATCGATGGTTCTGGCTCCGGCGGGGATGGCTAGTCCGGCACCGATGTTCTCGATTCTGTCGTTTCGAATCAGAACGGTTTCGACGTTGGGTTCATCGCCCGGAAATCGCACCACGTTCGCGCCGGTGATGGCGACGAGTTGCGGTTGGTTCTCGTAGAGCCCTTCGGTTTGGCGTGAGGAGCGGACTTCCGGGAGGTCGACGTTTTGAGCAACCAGTGCCGCGGTCGATGCGAGGAACAGGAACAGGGCGCTTGTGTATCGAAAGATCATGTTGCATTCGCCACGGAGGTTCGCTTGAGGGTGTCAGTTCAGTTTTCAGTGGAAAACTCGTCCAGTTCGACGCCAAAGCCCACTAGCTTTTTGACTTTCTCACTGTGATCGGCGGCGACCCGTTTCGAAAGGGAAAAGCCGGATTTGGAAAAGGAAAAATCCCGTCCAAGATGATGCAACATTAGACCCATTCGACACAGCTGCGAAAAGCCTTCCAGAAAGGCCACCGTCTGCCGGGGTTTGTCTTTCTGCAAAAACAGAATTCTGCGATCGGGTTCGGGTTCGACGCACACCGCAAGGAATCGCTGCACCGAATCAAAGTCGTCTTTGCAGGCACGGATGTCGACCGTTCCCCGTTTGCCACAGGCAACCAAGATCGCGACCGCTTCGGGCAGAAGCCCGTCAACGAGTTGATCGGGATCGACGTCGTCCGGTGGTGTAATCAACGCCTGGCGGCAGAGTTCCGCAAACGCGGAAATGGTGGGAGCTCCGGAATCGAGATCGTTCCACGCCGAGTGAGACAAAGAATCGCCGCTCAGGTTGCGTGGGATCATACGGATGCCTCGAACTTTTCGAAGGCTTCCCGGATGTCGCCTTCGATGGGAATCGGATGCTGTTTCTGATAGTTGAACAGAACGATGACCGATTGGCCAATCGCCGAAACGGCATCATTGTTTTTGCTGGTGATGACGTGGTCCAGGGTGACGCTGGAAACGCCCAGCTTGCAGATTTTTGCACCGACTTGAATCGTGTCCGGGTAGCGAATCTGTTTTTTGTAATCGCATTTGACCGATGCGAGAATCGGGCCCAAGCCGCGGGGGTGCATCAGGTCATGCAGTCCCGATTGGGTCCAGTACGCGACCCGCGAAGATTCGATCCAGCGAAAGTAGACCGTGTTGTTGACGTGAGCAAAAAGATCCTGATCGCCCCATTGGACCGGAATTTCCATCACCGCCGGAAACCGTTCAATCATTTGGGTGGTTCCGGATCTGCAGTTTTGCGTTTGGGTTTTTGACTGCCGGGCTTGTTGGGCGCTTTGGGCTTGTCGGTCGCTTTGGGAGCTTTGGGAGCGTCGGTTTTCCTGTCGCTGCCTTTTTGGGGATCGGTTGAAGGCTGTTGTTTGTCGGCGGGTTGTTTTTCTTTGCCGGGGTCGAGTTTCTTTCCTTCGCCCGCTTCGATGCCCAGGGCCGCTTCGATGCGGGACACGATCAGTTTGCTGTCGGGAGAAACGTTGGAAGCAAACCTTGCGATCGGTTTGCCGTCTTTGCCGATAAGGAACTTTTCAAAATTCCATTTGATGTCGCCCGATCCGACCGGACCAAGCTTTTGCGTTGTGAGAGTTTTGAAGAACTCGGCCTGCCTTTTCCCTTTGACTGTGGTTTTGGAAAACATGTCAAACGTGATGCCGAAGCGCTTTTTGCAGAACGCGTCGATTTCGGCTTCGGTTTTGGGTTCCTGTTTCCCAAACTGATTGCAGGGAAATGCGACGACGCTGAACCCTTTGGCGGCGTATTTTTCGTGGAGCGCCTGAAGAGGTCGATACTGTCCGGTGAATCCGCACTTGCTGGCCACGTTGACGACCAGGATGACTTTGCCAGCGTACTTCTTGAGGTTCACTTTCTGGCCATCGATCATCGTCATCTCGACGTCGAGGACTGTCGGCACCGCAGCGACCTTTTGAGCCGAACCTTTTCCGGAAGCTTTCGATTTTGCCGCCGGGGGCTTTTGGGTGTCACTGGAAGCAGTCGTTTGCTGCGCCGCTGCGGAGGGCGCAACGGCGACCAGCAGTGCCAGCAGAATCAGTACCAGTGAGTGTTCGGTTCGCATCAAATAAGCTTCATTATTTTCGCCACAGGCAAGCAGGTGCAGTGCTCAATCTATTCAACAATCGGCTTCGATGGAAGTTTCGAGAATCTGCCAAACCGGTTTTCAGGGGGTTTGTGCTGGTTCCTTGGCCCACAATTGAACAATTTCGAGTCCCACTTCACAGGCCGCGATCATCTCGTCCAAGCAGGCCCACTCCAGCGGCGAGTGAATATTGTGTTGACCCGACGAGAGGTTCGGCGTAGGCAATCCCAGTTCGGTAAGCCTCGAACCATCGGTTCCACCTCGAATCGCTTCCAGTGAACAGGTTCGACCAAGCGACTGGTGTGCCTTGAGGGCAATGTCAACCGCTCGCGGTTCATGAACCAGTCCGTCGGCCATGTTGCGGTACTGATTGCGGATGTGGACTTTGATGCGACAGCCCGGAAATTCCGATTCGACTTCTGTGGCTCGCTCGTGAAGCAGCCCTGCGTACTGTTCAAGTTGCGGTGTGGAAAAGTCCCGCAGGAGAATGCTGATTTTGACTTTGTCCACCCCGCCATCGATCTGATAGGGATGCAGGAAGCCTTCCCGCGCCGAGGTCCGCTCGGGCGAGAGTTCCGGCGGTAAGCCATCAAGGAAACGGGCTGCGGCGCGAATCGCATTGACCATCCGGCCTTTGGCGATCGACGGATGAATGTTCACTCCGGTAATCGTCACCGTGGCAAGGTCGGCGGAGAAAGTTTCATTGTCCACAATGTTCTGCCCGCCGCCATCGAAATTGTAACAGACCGTTGCATTGACGTTTTTGATATTGATGTGGTCGACGCCGCGGCCGATTTCTTCGTCGCAGGTGAACAGGATGCGAACCGGGCCGTGGGCTGTGTCGGGATTCTCCAGCAGCACGTTGGCCAGTTCCATGATGATCGCGACTCCGGCTTTGTCGTCGCCACCGAGCAGTGTCGTGCCGTCGGTGGTGATGATCGTTTTGCCTTTGGCGTCCAAAAGTTCCGGGCAGTCGACGGCGGTGATGATTTTCGTGTTGTCGCCACCAAGCTGCACATCGTTGCCGTCAAAGTCTTCGATGACGGTGGGTTTGACGTTTTTGCCGGTCGTTTCGGGTGAAGTGTCGACGTGCGAGTTAAACGCAACCACCGGCGAATCGGAGTTGCCGGGGATCGTCGCCATCACGACGCCGTACTGATCCTGGGAGACGCTTTGTGCGCCCATTTCGGTTAGCTGTGCGACGAGCAGTTTTCCCATTTCGAGCTGACCGGGCGTACTGGGGACTTCTTTGGATCGTTCGTTGGCGGTGGTATCGATTTGGACGTACTGGAGGAAGCGTTCGAGTAGTCGCTGGCGGTTGACTTGCATGGAGTATGCTTGGCAAGGTTGTGTTCAAGGGTCCGGCGGTGCAGTAGAATCGTCGCCAATTGCCCAGCACCAACCCCCTTCATTCTATGTCCTCTGGTTCCGTTCGCTACCTTGTGTTTGATGTCGAAAGCATCGCGGACGGCGATTTGATTTCCAAAGTCAAATATTCCGACCGGGAACTGGAGGGTCCGGCTGCGATCAAGGAGTATGCGGGCGAGCTGATGGAGCGGTTTGGCAGCGAGTTCATCCCCTATACGTATCACATTCCGGTTTCGATCGTTGCGGCCAAGGTCGATGAGGATTTTCGGTTGCTCGATATCGTGGCTCTGGACGATCCGGAGTACCGTTCGCACATGATGGTCAAGCATTTTTGGGACGGTTGGTTGGCGTACAAGAAGCCGGTGTTGGTGACGTTTAATGGCCGGACCTACGATTTGCCATTGCTGGAGCTGGCTGCGTTTCGTTACGGGATTGCGATTCCGGAGTGGTTCAATCTTTACGGCCGCAACTACGAGCAGCCCCGAAACCGTTTCAATCAGGACGCTCATCTGGATTTGCAGGATATCTTTTGCAACTACGGGGCGACGCGGCTGAGCGGTGGTTTGAATCTGGTTGCGAACCTTGTTGGCAGTCCCGGAAAAATGGGAGTCGCGGGCCATATGGTTCAGCAGTTGCATGACGATGGCAAACTGGACCAGATCAATAACTATTGTCGTTGCGATGTGCTGGATACCTATTTCGTGTTTTTGCGCGCCGCGGTGGTGATTGGAAAGCTGACTTTGGAGCAGGAACGTGAGCGGGTGGCCGAAACGCGAGCGTGGCTTGAAGAGAACAGCGACGCGATGCCTGTCTATGCGGAGTATCTCAAGAGTTGTGGCGAGTGGCAAAGTCCCTGGGCGTAAGGCTGCCGGTCCCGCGATTGATTGATTTAAGGTCTTCGGTTAGAGCCCTTTTAAGAACTCCAACAAATTCACCGCCTGCTCAAACGTCATCTCGGATAACAACCGTTCGGGCATCAACGATTTAGACAATGGCTTGGACTCTTCGATGTCATCGGTCGCAATCTCGTGGCGCTGGCCACTGGCGTCGATCAGCACCAGTTGCTTGTCCGTCTGTTCGACTTTGAGGCCCGAAATCAGCTCGCCGTCAGAAGTCATTGCAACGTGGCCGCGGAAGGGGTCTTCGATTGTGGCCGATGGATCAAGAATGCTGTTGAGGATCTCGCGGGCGGTTCGCTTGCTGCCGATCCCGTCCATGGTCGGACCCACCATCTGGCCTTTGCCGCCGATCTGGTGGCAGTTGCGACAGGAGAGGTTGCTGCCGAACCACAGCTTGCGGCCTGCTGCGGCGTCGCCGGGCGAGGAAAGGATCTTTTCGGCGTCGACGAATTGGCCCATCCGTTGGACACGCATCGACGATGGCAAGAAACGTTCGAACAGATCCCGGACTTCGGCGGCAGGATGATTGCCCAGTCGCTGGGCAAACTGCTCACGCACAGACGTCGCAACGCCCTCGCGAGAAAGGGCCACTGCAAGCGCGATCGCTTCGGCGGTGGAATCGGGAAGTTCAGCCGTCTGGATGTCTTCACCCGAAAGCATCATCCTGATTTCGACTTCGCGTTTTCGGTGCTCCGGGGAATCGCCCAAAGTCCGTATCCAGTCGTGCAGCAGAACCACGCCCCGATCATCCACCCGATTGGTGCCGAACTGCGGCATCCGCCCGTGGCCTGACTTGAGCAGGCGATACAGCAGGGCGCTGTTGGATGGATTGCCGCTGGCGATCAGCATCGGATTCTTTAAACCAAAGTCACCCTGCATCGCGGGCTGGTCGATCAGCTTCATTTCTTCCAGCGAGATTTTTCCGTTCAGCTGAAACGCGCCCGAACCGCCGCCGCCAAACCGGTGGCAGTGGGCACAGTTGAGAGCCAGCCATGAACGAGCCCGCCGCTGGATTGATGCCGAATCGTTGTAGGGCGAGGTCACCGGCGTGACCTGGAACTTTTTCGCGAACAGTCCGCTGGCGTGGAATTTTTCCAACTGGGTGACTTGTTCGTTGCCGAAAGTTCGCTCCAACTGTTCCGGTTTGAACCCGTGAACTGAACCCGCGTTCCAAATGTGGCAAAGCTTGCACTGGTCGCGACTGGCGTGAAGCCATTTTCGCTTTTCGACTTTGTCGATCGACTCCGGCGCTGCGACTTCGAACTCTGTTTCGAGGGCGACATTGTCCTGCAGGATCGCATCGGTTTGCTGGTCGTTCCAGATGTAGTTGTAAGCCATCCACTCGTCGTGGAAGCGGTGCAGGACCTGCGTTTCGATGCGGCGTCGGGATGCCGGATTACCCGGTTCGGTTTCCAGGTAAATCGTTTTGGCGATCGCGGTGTTGTGCGGAAAGTCAAAATGGCCCTGGTTGTCGCCAGTCATCCAGTTGGATTTCTCAAACAGATGCAGAGGATTTTCGTCGACGACTCCGATCCATTGACGCGATGTGGTTCCATCGGCCCAGTGGTGAGCGTTGATGTCGTACTCGTACACGCCCGGCGATGGCGTTTGTTCGGCGACCGATTCGAACAGCCCGGTTTCGCTCAGCTTTCCGGGAAAGGGTTCGGTTGATGTTGCATCAGAGAGACGTGGATTTTCGATCAGGCGATGGATGGTTCCGTCGTAGGCCAGGATCAGGACTTCGCCGTCGGAGTCTTTGGCAAAGGAAATGATTTGGTGTGGCGTGTCAGCAATCTCGATCAGGGAGGTCACTTTTTCGGTTTCGCTGTCGTAACGAAGCGCCCACATGATGCCGGTCATCCAGTCGCCGTAGACGTAGGCGCCTTTGAGCGACGGGATTCGGTCGCTGTCCCAGAAAAAGCCACCGGTGATCGAGCGGGCTTTGGTGTGATCGTGTTCGACGATCGGTTTCGAAATCGGAATCGCGTGGGCCTGTTCGATGGGTTTAACGGACTGGCTGCCTTCGCTTACACTCCATCCGTAGTTGGCTCCCTTTTCGATGCGATAAACCATCTCCCGCGTTTCCCAACCGACATCGCCAACCCACAGTTCGCCGTTGTCGCGAAAGCACAGTCGCCACGGATTGCGGACACCAAACGCCCAGATCTCCGGACGAAAACCGGGCCGGCCAACGAAGGGATTGTCGGCGGGAATCGAGTAAGCCAGATTGCCCGAAGTTTTGTTGATGTCGATCCGCAAGATGGACGCTTGCAGGTCGCCAGGATCCTGACCGGTGTTCAGCGGATCCGGCGGCGAGGGTCTTTGTCCGTCGCCGATCGACATGTAGAGGTAGCCGTCGGGACCGAACAGAGGTTGACCGCCCATGTGGTCGTGGCTCCGCCACTTGAGCATTTCGACTTCGCTGTCCAAATCGATTTTTGGGATCGCGGTGTCGGTGACGGTGAAGCGTGAAAGTTTGGCTCCGGTTTCCGATTTCGGCTGATCCTTGTAAGTGATGTAGCACCAGGGCTTTTTTGGGTACTCCGGATGGAAGGCCATTCCGAACGCCGCAAAGTGCCAGCCATCGATTTGTTTGAGATCGACGGCCAGTTGCTGGTCGGGATCGCCGCTGCGATTGAAGGAATAAAGTTTCCCGTCCTGGCGGGTGACGATCCAGCGATCGGTGCCCGGGACGAGCGTCATGTGCGTCGATTGTCCGGGCTTCACCGATGTAAAAATCGGTTCCGAAACGAAAGGCAACGGCGGATCGGGGGTGCCTTTGATTCGCGACGTTGTCCAGGGAACACGTTTTTCGGCCAAAGTAGCAGGCACACTCCGTGTGCCGTCGTGCGCGTAGAGAAAAACGGCACACGTAGAGTGCGTGGTGCTTTGGCTGAAAGCAGAAATCAAAATCAGCAGTACAAGGGAATATCGCATGACATCATCATAAGCCCACTTCAGCCAGCCACAAAGAGAATCCGGGCCAGGTCGTAACTGTCTAATGTGTGAGTGAAATCACCTTGGCTGGATTTCTGTTGTTTGGCTATCGGGAACGATTTGATCAAGAAGTTACTTTCACGCCACTGCGCTCGGTTATCTCGTTTGGAGATTTTCAAACGGCTTACCGTCACGTTCAGTTGTGAACCGGTTCTCGACTATCGATCGCATCGGGGTGAGCGAGGCGGCTTGCGCGAGGCAGTGTTAACGCAGCGGTTTAAGCTTTCGGGGATGCGACGGGGTCACGAGGGACCTCAAAGAATTCTGACGCTGAGAACGATCTTGCTCAGCCGAGCATGAGAGCCACCCTATTAGGCAGTTTAGCCCGGATTATTCACGACGACGGGCGTTGATTCTACGTCTGGCCAACGGGAACAAAGGAAAAGCTGAATTTCAACAAGAATTGCGAATCATCTGATAGATGAAAACCATAGCGATCGTTTCATCGCATCAGAACCGCGGATC
>CALFWR010000059.1 GCA_937928555.1 uncultured Pirellulaceae bacterium
GGCGTTAATTCTACGTCTGGCCAACAGGAGCAAGGGAAAAGCTGAAATTCAACAAGAAATGTAAATCATCCGGTAGATGAAAACCACAGCGATCGTTTCATCGTGTCTGAGTCGCGGATCACTGTCTCAACTGATTCTGACGCCCACGCCTCGTGAATAATCCGGGATCAGAACCGGATCGCACACGGCACTTCGGTTCATCTCGTTGATGAAATCCAAAATACGGATTTTTGAACCCTCAGGACGTCCGTTGCCTGAATTGAAAATCAGCCCAAGTCTGATGAATAACCTCCTATACACCCGGATTATTCACGACGACGGGCGTTGATTCTACGTCTGGCCAACAGCAGCAAGGGAAAAACTGAATTTCAACAAGAAATGTAAATCATCCAGTAGATCAAAACCACAGCGATCGTTTCATCGCATCAGAGTCGCGGGTCACTGTCTCAACTGATTCTGACGCCCACGCCTCGTGAATAATCCGGGATACAGGAGATTTCGTTGCCGATTGGGCCAGTCAAAAACCTGTGGGGCAGAATTTTCGCAAAAAAATCGCTGCCACGAGCCCCCAGATGTTGGCCGACCGCGAAGGTGTCGCGTCCGATCGGGCAAATCTTCACTTCTGTACCGCCGCAAAAGCGACAAGGTTTCTCTGGTGTGCGTAATCCGACTCTGCTTGGCGGAAACTTGACTGCGGCACCATTTGCATTCGTTTCTGCATTCGGTAAAGGGTATAAATGATGCCGACTCCGCTAGACTTGGATCGGGAAAGTTTGGTATACCCTCCAAGTCGAAACCGCGTGGCGTGTGCTAGGACTTCCATCAGGGCACTCGTACAATTTCTCCAGCAGGCTCTTTCGCCCCTTCCAGCCTCCGGAGATTCCACGACCAACAACAGCCCGTAGCCATTTACCTTTCAGGCTAAGCAATGAGTTCAATAACCAAATCATCGGTGAACCCCTACCGCTCGGTAACCGTCGACGGCAAGAATCACGCCTCGGTTGAACTGGGGCTTTTCGCGTTGCCGCGTAAATGGGTTTTGCTGCTGCTCTGCGTCCCGATGCTCACTGCCCTGGGCGTCTCGGGTTATCTTAGCTACGCATCGATGACCGCTTCAGAGATTGCTGGTTGCACCGGCGGAGAGCTTTTCGATTGCGGCCACGTTGTTAACAGCAAGTGGTCAAAGTTTCTTGGTATCCCGGTGAGCCTGATGGCCGTTGCCACCTACGCCGCAATGCTGATCGCGACAGCGTTCACCGCGATCGACGGGTTGTCAACAAAGACCCGTCAATGGTCTTGGACAGCGGTTACTGGTTTGGCAATCGCGGCAGCACTGGCCGGGCTGTACTTCGTCTACCTCCAGGTGTTCGTACTGGAACACCTCTGCCCGTGGTGCCTGGCAGCGCATACCTGCGGATTGATCATCGCCGCCACCGCGATCTGCTACCGACGCATCAACACCGGACGCCTGTTCGGAGTCGGCTTACTTGCTGCCGCCGGACTCGCTGTGATGATCGTGGCTCAAATTAACGCCGAAGAACCACAGAAATACGTCATCGAGCGTTACGATCCGATCGACATGCCAACGGACGAAACGAATGCCACCCTCACCTCCTTTGACGGCGAGGGCATGGAGTTCATGGCTCCTCCGGTTGAAGAAGATTCAGAAGACCTCTTCGCACCTCCCTCCGATTCAGACGACGCTCTCTTCGGACCACCCACCGAAGACGACAGCCTCTTCGATCCGCCATCGGAAGACACAGAGCAGGATCCAACTGTCTTTGACCCACCAACGGAAAACGAAGTAAGCCGCAACAGAATTCCGGCAGGACTTCGCTTTGCATCCATCTTCGCACCGCGATTGGCGTTGATGCACTTTCCTGTTCAAGAGCAGATTGGGTCGCAGACCAAACCTCAAAATGGTTCTCAAGCAAAACCTCAGACCGGATCGCAGACCAAGCCACAGACCGGATCGCAGACCAAGCCTCAGGCCGGATCGCAGACCAAGCCGCAAGAAGCAAAACAAAAGCAACGCCGCATCGTGTCGTTCATGGGTGGCCGCGCGAAACTTGATGCCAATCAGTGGCCGCTCGACGGCGATCCCAACGCCAAGCACGTGTTCGTCGAAATGTTCGACTACACCTGCCCTCACTGCCGCAGCACAACCCAGGCACTTTACGCAGCCAAAGCAAAACTTGGTGGTGACGTCGCGGTAATCGCACTGCCGGTTCCGCTCAACAGTCTTTGTAATCCGTTGATTACGCAAAACCACCCGTCGCACGTTGAATCATGCCAACTGGCTCGGCTTGCAGTGTGCGTGTGGCGATGTGATGCGCAGAAGTTCGCCGAGTTCCACAAATGGATGTTCCAGGGGCAGATCTCTCCCAACTACAGCCAGGCCCTCACCAAAGCCGCAGAACTTGTCGGCAGCGACCAACTGAATAAGGAACTGGCAAAGAAGATTGCCGGTCAGTACATCGAACGGCACGTCAAGCTGTACAAAATGGTCGGCGGCGGGGCGGTTCCCAAGCTCCTGTTCCCACAAACATCCGTCGTGGGCGAATTCACCGCAACCGACGCGCTTGTTACGGTTATCCAAGAGCAGACCGGCGGCAAGTAAGCCGTCGATCGCCACGCTAACGCGTCACAGCCCGCAACAACGTTCGGACTCGACTGGCCGAACGATCAGGAATCCGCTCGGTCTCGAGCAACGCTTCGTCGATCCTGTTGAGTTCTTCCAATTCCTCGGGGCTCAGTTTGCGCCTGTTGCTTTCCATTTCCGGGCTCTCAATTTCCGGGCTCTCAATTGCCGGCTCCAGATTCTTACTTGAGGATCCTGAGTTTCCGCTCATCGGCTTCTCTTCGATCACGTCACCCTGCGTGACGGCGCCATCACTGGCATCGTCCGGATTTTCTTCTTCGATGACAACCTGCTGAACGGGCACCTCCTGGCCGCGACTCAAAAAGCTGGGGATGGTCGCAGCACGCTGCTCAAAGGGGCCTCCTGAAACGGGAGCCACATCCGGACAGCATCCCTCAGCAGGCTGCAATCGCCCTGCCTTAATAGACGCCTTTTGCACTGCCGCATCCGACCACGGCCCTTCGGTCAAATGGATATTGAAACGATTTAGCAGTCCACCGGTCGTAAAGTAGTAATCAAGAATCGCGAGATTGTAGTCTGCAATCGAACGATGCAGCGCGCTTTCGGCAGTCGCTAGCCGCTGCTGGGCGTCCAAGAGGAAAAACACCTGGTCCTGGCCTTCTTCCACACGCTTGCGCTTGGGTTCAAGTTCATCCTGCGACGCGATTCGTGCATTGAAACTTGACCGCATTCCCACAAACGAGCGATCGACTTCGGTGAACACGCCGTTAAGGTCGTGAACAATCTGCCGCTGTTGTTCGGCAAGGATCGTTCGCTCACGAACAAGATTCAGCTCTGCATTGCGGATCGCGAGATGGCCCGACCGCCGACCCAGCGGACCATTGAGCTCAAAGCCAAGCGACCAGTCGTCAAGATCACCACTGGTCAAATCTTCGACCGCACTTCCGTTGATTCGATCACGACTGCCAAACAGGTTGTCGCCAAAGCCTCGCCAACCGTAGTTTCCCACCAAATCAAAATTCCACTTGTTCAACTGCTTGGCCGCGACCAGCTCCAATTCGCGTTGACGCACCGACCACGTTTGCCGGCGAAGCTCGACACGACGATTTTTGGCCTGGTTTTGGCTGGCGTCCCAGTCCAGTGCAACCGGCGCAACCGTTGGCTCGGTCGCGGGCCGAATCACGCGGCCGTCAGAGGGACCGATCCCCATCAGACGACGCAGGTTTCTTTCAGCACCAAGCACACCCGGCTGCCCCTGACCACGACCGGCAAGGGCAACTTGAGCCTGCGATTCAAAAGTAAAATACTGCTGCCTCGCCTGGGCTTCATCGTCCGGTCGGCCCACGCCGCTATCGAGGCGCAGCTTTCGATTTTCCCAGGTCTCACGGGCAAAATCTCTGGCAGTCAATTGCGTATCAAGGTTCCGCCACGCGTTGTACAGTTCCCAATAGTTCATTTCGACGTCACGAATCAGGTCACGAACCGCAGATTCGAAATCGGCAAGTGACTGATCGCTGCGAATCCGGGCGATCAGGACGCCGTTGTACTGACCGGTAATCGCATTGGGACCGGCGATGCGATTCACTTGCGCTCCGGCACCGCGAGCCAGAGGCTGGCGAAACTCCAGTTGGTTAACCAGATCGTAGATACTGCCGAATGCGTTGGCAGGCGAGTTGTTGCGGTCGTAGTTGGTCAAATTTCGCGCCGTCAACGTACCGCCATAAGCCGTCGGTTTACTGACCTCAAAACGAAAATCGGATCGATTGCTGATCAGGGCTCCCGCACCGCCGCCGACAAACGGGTTGTTGAATACTCGCTCGGAACGGTTGTAATTGAACACGCTCGTCAACTGGGCATCGAACTGGCTAAGCGCTGCCTCAACTCCCTGTGGACTGGTTTCGGCGATCGCCTGGTCGTAAAGCGTCGTCGCACCCTGAGGCGCATTAACAACCACGCCACCAAGTTTTTGCATGACCTTGCTGTTTTTCAACGCCAGCCTGACACACTCGTCCAGTGACAGATCCCAAGGCGCGACCTGATCAAAATTCTCAATCGAAATCGGAGCTGCAGCGTAGTCAACTTCTTCCAAATCATCTGGCGAATCAAGCCGCGGGTTGCTGATCTGCTGAAGGTACTCGCTGCAAACCTGTCCTTCACATTCGGAAAGACGGATAGGCCGAGTCTTCGTCGTACAACCGGCAAGCAGCACCACGGACATACAGGCACATGCCGTCAGCAGCCCCATCAATGTCAGTTGAGAACGTCCAGATCGTTTCATTTTCCGTGACCGGATAAAAAAGAGAATCAGAAATCATCCTCATCATCGACACAGCCCGAACTCAAAAACACGATTATCGATTCAACGCGCATTGCAAACGCAACACGAACCCGCTTCGTAACAACGACGGCTTTACTGACCGGCAAAGTTTACCAACCGCCTCCAATTCTCCATTTTTGACCGCGTTAAACGCCCTTTGACGTAGCTTCTTGCACCGTCAAAGCAATCAGAAAGGGCGGCCCACCGCCGTTTTCAGCGATTCCATTTGGCCCACGCAAAAAGGGGCCGCCAACAAAGATCTGATTGCTGGTTCCCGCGCTTCACGCAGCGGCAACGGACACTATTCGAGGTCGATGTCGTAAACTTCCTGACCAGCGCTCACTTCAAACGAAAGCGGCGTGGTCGTCAACCGCTTCAGCGAACCGGGGATCGGACGGTTTTTCAGCGACGCCATGTGCGCGTCCATGATTGATCCGTCATTTTCAAACTCCAGTTTTTTGCGGGCCTCCGGTGGCAACGGTCCTTCTTCGATCGTGACCTTGCACAGCCCAACAGGGCACTGCGATTCCTCACCGCCAGAGAGCTTGAGGACGAAACTGCCGTCATCATCGGTAATCCCGGTCGCAACAAAATTTCCCTTGATCGTCTGATCCTGAGGCACAAAACGGACTTTGACTTTGTTCAGCGGTTTGCCACGCAAGGTGACTTTGCCTTTGGCAGGCGTCAGTTGCGGCTGGGCTTCACCACATCCGGGCACGCAAGAAAAAAGCAGAACAGCAAGGCCAGCGACAACGATCGCGCCCGATCGCGTAGATTTCTTCAGCATCTTGGTTGGCTCCTAAAAAAAATGGATCGCCAGCGAACACACTGGCGATCCGTATGAATCAATTCGTGACAGCTAGTTGTTGGTCACGCCGGCCACGTTGCCATCGTTACGAATCGCAAGGTTTTCAAGAAGCTCCAATGAACCAGAGCTCTCAAGTCCGATAAAGTGAACCGAACCGTCGCTGGCCGCAAAGTTCGCACCGCCCGGGTGCCCACTGCTGAAAGAATTGAACTTCAGGTCAGTCAGATCAAAACCCGGATTCGGACCCGAACCCGGTGGAAGACGGTAATTGACTTCTGCTCGCATACCGATGATGCAGTCACGTGCCGAAAAAGCACTGGACCAGGCCCAGCCACGGAACGTTCGAAAACCCGGCCACTCCAGATCCTCTGAAAACCGTTCACCAATCAAAAACGTGTTCGAACTTCCATCAGAGATCATGCCAAAAGTCACTTCGCTGTTGTGATAAAGCATTCCGTCGTTGGTCAGATTCGCGAGGAACCAGCCTTCCTGTCCGGCAACGCCAAAGTAGCTGTTGCAGCCGAACCAGAAATCACCGAACGGATTCACAATCGTGTCCGATACATCGGAAGGACACAGGTACGAAGAAATAACTTCAGATCCAATCGCGTCACGTCCGTCTGCGTTGAAATCAAGTTCACGAACCGTTAGGTCCAACTGTGTGAACACGTTGTTCTGTTCGATAAATGGGAGAATCCAAACCATCCAAGAGCCAAACCGGTTCTCTTTGGGAGTTCTTTGCACCAACGGAAAACGATCGCCATCGATCGTACCGCCACTGCCATTATCCAATGGAACGTTCAGTCCCGGAGGAAAGGCCATGTTGGCACTTTCATAGTTGTGACAGGCAAGGGCCAGTTGCCGAATGTTATTAGCACACTGTGTGCGGCGTGCAGCTTCGCGCACTTGTTGAACCGCCGGAAGCAACATCCCGATCAGGATGCCGATGATGGCAATCACAACAAGCAGCTCAACCAACGTAAATCCGTGCCGCTGTCGAGAAGCAGTGTTCGAATACATCGAAACCTCGAAGATAAGTCAGAGGAAATGAAACAAGAATCATCAGACTCGCAAATGTCCGACGGAGTAACTATAGGGACGATCCGAGCGTTCTTGTAGCAGGAAAATCCTTACTCAGGCTATTCTGCCAAATTCAATGATGAAGATTTCTTGACTCTTAATCTTTTCATAACAACTCGGACTCCCGAACAGTAACTCTCTTCCTTTAACCGGAATTATTCACGACGACGGGCGTTGATTGCGGTTTGCGTCACACCCAACGTACTCAAAGCTGGACCGCCTCCGGAAATTCGGTTCACCTCGCTGATGAGTTCCAAAACAGGACTTTTTTCGGACTGATACGGTGTTCATTGACTGAGCGAAAAGCCACGCCCACGCCTCGTGAATAATCCGGGGTTAGACCTCATGCATCCGGACTCGGCGTTGTCCATCGGTTCCGTCTCAAGCTGGCGAACCGTGACCAAAATGAGACACCCCGTTCACCAGTTCCAATAAACGTTTTGGATCAATCGTCGACGTTCGATCGGTGCTACAAATCGCACCCCGCACGCCCACAAAATCGCACGCGACTTTTAACTGCGCCGCCTGCTGCGCGGACAGCGATCCGGCCAAAGCAACCCTCAACCCCGACGCCCTCGCCGCGGCGACCAATTCGCCGATCTGCTGCATCGAAAACAGATCCAGCAAGCCGCAGCGTTTCTCAAAAGTATCCACCAACAGCACACTGGCATTGACTTCAGCGGCGCAATTCACGACCTGTAACGGCGACGGAGCGGCAGCCTTTTCCCAGTCGGCATAAGCCACCGCCACCCTCGCTACCGATTCGGGCACCCGGGCAAATGCTTCTTTCCATCGCCCCACCCAGGAATGTCCACCGTTGCCCAAACCCGACAAACCAAATTTGGCAAAGTCAAATCGGGACAGGACTTCTGCGGCAGCTTCGGCCGAAACCTCGGGCCAAAGAGGACAGTTCGCCACTTCCCCCAACGCAATACTGAAGGCCGTTCCATCTTTGGCCGATTCAAAACACTGGCTAAACTCGCGAGCCACAGAAAAATCAGGACAGCCCAACGGTCCATGCAGTGGCTCTTTCAGGTCGACGATGTCCACGTGGCAAGCGGACAGCACCATGGCTCCTTCTGCGGCGTTTCGAACGCTCACCAGCACCCGGGCGATTTGTTCTTTAGCAGTGCAAGCGTTCGCTGATGCTGATTTGGCTGTGTTCATAATGCGTCAATTGCGGTAGCCTAGACTAACTTTCAGGAGAAATCCGGACGCTCTTCACGTCAAGACCGCTTGCTCGGCCCCAAAGGATCGAATGACCGCCGCTACTCAATTCGAGTTTATCAACGATCAGGATCAACTGCTGGATTTCTGTGACCGAATGGCCAGCTCCCAATTCGTCGGATTCGACACCGAATTCGTTTCCGAAAATCGCTACCAACCGGAACTTTGCTTGGTCCAGGTGGCCACCGATGATGAATTCGCGATCATCGACACCATCGAAGTGGAATCCGCTGCCCCATTCTGGGAAGCCCTCGCCGAGGGTGACCACGTGAGCATCGCCCATGCGGCACGCGAAGAGTTTAACTTCTGCTTCCGCTCCGTTGGCAAATGGCCGGCCCAATTATTTGACGTGCAACTCGCCGCAGGCATGGTTGGGCTCGAGTACCCCGCGTCCTACGCCAATCTTGTGCACCGGATTTTGGGCAAAACAGTCGACAAAGGCGAAACGCGAACCGACTGGGCAAAACGTCCTCTTACCGATCGCCAGATGGAATACGCTATCCAGGACGTTGTTCACCTCAAACCGCTCTGGAACAAGCTTTCCAAAAAACTGGATTCCATGCATCGTACATCGTGGATGTATGACGAAATGGACGCCTGGCAGGACGGTCTGACCGATATTCTGGAAACTCCCCAGTGGAGGCGTGTTTCCGGTACAGCCAACCTCAACCGCAAGGCACTTGCAATCGTCCGCGAACTGTGGCTCTGGCGTGACGACGAAGCGAGGAAACGCGATCGCCTGCCAAAACGAGTGCTCCCCGACGATCTGATCGTGGAACTTTCCAAGCGGGGAACATCGGAAGTATCGCGGCTCAAAGCCATTCGGGGTTTTGACAAACGCGTCGCAAAATCCGCCATCCCGGAAATCTCCGCAGCCATCGAGCGAGCCCTGGAACTGCCCACCGCCCGTCATCCTCAACGAGCCCTGCGAAACAAGTCCGCGAATCTGGGATTGTTGGGACAGTTCATCGCCATCGCTCTGAAAATCGTTTGCCGCGAAGAAAAGATCGCACCATCGATCGTGGGAACCAGCGAAGCCCTGAAGAACTTCGCCGCGTGGCGTCTTGGTTTGATGAAGTTTGACGAGACCCCTGAGCTTGCCACCGGATGGCGAAAGGAACTTGTCGGCAGTCTCATCGAACAAATTCTCGACGGCAAACTTTCGATCGCCGTGGACGACCCCAAAGCCGACCATCCGCTCAAGCTCCAGAAGAACTAATCGCCGAGCCGGCCAAGAGTCAGGATTGTCAGTTACGTCGCTCGACTCTCCAACGCTGAGATTTTTCCGATTACCCTCCCACCGGGAAGGTCGGCGGTTCACCGCCGGGGAGGGTTGCGGGCCTCTGGTATTAACCCGGATTAAAAAAGGGAGAGCATTGACGTTGTGTTGAATAAAATCACCGCCTCGCCGGGGCGAGTTTTCACAGCCTCCCAGAGGCGTGCTACTTTGAATGTAAATCCAGACGAAACAGTCTACCAGGCTCTTTCGATTGGCAGGTCACGTCGCCGCACAAGTGAACCGCGACTCACTCCACCAATATCTCAACGCTTGCCGAATGACTGTTGAACTCCGGCGCGTACATACACTGAAGCTCGGCAATTCCCGTTTGATACTTCCCGCGATGCTGCACGCGAACCGAATACTCAAACACGTACGTCCCACGCGGCAAGTAATCAATAAAGAAATGACTGGCGGTGTCCCTGGTTGACTCATAATAAGCCAACCCGTCCTGGTACTTGTACTGTGACAAAACGTTCACCGGCTCGGTTCCGCTGCCGCGATAGTCCTTCAAGTGGACAAACTCCATCGCCCGATCAACCCGGACCTCAACACGCATCACCAACTCGTCGCCGACAGAAACCGGCCCGGTGACAGGCTCAATCACCGGCCCTTTTTTGGTGTTCTTTTTGATGAACAAGCCCTTGTTCAACGTCAGCGGCGTCCCCTGATATGGCTTGATTTTGCCGACGTCTTCCAGATAACTCCAATGCACACTGCCCCAGGCGATTCCGTCATCGGACTTGCTCATCTCGATCTTGCCCATCTCCGGCTTGACCTCGCCGCGGATGAACTTCTGCTCGTAGAACCCCGTCCCGGGCTCAACATCCTCGGGCTTGATCACATCGCCACCAAGCTTCACATCGACCAACTTTGTGGAAGCAAGCTGACTTGTGCCACGCAGCAACAAACCGTAGCACGCATCCGCAGTTGCCTTGGTCGATTTCCAGTTCTGCGTTTGCTTCTGCTTGAGCAGCCAAATCTTCAGCTCTTCAACCTTGCCAGGATCACGGGCAATCTCCTCGTAGGCTTCGATCATCAAAGCCTGCGTTTCGATCGGAGCCCTGTACCACCACCACGAACGTTCCGTTTCTCGCCAATACATTCCCAGTTCATCTTCCTGAACGCTACGTTCGGTAAGACTTTCGAGAATCTGCGGTGGCGTCACACGATCGCCCATCCGATGCAATGCCAACGCAACATGGCCGTGCGATTGACGATGGTCCACTTTCGCCCAATTCTGCTTTGCCTGAGAGACAAAGTAATTGAATGCCGCCTGGTACGAATCCGCGACGGGTTTATCTTTCAGAAAAAAGCTGCGCCCGTAAAGGTAAAGGCAAACCGTGCTGGTCAAGTTATTTTCGTCCAATCGTTCATCGCGAACGATTCGCTTGTACTGCTGATCCAGCCACCAGTCGATTCGATCAATCGCGCGCTGTGCCGGTCTGACGTTAACTTCCACGCCCAGATGTCGCAGTCTGCCAAAACCGGTCACGACGTACAACGTGATGTAGTCGCTGGCCCGTCCGCCGGGAAACCACGGCCACGCCCCGTCGCCCAGCTGCATCCCGGAAAGCTGCTCAAGAGCACGATTGGTTTCTGCCTTCATCCGATTTCGATCAAACAGAATTCCGACATCGCGTCGAGCCTGGCTTTCCTTTTTCGCGTCCAGAAGCCACGGCGTTTCAGCGATCATCACGTTGAGCAGGTCTTCATTTTTCTCAAGCGGACTGTCCAACGCGTCAGTCGCACGCCACTGTTTGAACACCGCATCGATTCGTGGATCGCTGGCCACGATGTGCTGCCCCAACGAGTTCGCGTACAGCCGATTGAATACCTGTTCGCTGCATTGGTGCGGGTATTCCATCAGATACGGCAGCGACAAAACCGCGTACCACGACGGGTTCGAAGCCACCTGAACGGTCAGCGACTGGGTCTGCAACGAATCGCTTGACGCCGCGTTGAGCAATGACTTGAACTCAAACGTTTTCGTCTGGTTGCCACGAATCGGCAGCGGAAGACTTTCTTTGACAAGGATTCTCCTAGACAGCACCGGCAGGAACCCCTCTTCGCCGTCGGAGACCGCCGCGTTTCCGCCGATTGCCTTGTAGGTCAACACGCCCACGTAGTCGGGAACATTCAGCTTCCAAAACAGCGTTCGCGATTGCCGCGCCGGGACGTCGAAAGACCGATCAAGCTCAACGTTACCAAAACTTTCGTCCACCGAATCACCCGTGCGGGCATCGGCCAAAGCCAATCGGCATGTTCCCGACTGCGCCTCATCGGACTGATTGGTGACCTTGACCGAAAACTCCAGCAAGTCCCCTTCGCGGAGGAACCGGGGCGGGTTCGGCTGAACCATCAGGTCCTTGCTGGTCGTCATTTCATCGCTCAACAAACAGGAACGCAGTTCGCTGTCGTGGGCAAAGCCATTAAAGTTCCATTTGGTAAGGGCTTCGGGAATCTCAAACTCCATCCGCACGATACCGTCGGCGTCGACTTGAAGTTGCGGAAAGAAAAACGCTGTTTCCTGCAAATTCTTCCGCGGAGAAACCTGCTCCAGATTAACACCACTATCCACAGCCGGGGGTTCGTCCGAGGCAAGTCCCCCTCCGATTCTTCCTTTTCGCATACGCGCACCGTCGGCCACCGCGCTATCCATGATCATGCCTTCGGCGTTTTCAAAATCCATCCCCCGAGCGTCTGCCAATTGCGCCGTCCTCATCCCGGTCATCCTCGTTCGAGCGCCAAAGCTCATCGTTTGAAATCCGCCGCGACTCATGATGCCCATCGAACCTTGAAGCGAATGCAGGCCAAGCTGATGGTTAAAGTGACGATACTGACCACCACCAGACCGGTAGTCGGAATCCTGGTGATTATGAACGACCTGAAAATATTGCAACCGATTAAACGACCGCAACGACACGCGGGAATTGTCCCGATAGAACCCAAACTGCTCCTGCCACCGATGAGCCACAAACGCGTCCAGTGACGCGTCATAAAGCGTCGCAACCATTTCAGCGGCCGCGTTCTGTGCATCGGGCCCCTTGATCACGGCGGTCCAGGTTTCTTTGCCGCCTGGCTGCAGGTTGGAAACAAAATGCTCCCACTTGACCTGAAGCTTCTTGTTCGACCACGGCACATCGATTCGCTGGGCCTGCAGGTAAACACGATTCTCGTGAACGAACGTGACCTTGAGCTGCAATCCGCCACGGTGTTTTTCTTCGATCGGAAAAGAGATTTTCTCAATCGTCGAATCGGGCTTGGTCCAGAATGATTTGACGATTTTTCCGCGATGTTCAATTTCGACCCACGCACGCCCCGATTCGTAACCGGTCGCGAACACAGCGTTGAGGTTCTCGCCGACTTCCACGGACTGCGATTGGACCTGAAAGAACGATGGGACTTTGACGTTGAACTTTTCCGCTGCCGGATCGTGCACAACGAGCGTGCTTTCGGCAACAATCGCGTTGCCACCCGGATCACTGGTCTCAAAGACAGCCTTGTAAGCTCCCGCTGCCAGGCCAACGGCAATTTTTGCCGAACCCTCACCGACAGTGGCAACGTCCTTTTCAATCGCGACTTCCCCCAGTTCCCACGACCGGATATCCGAAAGGTCTTTCGCGACCTTGCCACCGTTGGAACGACCGCGAGCTGAATTGACCCCCTTGCGATGCACTTTTTCAGGCGACTTGAGCCGGTAAATCTTCAGCTTGCCCATGGCCTGCTGGCCTTCGCCGTCAAGCGTTTCAACGGCAACATCAAACGCCACATCAGTGCCCGCGGTCTGCCAGTCCTTGACGTCCAGCCGGGCTTCAAGCGAAGTGTAACCGATGCTCGTTGACTGTTCTGTCGATCGCGTTTCACCCGCGCCATCGGTCACGCTCGCATAGACGACGAAGCGAAAGACCGGTTGGTACTTGCGATCGATCGAATTGTCAGCCTGGGCCACGAATTCGATATCAAAGCTGCCGTTGGCATCAGTTGTGGTTTTCCCATTGGCAATTTCCTGCTGCTCACTACCGAACGGCACGCCCCAATAACGACTGTAGCACCACGCCGGATAGCGGACCGTCCGCACGACTCGCCAGTCGACGTTTCCGCTGTCGATCGCGGACCCCGTGTAGGCAGTGGCCTTGCCGTTGACGGTTACTTTTTGGCCAAGGGCAAACGCGTCTTTCGGTTTCTCAAGCGTTGCAAAGAATTTTGGCCGCTTGTACTCTTCGACCCGAACCGTTGTGCTCCCGGGCACGCCCAAAGCCTTGATCTGCATCCCCCCGGTCACGCGATTCCGCGGCGCGGTAAAGCTTCCGGCGAACGAGCCGAACTCGTTGCTGCGAAACGTCCGGCGTTCCACTTGCTGGCCGTTGGCGTCGTGCAGTACAACGTCCACAGACTTGTTGGCCAAAGTCGCATACTGGCCCGCGTCAGGGTTCGTCCGTTGACAGATGCCTTTGAACTGGATTTGCTGGCCCGGTCGGTAGATTGCCCGATCCGTAAAAAAAATCGTCCTGGAAGTTGCCCGACTTTTTTGCCGCGAATTCCCACGCGGGTTTTCCACGATGCCAAGCTTTTGATCGCCGCTTTTGACCAAGATTTTACAACTGTTACCAGTCGCCTTGAAAAAGGCCATCCCATTTTCGTCGGTCGTTGTCCGGGCCCGATTGGTTTCGCTGCTGCTGCGTCCATTGCGTTTCCATTGAGCGGTCAAAACTTCTGCCCCCGCGATCGGATTTCCGGACTGGGCATCGAACACCTGAACCCCCGCACCGCTTTCCAATCCCGACCGCACCACCACGGCGAGCTGGCTGACCCAAACTTCGGCCAGGGCAATTTTCGCATACCCGTCTCGTGATTTGGCAAAGTCCTCTCGTGAACTGGCGATCAGAACATAGCAGCCCGACGGCACATCAACATCGGCGGGCACCGCTTCAGTTCGTCGCTTGAAGTCCGCAGTGGCGGGCAAGTCAACCGACCACGACGCGGCAGGTGCTTTCTTGATCAAGGTTTCGGTTTCATGTGGCGGAAGATTCTGAGGCGTGCGACGCCGACCCCACTGACCCCAATTCTCGAAGTCGAATGGGACAAGCCGAAACCAGAGCCGATCGACGTTTCGATAGTCGACATCAATCACGACCTTGCCACTGAAATTCCTTTCGGTGTTGATCGAAAAATCTTTGGCGGTCAACTGTTGAATCAGATTGTGACACTCCCTGCCGCCGCGACTGTCTTCAAAAAGCCGCTTGCCCTGACTAGCCAATTCGTGAGCTTTGACCCATTCGTCTTTCGCCTTGTAGCTTGCCGCCAGCCGGGCGTAGGCCAAACTGCACAGCGGATGATCCCGATTGTCGTCAATGAATCGCGTCAGCGCCGCCCGATAGCGAGCAATCGTTTCGTCTTCGCTTCCTGCGGCGAGTTGCCGGGCGAACGCAAGCCGATGTAGCTCCGCGTCAAGCAGAGCCGTCTTGTCATCGTCGCTTTGATGAAATCGCAGAAGATCCTGAAGCGTCTTCACCGTCCGCAGCGTAAAAGAATCGACGTCATCGGTCACCGGTTCCCACGCAAGGAATTCCTCGGTCGACGCAAATACCGGTCCGTCCGATTTGATTTCAAAGGCACCCTGCTGGCGGAGGAACTGCTCGTCGCGTGAGTAGAACCCGATCGCCTCGAACGCCAAAAAGTCAAACAGGGTAGGGCGGTGAGCGTCCGAGATGTCGCCGGCCTGAGTAAGCTTTTTGTATTGCCCGACGGGAATCTGTTTAAGGGTTTCGGAATCCGCCAACGCATCCTGAAAATTTCGATCGACCTCATCGAGAATGCGAGTCAAATCCCAGGTCTCGAAATCATCAGATGCCTTGGCAGCGGTTTGGCTGCGCTGATTAAACCGCCAGACGTTACTCATATAGAAATTGAAATAGTACTCCGCCAGCATGACTTTCATCATCGGCTGCATTTGCTCGGGCGCTGCGGGAATCGCTTTTTGGAGTTGCCGGATGACGTATTGCTGGACCGGTTGGTTGATCTGGCCTTCGATTTGAAACTGGAGACAACGGGCATACGTTGCCTCGGGCCAGTCTTTATCGGCAACCGCCAATTCGTGAATTTGGTTCAGTTTTTCGATGGCTGTTTTCGGCAAACGGGCATCGCGAGCGTTCTGCACAGCCTTCCAAAGCTGATCACGATCTTCGTCTTTTTCATGCATCCCAAACCCTGAACTCACAACAGTCGACAGCACCACTGTCAACGAAAGCAATACAACAACCAGTGCACGTAGCATGAGGATGCCTTTTAGTTAATGATCTGATTCCCGTTTTATAGCCGATACGGTTCTGCGACGCGGGGGTGTTCGCAGAAGTTCCCAAAATTGGATATTGTCTCAAAAACGAAACAAACGCGGGCTCCTGACAGCGAAACACAGGACCATCAACGGCGGTCCATTGCGCGACCCAATTGAACGCTTTGTTGATTTCGTCACGTTTTCGGGTTTTCGGCGTTGGAGTCAGCGCCCGCTTCGACCAGCAAATTGTTGACCGCTGCCAGGTTGTCGCGATTTTTGATTGTCGAGTTGGCAGCGTCGAACAGCGGGGTCTTTCCGTTTTGGTCGCGGATATAAACGGATGCCCCGGCCTCCAAAAGAACGCGGACGGTTTCGACAAACCCGGCTTTAGCTGCACGGTGCAAAGCCGTTTTGCCTTTATGGTCCTGATGGTTCACATTCGCGCCAGCACGCAACATTTCACGGACCGTTTCCGGATTCCCGCCCCGGTCGCCGCGGCAAAGATAAACGAATTCATCGTTCAGTTCTTTCTGCCCCATGCGAATGTCCCAGGTCTCCAGCAATCGGTGCAGTGGGCTTTGGTCAGGGACCACACGGGGCGCATACCGCTTGTCAGCACCATTTTCAAGCAGCAACCTGATCATTTCGACGTTGTCGTCGGCGGCGATAAACATCTGTTCATCAAAACCCGGGATGATGGCACCTTCTCCGATCAGATATTCAACCGTTTCAACGCTCCCGCCCCGCAGCGCGTAGCAGAGAGGCGTCGACCATTTGGTTTTGGCCAGAGCAAAGTCATGCGTCTCTCCCGAGGGCAGCATCACGTGTTGAGGATGGCCAAGGTGCAACTGGCGATTGCCTCGAGCAAGGTATTTTTTGACTTCTTCGGTTTGTCCCAGAAACGCAGCGGTATGGATGTTCAATTTGGCACCGGCATCCAGGAGGAACTTGGCGACGGGTTTGTGTCTCTTGAATTCGGCAATACAGTAGCAACTGACTTCGACGAAATACGGCGTGTAATGCGTCCCGTGGGCGTTGATGTTTGAATTGCGTTCGACGAGGAACTTGACGGCTTCGAGTTTGCCGCGGTGGGAAGCTTCCCAGAGCATTGTGCGGCCGTGCGAGCCGATTCTTTGGAACCACTCAGGCTTGAGTTTGGCGATGCCAGTTAAAGTCTTCAAGTCACCGCGTCCCGCCGCTGCGACACCGATCTTGAGAAAGTCACTTGTTTTGCCGGTTAGTCGAAGAGGCATCGTCAAACGCCAGAAAAAAACAGGAGACCGGATTGTACCCGATCTCCTGCTTGAGTCATGAAGCGGTGCGGCTCGTGAAAGTCAGACACGCCATGTCACAATTTTCGCAGATTCACTTGCGAAGAGTTGAAGAGCTGCCTGCTTCCTAGCGGTAGAGCACACAGGCGTACCAGACGCCGTCGGCCCCGCGACTGACTCCGATCTGCGTCGGTGTCCGTTGGCCCCAATAGCAGCATTGCTCGATCGCGCGCTGCGGCGAAGAACTTGACCAGCCAACGCCTTCACAGGCTGCGCCACCGAGACTTCCGCCGATATGGCCGCGAACTCTGCCGCTGGCAGCACGCTGCGCTTTGTACTGCGCAAGTCCGGAAGATGAAGCGCCACGGTAGGTCGAAGCCACTGGTCGCGGCGACGAGTAAACAACCGGCGAAGGCGTCGAAGGCACTGCGGAATACGTCCTGACCGGCGTCGCCAACGGGCGGGCGACTGCGGAAGTAAAAGTTCCCACCGGCAAAGAGTTGACCGACGCAACCGGCGCACCATAAGTCGCATAGGTTTGCACCGGGGTCGATGTCGCTGTCACCGTGGAGCTTTCAAGCGGCGGATAGACCGCTGACGTAAAAGTTCCCGTCGGAACAATGTTGGTGACCGGTTGCGAGTGGTAAACGGGAACCGACGCATGTGGCTGCGGAACATAGTCCGCATAGGTCTGCGTCGTCGCAACCGAATCAGACGGGTTCGACACCGCAAAGGGTGACGGAGCGGCGGCGCAACTGGCACAGCCCTGCGTGTAGGTGCCAAACGTCTGCTGGGCGGAAGTGGCAGAAGTGACTCCTGCGAATGCGATCAGAATCGCGAAAAAACTCAGTTTGATTGACATTATTGCCTCTCATAAAGGATGGACTTTTCTCACAGCCCAAATACAAAATCACGGCGCCAGTTCGCAAACCGGCGGCATGACACGGTGCGGTTCAGATCAGAAAATGCGACACGAAAAGATCAGCACGATGTTCCAGCGATGAGAATCGAATCGTCGCCTTTGACGCTAAACCGGGCAGCCATCGTCAAGGCACCGGCGGTAAGCCACAACCGGACGTTTGGAAAAAGATTTCGACCGAAATAAGCGAAAGTTATGGCACGCTTTTTGTCTGTGCGTTTCGGCCCGCTTTTGCTTTTTCAGAAAGATATCTGTCGCGAAAAACAGACAGAAATGCCGCAAAAAATGGGCAAGATTCTTTTCGTTATAAGTTGACGATCATCTCACTGGCACGGCAAATGCGCCAATGGCGTGTTGTTTGCTTGGCGACGATTCAGGCAGATTCTTTGGCAGTACTTCAATGCCCTGCGCCGTATTGTGATTCGCCAGAAATCCTTTTCGGGTACAGAAGGAATTCTGGCGAACCCTACTTCGATTGTTGTCGATGCCATGGCCCGAATGATGTTCACCGGTAACCAACCCGGATGAATTAAAAAAGCCAGCGTCAGAGAGACGCTGGCTTTCATTTTGCCAGAAGAACGAGTGCTTCAGATTTCAGCACCGTCAATAATTTTGGGACATCGGCACTCGGACGTGAGAGTAAACCGACGTTCGATCCAGCGGATTTGCCTTAGCCTCCGCAACCGCCGCAGCAGCTTGTGACCGAACCGGCAAAGTCGCTTTGGAAACCCTCGGTGCCGTACTCGGCTCCAACCGCGTAGTCAAAATAGCCACCGCACTCGCCGCACCCGCTCGATGCGAATGAGTCAACGTAGACGAAACTGGATTGCTGGCTTTTCTTGCGGCAAATTTTGCTGAACAGTCCGCAGCCGCCTTTTGCTTTCAACGGGCCATGTAGTCCACCGCCGCAACCGCCAGCTTTACGCAGACCGCAACCGCCTGACTTGCGCAATCCACATCGGTGCCGGTGACCAAATCCACCGCCGGCCAAAGCACCGCAGCCTGATGCCGCAGGATACCCAAAGGCACCAACGCCAATTCCGCTGGAGCATCCTCCACCACCACCGCATCCGCCGTGCCCGCCCTTGAGGCCACCGAGGAAACTGCAGCCACCTGATGGCCCGTTATAGCCGCAATTTTCGGTGCAGTATCCCGACCACAGCGCTGCCGCTTGTGAGTTGCCGATCTTGCGGCCGCAGTTACTGTCGTGAGCGCTCTGGAAGATTCCCAAATTCCCAAAGCCACCCGCCGCTGCCGGGGCACCGAATGCACCACCGGAAATAGCTCCGCCAGCACAACCACAATCCTGAGCCATGGCAACATTGCAGACCAACATCGCAACAACAACGAATGCAGATGAAAATGTTTTCAACATCCTCATTCCTCCTATATTCAAATCTCGTGGAACCGCCCTGATCAGGCTATCCGTAGCGCAGCAAAGCCGATGCTCTGCCGTGGTCCGGGTCGGCAAATAAATGACAACGCTTTCGCAAGCGCATAAGTGTGTGTTTTGTGTTTCGGGACCATTGGATCCAAAGCAGAACGAAATCGAGTCCTTTGGCCAAAGCGGCCATGATCCCACTTCTGTTGTGACGACAGCGGGGAGCTGGACTCTGGTAGTAATTCGTCGGAACGTCGCAATTCTCGGACACACGAAACGGGGTTGCTTTTTAACTTTTGTACGGTCCCCATAAACCGCACAACACTCGCCAGCGGACTGACAGATCGATGCTGGGCCGCGATAACGCAAGCGGAATGTCGACGACGGTGCTCAACTGGTTACACGCGCGACTCAGCACAACGGTAGTCATCGGGCTTGGCTCCCGCACATTCCGGGCTTTCGGCGCCACTGCCCATCAAGCTTTCGCAATGCTCCAATCGTAACGATTGCATACGACCTCGCTTTTATCGCAAACTTTTGCGAACAGGTCGTCGATATTGCTGGAGGTTGAGTCACCGCGTCGTGGTAAATCCAGAGGACTGGATTCTGCTCAACCACCCAACGGATTGGCGGACAAAGCAAACCTGAGCAAGGCCGTGGATCAATTCAAATCTTTTATCCAACCCGCGATTCTTGTGGTTGACCGCGACCCCATTGCCACCGCCAATATCGAGACGCTATTGCGGACCAAAGACCACTGCGTCGAAGTCACCCACGATTGCAATGCAGCCATTAAAGCCGTCACACGCGATTCGTTTGATCTGGTCATTGCCGACGTCCGTCTGGCGGCAGACACCGGCGTCAGTCTTGCCAACCTGATCCATGCCGTCCCCGAAGCCTCCGACATCCCCTTCCTCTACACATCCCAATGCCAGGGGGCGGACGTCATCAGCCGACCCGGCAGGAACCGCAACGAGTTCGTGATTCGCAAACCATTTGATCATGCGGCCTTTTTGGAGCTTGTGGAGTACGCCATGTGGATGCCCCACCTTATTCGCTCTCACATTTTGCGAATCCATCAGCAACAGGGGCTTGGCCAACCGCATATCGAAACCGCGATTACGGGCAAAAGCCAAACGTCAACCGAAAGCGTTTTCCCGGAAGTGAGTTTTAACGCGGGCGCACCGTCGACCCTTCCCCAACAGCAATAGGCCCTGGCTGGTTTCGACCCAAAAGCGCTGCGACACTTTCATGACGACCGAAAAACGTTCAACCGACGGCGGTGACTTGCCATCTTCCCGGCACGATTCGATCGCCCAGGTTGCGCCCGAACAACAGGGCACACTCAGCCGATCCGAAAGGTTGATCGTTGCCTTTGCCGTTCTCGCAGGCGTGCTTGCGGTCGCGTCTGCCAACACGGTGGTCGATCTGGACCTGTTCCACCAGATGGCTCTGTTTCGGGAAATCTGGAACACCGCCGCGGTGCCGACCGGCGGCACATTCGCATACACACCGACACTCGATCCGGTGGTTCATCACGAGTGGGGCACCGGCGCGGTTCACTTTTTCACGATCGTCAAATCGGGGCTTGGCCATACCGGATTGATGATCCTCAAGTACCTGATCACCTTTGCGATTTGCTTTGCCTGTTACTTTGCTTCGCAAAAAAGCCAAGGTCAATTTTTGACCATCTGCCTGCTGGCCCCGGTGGCGATTTGCGTTGGTGGTTACACGGGATTCACCAACGTCCGCGCCCAGATGTTCACACTGTTGTTCCTTGCCATTCAATTCTGGATGATCGGACGCGATCAGGCGGGATGCAAGAAATGGATTTGGGTCTGGCCGATCATGATCCTGCTGTGGTGCAATTTACACGGCGGCGTGGTTGCCGGGTTGGGGATCTTCGGAATTTACACTGCGTGGCGTCTGATTGACCAGTCGATTCGAACCGGTTCCCGCTCCCAAGCCATCCGGCAAATCGCGCATCTGTTTGGCTTGTTGGGCTTGGCACCGTTGCTGTTGTGCATCAATCCCTGGGGAACGACGTACATCCCCTATCTGATTCGAGCAGTGCGGATGAAGCGTGAACTGATCGGCGAATGGTTGCCGATCTGGCACAGCCCCAACATGTCACTGCTATCAATGTATGGCGTTGCGGTGCTGATCTGGCTGGTGACAAGCCTGATGATTGTTGGCGAAAAGAACAAAACGGCCGCCACAAAACGGGAGCTTCTGGCGTCCATGTGGAAGTACATTTTCCCGATCGCAATCGTTGGACTGACCGCGATTCTGGCAGCCCGGCATATCCGACACGTTTCCATTTTTGCCGTGACGTGGATCTGCTTTGTCCCCGGTATGCTGGCGCAAACGGAGCTTCGCGAAAGCCTGACGCAGGTCTCGCCTTCGAGCCGCAGGTTGCTGGTTCGTTTGAGCGTGGCGGTTGCCATGATCGCGATGGCGATTTCCTTCAACGCAAAATTTGGCGCGATCCAAACTCCGGAAGTCCGCACCGCGCGACTGCGTGGTGCTCCGCTCTATCCCGTTTCAGCGATGAACTTTTTGCAGGAAAAAGGCATCCAGGGCAACATGATGGTTCCATTCGCTGCCGGAGCCTACGTTTCTTGGAGAATGTATCCAAAAATCAAAGTCAGCATCGACAGTCGTTACGAAGCCGCCTACCCCGAAGGTGCCGTCGAGGAATCCGTCTCGTTTTACCGCGCTTGGGATAACTGGGAACAAATTCTCGACCGATACCCTACCGACTTTATCCTCGTTCCCACAACTGCGCCAATCTGCAAAAAACTTGCCGCCGGCGTTGAAGATCGAGAGTTACCGTGGCATGTTATCTATCGCGACGCAAGCTATCTGATCTATGGAAGAACGCCTTCCAGTGACGCGGTGGCGATTGTCAGGGCCAAGCGTTAACTTTCCTGTTGCAATTTTGCGATCAGCGAAAGAAGCTTTGGCAGAAAGATCCTGTTGGCACGGCCCCGATGACTTAAAACCGCTTTGACTTCATCGCCCAACTCGGCAAAGGTCATTGAGTATTCGGGAATCTCGAACAGCGGGTCGTAGCCAAATCCAGCGTCGCCTCTGCCATGGTCGATGATCCGTCCATAGCAGCGGCCTTCACAGTCAATGCACACGTTGCCCTCGGGATCGGACAGCGTCATGTGGCAGGTGTACCAGGCGGTTCGCTTGTCCGCAGGAACGCCTTTCATTTCTTCGATCATCTTGACACGATTGGATTCGTCGGTGGCACCGTCGCCGGAGTAGCGGGCCGAGTAAATACCCGGTCGACCATCGAGCGCCTGAACCGAGATCCCGCTATCCTCCCCCAGAACGTACTGTGACAATACGACCGCCTGCTCGCACGCTTTTAGTGCAGCGTTTTCCCCAAACGTCGCACCCGTTTCCGCAACTTCAATCGAATCCGGAAAATCATCAAGCGTCCTGAGTTGAATCTGCTGGTAGGGAGAAAGCAGAAACTCCAGCTCTCCTCGCTTTTTTTTGTTTCCCGTCCCCAATACCAGCACAAATGGCTCTGTTTGTCTCATGAATCAACTACTTTCCCGGAAAAAATAGACTCTAAAGGCCTGGCCCGACAAGATTCCGTTAATCAGAACGTTCGCTGACGGTTCTACGAATCCAGACTTTTGGATCAAATTCTACACGGTTTCCATGACCTCCCAATCCATTCGCATCAAACCCCATCCCGACCAAGGCTACATCCTGACGGCGGAACTGGTTCTCAATCGGTCACTCGAGGAGGCTTTCGATTTTTTTTCGCGAGCCGAAAACCTCGAAGCTATCACACCGGACTTTCTCCAGTTCCGGATCGTGACTCCGCTTCCGATTCAGATGGAGGCCGGAGCGCTGATTGACTATCGGCTCAAGCTGCACGGCCTACCGATCAAGTGGCGAACCGAGATCGCAGCCTGGGAGCCTCCATTTCGTTTTGTTGACCAGCAGTTGTGGGGACCCTACAAGCGTTGGCACCACGAGCACACCTTTGAAGCGATCGACGCGGACACAACGCTGGCCCGCGACGAAGTCCACTACATTCCCCGGTTCGGATCTGTGGTCCACAAATTGTTTGTGATGCCGGACCTGATGAAGATTTTTGGTTACCGACAGGATCGGCTTGCCGAGTTGTTGGGCAGTCAATCGCAGCCGTCTCGGAATCAGGAGCGGACCGCTCAGTCCGTTCACTAAAAGGCCAACCAGCGCGTAAAAGGCCAACCAACGCGTAAAAGGCCAACCAGCGCGAGCGAGCAATTCTGAGCCCGCCGCTGACGACCAACGCATCTTGAACAAGAATCGAAAGGGCCCGCAGGCCCGCCTGCTTCAGGCAACGCCGGATCAAACCTTGATCCGGCAAGCTGCCCAAATAGCGCCGTTAGTAATTGATACCTTCAGCCTGCGCTTCGACGTGACGGCGGTGCACATCGACATAAGTGTCGCGGACCAATGCAGCGGCTTCTTCGGGAGAAGGGAACCTTGACGAGTACTCATCTCCCTCGTGGTCAAGCGTTGCTCTTGCGGCGCTAACGAGATGATTCAGCAAGTCAGCCGGATTTTCGTCGCCGACGGCAAATCGAATCGTCGTCGCATCCATCCCGGCTTTGGCGAGCGCCGCTTCGTCAAGCTCCGAATGCGTCGTCAGTGACGGACAGCTGACGATCGTATTCGTTTGACCCAGCGAAATCATGTGAGCAAACGTTGGCGACAAAGCATCGAAGAATCGCTTGAAGGCTTTGTCGGTGGTGCCTTTTACGCTGATGGTGAATAGGGGTGCCGGCAATTCCAGATACATGTAGCGCTTGCGAAACTCCGAATTATCGTCGTCTTCGTTGGCGCTACATTTGACTTCGATGTCCGGGTGCCCGTTCAGGAAACGGGAAAGAATCAAAGTGTTGATGCACTTTCGCAGCATCCTTGCGGTCAACGTCTTCATCCCTTGAAGAACTTCAAACGCCGCATCGGCATTCAGAAACGCGCCTTTGACGTAGTAGACATTCCAGAACATGGTCTGATCCCATGAGTGATCGCCAACCGATTCACCTTTGGGGATGAACATGTTTTCATTGCGACCGATCACGCAACCAGCGATCACGCCGCCACTACCGCTAAGGTCTTTGGTGTAGGCATGAATCGTGTAGTCGGGCCGCTCGCGGGAATCTTCCCTGGCAAGCGAACGGTACAGCATCGGAGTTCCCACCGTCGCGTCGAGCATCACGATCAGGCCTTCATCGTGAGCACGCCGGCAAATCGTGGCAACGTTGACGACATAACCGTGCGGATTACAGGGTGATTCAAGATAGACATAGATCTTTCGTCCCTGCGCCAGTCGATCGGCATATTTTTCGCGGGTAGCGGCCAGGCATTCGCTAAATTCGTCAGCCGTATAACCGTCAAACGTCTCGACAGCGATATCCAGATTTCCGGGCTTGGCAAACCAGTCGTGAATCAGTTGGTAAGCTCCACCATAAATGTTGCGACTGGTGATCAGAATATCGTCGCGGCCAAGCACGTGCGAAAGCGTGGCATCGATCGCCGCCATGCCACTATTGAAGTTCCAGGCAAGGTACTCGGCGGCGTAGGGACCGGCTTCGAGGTCCACAATGTGATTTGCCAGGCAAACGCTGGTAGGGTTGAGCAGCCGCGAGTAAATCTCAAGCATCAGCTCTTTGCCTTTGAAGGCATCGGCGATCCATTCGGCGCAGGCGTAGATGTAGGTGGCCGTTCGCGAGATCACTGGCGTGGCGCTGAAAATCGCCGTCACGTTGTCAAAAACAGCGTAGGGGCCTTTGGCGCTACAGGTTTCCCCTGAATAGCCCAGTGACTGGTAAGATTTTCGAAATGGATGCTGTACCGTGTCGAGCATCTTTGCCAGTTGGAACGAGAGAAACTTCAGCGAGTTGAAGCGATTGATGCGGTCGCCTTGCGAAAGGTCATTCATCTCCGCCATCGCGGCTTGCCAGAGCGCATCGATATCCGAGTGGGCCTCGTAGAGTCTTTGCACAACGCCCTGAAGCGACTTACCGTAATCGCTTGCCGGATCGATACCGAAGTGCTCCAACTGCTCGCCAGCCAAATCCAATGAAGTGCTCTGGCCGGTGCTGCTGCGTAGCGGTGAGAGAAGTCGCATCGCTTTTGTGGATGAAGATGAATCCATATAGATTTTGCCTGTTTACTGAATTTCCGAAGGGTTACCAAAGTCGGCGATATTATTTCGGCTTTTGCTTGCAATGCTACCCGCCGGGACACAAAATACTCCCGCATTGGAGAGACTTTATGAATCAAAGTTTGAAGACGGGAAAATCGTCATATTGGAAAGCCAACCTGAGGCTGGTTTCCATCCTCTTGGCGATCTGGTTTCTTGTCGCCATCGGCGGCGGCATTCTGTATGTTGACCAACTGAACGCGTTTCGCATCGGCAAGGTTGGGCTTGGATTTTGGATCGCCCAACAGGGTTCGATCTTTACTTTTGTGATTCTGGTGCTGGTCTACGCACTGCTGATGGATCGCATCGACAAAAACCACGGGGCGGACAAATAGCCCATGAGCGTTGACCTGATTTCCATCGATCTGTTGGCCGTCGCTGATCCCGCAAGCTACTGGACATTCGGCTTTGTCATCCTGACATTTGCCTTGTATCTGTACATCGGCTGGCGTAGCCGCGTGAAAGATTCAAAGGGCTTTTATGTCGCAGGGCAGGGGGTACCGGCGATCGCCAACGGTGCCGCCACCGCCGCCGACTGGATGAGTGCGGCTTCGTTCATTTCGATGGCCGGACTGATCAGTTTTGCCGGATCCGATGGCAGCGTCTACCTGATGGGCTGGACAGGAGGCTACGTGCTGCTTGCCCTGTTACTGGCCCCTTACCTGCGAAAGTTTGGCCACTACACGGTCCCGGATTTTATCGGTGCCAGATACTACAGCGAAACGGCGCGAATCGTGGCCGCGATCTGCGCGATCTTTGTTTCGATAACCTACGTGGCGGGCCAGATGAAAGGCGTCGGGGTCGTGTTTTCGAGGTTCCTCGAAGTCCCGCTTTACGGCGGCGTGATCATTGGCATGTTCATCGTGGGTTTCTTTGCGGTCGTTGGCGGCATGAAGGGCATCACATGGACGCAGGTCGTGCAGTACTTTGTGCTGATTCTGGCTTTCCTGATTCCGGCCTTTGCCATTTCCAGCATGCTGACCGATAGCGCGATCCCGCAAGTCGGGTTTGCCTGCAGTGACGTTCCCGCAAAACTCGACGCCGTGCTGATGGAACTTGGTCACAACAGCTACACCGAGCCTTTCGGCAAATTTTCAAAGCTGAATGTGTTTTGCATCACCGCGGCGCTGATGTTCGGGACGGCCGGATTGCCACACGTGATCGTGCGGTTCTACACCGTCAAGGACGTCCGAGCGGCGCGCTATTCAGCGGTTTGGGCGATCCTGTTCATCGCCATCCTGTACACCACCGCGCCGGCAATGGGGATGTTCGCCCGCTACAACCTGATTCAAAGCCTTCACAATGCAACCATCGACAGGGTTGTCGAAGAAGCCACCGAAAACAGCCCGGCGATTTTGCAACTCAAATCACCCAACGACAGTTCGATGGATTGGGCCCTGCGTTGGCAAAAGACCGGCATGCTGAAGATCAACGACGTCAACGGGGACGGCGTGCTGAGCCTTGTCGCCGGAAGCGGACCCGGCGGAAAGGACAGTGAAGTCATCATCGACCGCGACATCATTGTGCTTTCGACGCCCGAAGTCGCGGGCTTGCCGCCGTGGGTGATTGCCTTGGTTGCCGCCGGTGGGCTTGCCGCCGCCCTCTCCACCGCCGCCGGATTGCTGCTGGTGATCAGTTCATCGCTGGCTCACGATTTGTACATCCGCTTCGTGATGCCCGATGCGACCGAATCAGAAAAACTGCTCGTCGGCCGGATTGCGATTGTCTTTGGCATCCTAGTCGCAGGTTACTTCGGGATCTTCCCGCCTGGTTTTGTCGGCGAAGTCGTAGCGTTCGCGTTCGGATTGGCGGCTGCAAGTTTCTTCCCTGCGATCTTCTTGGGGATCTTTTCCAAACGAACCAATCGCGCCGGCGCGGTGTCCGGCATGATCGTCGGGCTTCTGTTCACTTTCACTTACATCGTGCTGTGCACGTCCGACAAAATTCTCGGTGACGAAACGCCGATGCTCGCTCCTGAAAACTATCTGCTTGCCGGAATGTTTGGGCTGAAAGAGGGCATCAACCCGCAGGGCATCGGCACCGTTGGGATGGTGCTGAACTTTATCGTGACACTGACCGTTTCCTGCTTCACGTCTCCGCCACCGGCGGACGTCATTGAACTGGTAGATTCCGTACGACAACCTGACAACTGCGGTGAACCGAAAAAACACTGACCACACGGGGCCAAATCATGAACGCAGCTTACTTGTCGACGACCGATAACGACACAGGCAAGAACGCCGGAATCATGGTGATCCTGCTGGGGATCGTGACCACGATTATCAGCCTGGCCCTGATCTGGTTTTTGAATTCGATTGGCTTTTACCTGTTTGGCTTGACCGTCCTGTTTGTTGTTCCGGCAGGCGCACTCCTGTTCGGCGCGGTCGCGGGATCAGGTTACGCGATTGGCTCGCAGTTCACGGGCGTAAAAGTCGGCGGCGGATTGCTGGTGCTGATTGCCGCCCTGCTGGTCGGCGGGTACGGCACGGCCCAGTATCTGGACTACAAGGCCTGGACTGGAAATCAGCAACAGTCCTTTCAGGACGCAATTGAGCAGTTCAAGGCAGCAGGAAAAGCTGCGGCGTTGGAAAACGGTGAACAATTCGACGAAGCCGCGTTCGACGAGGCTTTCAAACAAGACATGAAACCGAAACCGATTGGGTTTCTGGAATATTATGACTCGACCACACGGAACATGTCGTTCGGTGAAGTCGTTGAATTTGAAGGCGACCAACGCGGAGCGCCGCTGGGCATATTGGGTTACGGCTTTCGATTGCTGGAGATTCTTGGTTTTTCTCTGGGCGGGCTGATCGCACCTCTGGCACTGCGAGCGTCGCCTTACTGCCGGGAGTGCCAGATCTACAAAAAGACCCACCAACTGGGCTTGCTTCCGGCCGGTGTTAAACCTCGCAAGGTCAAAAAGAAAGACACCGCAGGCCAGGCTCAACTTGAGAAGGACATACAAACGGCGCTCGACGGTGGCCTTCAACTGGTCAACGAGACGGCCGAAGCGGCGACCGAAGACAACGTAAGTGCTTTTCAGGACATGATGGGCGCGATGAAGTCAAACAAAAAAGAAATCGGCAAAATGACATCGCGTGTTCAGGTCGAATTACAGTACTGCCCCGACTGCAACCAGGGCGATCTTGTCTTCAAGATGCTAACCGGTTTTAACGAAGACCAATCGGTCGAAATCATCAGGAAAGCACCGGTCTCACAGACGTTTTCTCGTCAGGTTCGTGTGTAGCGTCACAGGCGCCCGCAGGCCTCACGGCCAGCGGCCCACGTTCGCTTCACGGGCGAAACATCGACCCGTTAAATCACGTCGCCCGCTTGCGGCCCGTCGTTTGTCAACGTGAGAATCTCCGCTCCGTCTTCGGTCATCAGGATTGTATGTTCGAACTGCGCGCTCAAGCCGCCGTCAAGCGTTCGCACGGTCCAGCCGTCCTTCGGGTCAAGAATGCTTCTTTCGGTGCCCGTGTTGATCATCGGTTCGATCGTGAAACACATCCCCGGATAAAGCCGATCCTGGCGTGACTGCCGCGTGGGAACGTGTGGAATGTTGGGGCGTTGGTGAAACTTGGCTCCAATCCCATGCCCGACGTACTTCTCGACCACACCAAAACCCGGAAACTTGTCGCGGACCAGAGCAACAATCGCTTTGCCAATCTCTGCAACCTGGCAACCGGGATACACCGCTTCGATGCCCGCATGCAAAGCCTCAAAAGCGCTCTGCGTCACGTTCCTGGCCAAATCGGTGACCTGATGCTCTTCGCCGATAATGAAAGTTTCCGATTGGTCACCGTACCAACCGTCGACAATCGTCGTGATGTCGACGTTGACGATGTCGCCAGGTTTCAAGTCGTAACTGCCAGGAATCCCGTGGCAGATTACGTCATTGACACTGATACAGCAGCTTTTGGGAAACGGCTGGTGTTCGCCCGGGTAGCCCAGACATGCCGGCGAATGACCATGATCGACAGTGTACTGGTGAACCAGAGTGTCGATCGATTCGGTAGTCCGGCCTACTGCGACGTGAGGACGAAGAAAGTCCATCAATTGAGCATTGAACCTGCATGCGTTCCGCATCATGCCGCGATCCTGTTCGGTCAGCCGAATTTTGGGTCGCCTACGAATCACAAAATTTCCTCGCGTTAAGTTCGCCGCTTGCTCCGAGCCCAAATGGCCCAGTCTCCTACTCTAACAAAAGCCCGGTTTTCGACCAGTCAATTCGCTGATTCTGTCCCGAACTCGGACTGCAAAAACGGGTCTCTTTGATAGACTATCGCGCTTTCAACGATTGTAAGCCCAAGTTCCGCAAACTCAGGAATTCAAAAAGTGCCCCGTTACAACCCTTCTGAAATCGAGCCACGCTGGCAACGCTACTGGGAAGAAAACAAGACTTTTCGCACCCCGGACACCGTTGGGGACAAAAAGCTCTACGCCTTGGACATGTTCCCCTACCCCAGCGGCGAGGGGCTTCATGTGGGTCACCCCGAAGGCTACACCGCCACCGACATTGTGGCTCGCTATTCAAGGATGAAAGGCATTTCGGTGCTGCACCCGATGGGCTTTGACGCATTCGGATTGCCGGCCGAAGAGTACGCGATCAAGACCAACACACCGCCGGAGGTGTCAACTGAAAAGAACATCCAGACCTTCACCCGGCAGCTCAAGCAGCTTGGTTTCAGCTACGACTGGGACCGAAAAATTTCCACCACCGACGTAGGCTACGTGAAGTGGACGCAGTGGATCTTTCTGGTGCTCTTCGATACCTGGTTCGATTCGGAACAACAAAAAGGCCGCCCCATCAGCGAGCTTCCCATTCCCGATGACGTTTCCGCTGCCGGCCAAGACGCGATCCGCGAATACCAGGACGACCATCGACTGGCGTACCAGAGCGATGCCCTGGTCAATTGGTGCCCCGCGCTTGGCACCGTCCTGGCGAACGAAGAGGTCAAAGACGGATTGAGCGATCGTGGCGATCATCCGGTCGAACGACGTCCGCTTCGCCAATGGATGCTACGGATCACCGCTTACGCCGATCGGCTTGAAAAAGACCTCGATCCCCTCGACTGGTCCGACGGAATCAAAAAGCTTCAGTGCGACTGGATCGGACGCAGCACCGGTGCCGAAGTCGACTTTTTCATTGGCGACCAAAGCGAATCTGAAAGCTGGATGTCACGGCGGGCTGAATCCGGATTTCCACGCAAACAAAATTCGCAATGCCTGCGTGTCTACACCACGCGACCGGATACGCTTTTCGGGGCCACCTACATGGTGATCGCCCCAGAGCATTCGGCAGTCGAAACGTTGACCACCGAAAACCAGAAATCTGCGGTCGACCAGTACTGCCGCTCCGCTGCCGCCAAAAGCGATCGCGACCGACAGGACGAAAAGCAATCCAAAACCGGCGTCTTTACCGGCAGCTATGCAATCAACCCCGTCAGTGGCGAACCGATTCCGATCTGGATCGCAGACTACGTTCTAATCAGCTACGGAACCGGTGCCATCATGGCGGTCCCCGGTCACGACAAACGCGATTATGACTTTGCCAAAAAATATGACATCCCGATCATCCCCGTCGTCCATCCCCCCGCAGGTTCGGACGTCTCGGCAGCCGACGTCGATTCGGGCGCGGTTTGTTTTGCAGACCACGGCGTCGCGGTCAACAGCGGACCCTACGATGGCCAACCGACGGCCGATGTGAAAAAAGCAATCACGGCAAAGCTTCAGCAGGATGGACTGGGCTGCGCGGCGGTCAACTACAAGCTTCGCGATTGGCTGTTCTCGCGTCAACGTTTCTGGGGCGAGCCATTTCCGATTCTTCACGAGATCGACGAAAACGGAAACAAGACCGGAAAGATTCGCGCGGTGCCGGTAGAAAGTTTGCCCGTTGAGCTTCCCGAACTGAGCGACTACCGCCCGCGCAGCGAATCAAGCCCCGATGGCCAACCCAAACCGCCGCTCGAAAGAGCCGACGACGACTGGCTTTTCCCGGTCATCGACGGGGTCAAGTACCGCCGCGAATCCAACACCATGCCGCAGTGGGCTGGCTCGTGCTGGTACTACCTGCGCTTTATCGATCCGCACAACGACGAGGTGTTCATCGATCCGGACCTTGAGAAACAGTGGATGCCGGTGGACCTCTACATCGGCGGCGCGGAACACGCTGTGCTGCATCTGCTATACGCCCGCTTCTGGCACAAAGTCCTTTTCGATCGCGGCCACGTGAGCTCCAACGAGCCGTTTCAAAAGCTGGTCAACCAAGGAATGATTCTTGGCGAAAACGAATTCAAAGGCTACCGCGGGTCTGACGAACAATGGATCTCTGCCGCCGAAGTCACCGAAAACGAAGCCCACAAGCCGGTCCTCAAGTCCGACGGCGCGACGGAACTTCGTGCCGTGACGGTCGAACCAGACCAGGTCGAAAAGCAAGGCGAATTCTTTGTACTTTCGGTGGATCCCTCGATTCGCATCGACAGCCGCGCCTACAAGATGTCAAAAAGCCGTGGCAACGTGATCAACCCGGATGACATTATCGCCAACGACGGCGCCGATGCGCTGAGGCTTTACGAGATGTTCATGGGACCGCTTGAACAAAGCAAACCGTGGAGCATGTCCGGCGTCAGCGGCGTTCGCGGTTTTCTTGACCGAGCGTGGCGAATGATCGTCGACGATCGTGCCGAAGAGCTTCAGCTTCACGAATCCGTTGGCGTTCACGAGGTCACCGAAGAACAGAATCGGACTCTTCACAAGACAATCAAAGCCGTCACGCAGGACATCGAAAAGCTCAGCTTTAACACCGCGATCGCCCGCATGATGGAGTTCGTCAACTTCTTCACGCGGCAGGACAAACGACCCAAGTCAGTGATGGAACAGTTCGTCCTATTGCTTTCGCCGCTGGCGCCGCATCTCTCAGAAGAACTCTGGGCATTGCTTGGCCACCCACAGACGCTTGCCTACGAACCGTGGCCGGAGTTTGACGAAGCCGCGATGGTCGAGTCTTCGATTGAGATTCCCGTGCAGATCATGGGAAAGAATCGCGCGAAGATCAATGTTCCGCCCGGCTTGTCAAAAGACGACTTGCTCAAGGCCGCGTTGGCAAACGAGCGCATTCAGGAATTGCTCGAAGGCAAAACCATTCGCAAAGAAATCGTCGTGCCTGACCGCCTGGTCAACATCGTGGCGAATTAGTTCGCGACCCGCAGGTGAGGCAATCAGGCGAGCGGCAGAAGGATACCTAACTGTCGTCGTGGAATCCGCTCATCCAATGGAGTTTGCGTCACCGGTGAATTCGGACGGGAAAGCACTGCGTTTGATTTCGCGCACTTCCGGAACGGACGCTGGCACGAATCGGCTATCTGGCCACTGATTTTGCGGATCCAGTGGTTTGGCGTGTATTGCCAAGCCGCTGATCGATTAAACTTATCCGTCATGCAAACGCCCGCACATCTCGCAATCAGTCTTCTTGTTTGGCCCAAAGAAATTCGCTGGACCGACGCCGCTGCGGTCACCGTCGGTGCGATCCTACCCGACATTTCGATGTTCTTCTTTTATGGCTACCAAAAGGCGATCGGTACCGCGGAACGCGAGATTTGGGGCACGCTTTACTTTGAGCCGCATTGGCAATACTTCTTTGACGTATTCAACTCGATTCCTGCGGCAATTCTGCTGTTTGTCCTGTTTCGCTGGTTGAAGATCCGCTGGGCGCAATTGCTGGTCGCCAGCGCAGGACTGCACATGCTGTGCGACCTGCCGGTGCATCATGACGATGGGCACCGCCACTTTCTTCCGTTTAGTAATTGGCGATTTGAGAGCCCCGTTTCGTATTGGGATCCCGATCACTTTGGTTACATTTTTGCGGCCGTCGAGTTGGTGTTCGCGATTGGGGCACTGGTTTACGTTTCGCGGCAGGGAACTCGTCCTTGCAGTCGCATTGCGATAGGTACACTGGCGGTCTACGCTGCCTGCCTGCTACTGTTAACATTTGTCCTGGCAAGGCCATTTTTTTGCACCGGTTAACAGGTTCCGATGACAGGGCCATCTCGCTGGGAGCATCAGGTCACACCAGCATGCGGCGGTTAATGCCAGCGGGGGCGGTTGATGCTTGGTAATGGTCAAACCGAATTCACTGGATCGGTAAAGATGCAATTCAAGTCATCAACGCTGTTTCAAATCGTTGCCGTTGCAGCGGTCACATTTTGGTTTCTCTTCCCTCCGTCTCCACTCAAAGTCGTCCCGACAATCTTTTTGATCGCCCTGTTTGGATCGCTCAACAAACCGACACTGATACGCGGGATGCTGATTGGCTTGCTCGCTGCGGGCATCATGATGGTGCTTTACTGGGCCGTGGCTTACCTCGACCTGTACTTCCCCCGAACCAGATCACGACCACCTGAAGCACCCTTCCTCGAGATCGTTGTCATTCCCTTGGTGCTATTGGTTGCAATTTTTGGACCTGTCGCAGGAGCGATTGGAATGCTCGCCGGGATTGTTGGCTATTGCATTCGAGAAGTCACAAAACGGTTTTCGAGTTTGGCGGACTGAGCGAATTGATCTGCAAGTTCGAAGTTCAATGTTTCCATCGTCTCGGCTAACGGGACACGCCGCTGTGATCACCTCATTGTTTCGCTTGGCACTGGCACCGTCTGGCACCACCTGGCACCGTCTCGCTGCCACAGGTTGCTACCTTGGCTGCCACAAGTTACCGGGGGTGAGCGTTAGTCCCGACGGGACATGCTGTAGCCACGGGTGTAAACCCGTGGACAGACAATCGAAATGAACCCGGATTATTCACGAGGCGTGGGCGTCAGAATCCGTTGAGACAGTGATCCGCGACTCTGATGCGATGAAACGTTCGCTGTAGTCTTCACCTACCGGATGATTCACATTCTTGTTGAAATTCATCTTTTCCTTTGCCTCTGTTGGCCGGACGTAGAATCAACGCCCGTCGTCGTGAATAATCCGGGATGAACGTGAAGCCCCGCAGGGGCAACATGAACTGCGGGCGTTGGATTTCCTGTCGTCTCTTCGGGACGAATCCCTGCACCGAGGTTCCAGTTCCATGGGCTCACGCCGGCTCACACCCAAGGCTACAACATTTCTCCACTTCGCGGCTGGCGAGGTGCGACCGCATGTCGCGGATTCGCGGCTGGTCGAGGATGGGGGACGCATGCCGTGACTTTGGCTGGAGCAGCGGCCTGTCCGCAAAAACTAGGGACCACACAAGTTGTCCAGCTACCTTTGCCGCACGCTCAGACGTCTGAGCGGTTGTAGAATCGCTTAATACCCGGCGAAGATCGAGTGATCTGAAAAGTGGAGCTGAGGGGGCTCGAACCCCTGACCTTTTGGCTGCCAGCCAAACGCTCTCCCAGCTGAGCTACAGCCCCTTAGGAGTGAGAGTGGAAAAGTATCACCATGGTTCGCGGATGTCAAGAACGTCCGGAAAAGCGAAGCAAAGTTTGATGATGAATCAGGGCGGAAGTGCGGGAAGGACGCGTGGTGAGCGAGAATGGAACGCCGGAAACTGTCACCACACCGATGGCTGCGGTTGGTGTTGGCAGGGATGGGCCGGTAAGGCAGGATCGCCACAGCGGCTGACGTCGTGAAGGGCTGGGCTACCCTGAACCCGGATTATTCACGACGACGGGCGTTGATTCTACGTCTGGCCAACAGGAGCAGGGGAAAAGCCGAATTTCAACAAGAAATTTGAATCATCCGGTAGATGAAAACCACAGCGATCGTTTCATCGCATCAGAGTCGTGGATCACTGTCGGAACTGATTCTGCCGCCCACGCCTCGTGAATAATCCGGGCTGAAACGATGCCAGCGGAATTAAGGCGCAGTTGCCGGAGCGGCTGATTGGGTTGGCTATCTTCGAAACGAAACCGGCCGAATCAAGCTGGCTTGCGGCTGCGAAAACTCCGTCCTTGTTCCGGCCTACTTCTGTGCAAACGCATTGCCGCAAAGCCATCGTTGAGTCGGCCTGTCGATAGCCAACGACCTACACTCGCTCAGGCCGCGCGGCGGTTGCTGTCGCTTGCGGACTGCAGAATCGTGACCAGGGACTGAACCGTGTATCGCTGTTCGGCCAATGTGAGTTCCGGAAAGATCGGAAGGCTCAAGACCGATGCCGCAGCGGCTTCGGTGTGAGGAAGATCACCGGTGTTGTAGCCCAATTTCTTGAAGCACTCCTGCTGATGAAGCGGAACCGGATAGTAAATCTCGGAACCAATCTTCTTTTCACCAAGCTGCTGACGAACCACATCGCGTGAAATTGAATCGTGATTGATGCGAATCGTGTACTGGTTCCAGACGTGACCGCAGTTGGGATCTTTTTCCGGAAGCGTGACCATGTAATCAAGCTCCGAAGCGGCGAACAGAGAATCGTAGTTGGCTGCGTTCTCCTGTCGCCGCGTCGAATACGATTCGACGTGCTCCATTTTGATCCCCAACATCGCGGCTTGAATTGAATCAAGGCGACTGTTGATGCCGACTTCCGAATGGTAGTAGCGCGGACGCATGCCGTGGTTGGCCAGTAAGCGAATTCGATCGGCAAGCTGCGGGTCGTTGGTGGTCAACATGCCACCGTCGCCCATCCCGCCGAGATTCTTGGTCGGGTAAAAGCTGAAGCAACCGATGTCGCCGATACTTCCTGAGCCCTGACCTTTCCATGATGCTCCAATCGATTGAGCGCAGTCTTCAATGATCTGAACGCCGTACTTTGCCGAAAGCTCCATCATGGCGTCCATGTTGGCACATTGCCCAAACAGATGCACCGGAATGATGGCTTTGGTTTTGGGTGTGATCAGAGATTCGACGTGTTCCGGGTCGAGGTTAAACGTTCCCGGCAGAATATCGGCAAATACCGGTACCGCTCCAAGTCGATCGATCGCCGATGCGGTCGCAAAGAACGTAAAGGAAGGGCAGATAACGCGGTCGCCGGGCTGAATATCGATGGCCATCAGGGCGAGCAAAAGTGCATCACTTCCTGACGCGCAGCCCACGGCGTATTTTGCCTGAGATACGCAGGCAACTTTCTCCTCAAGCTGCTGGCAGAACGGTCCGCCAACAAATCGCCCAGAATCGAGGATCTGTTCGAATGCTGCAAGGAATTGCTGTCTGAGTGGTTGATTGCCGCGTCCAACATCCAAAAGTGGAACGGATTCGACGGTCGTGGTTTCAGCGTGATCGCTAAGTTTCAGGGTGTTGCGGGGGTTCATCGCCACCTTGCCTCCATGCAATGGTCGGGGTCAGATCGGCGGAAGTTACAGATCTTGCTGGGGAGCGTCAAGAGAACCCAAAACCCGAAAAACCCCGGCATTTAGCGGTGAAAAAGGCAACAGAATTTGGGCCATTCAACTTTTTGTCGGAATCAATGTACGAATTGCGACCGGTCACGACAAATAGAATGCTGACGGCCTGGTTGCGTTCCTGTCCCTGCCACGATGAATCTGTTAAACAGCACTATCGTGAGTGTTTCGATCACACAGGGTTTCATTCCCGGATGTCATCAACAGGTTCAACAGGGGCATGTTGGCATTTAGTTTGGACTTGCAAAGCATGATTCAGCAGGACACGGACGACCGTGAAGGTCGCGGCGGTTACGAACAACGTCGCGACAAGGCAAAGCCATTGAATCTTCAAAAAAATAAAGGTAATGAAATGAAAAACACTCGTTGGCTTGATTCTCTCTGTCGCAACGACACAACGAACCGAACACCAGACCGTCGCAAGCGGCGTAGTTCTGCAGCCAAGTTGGGCATTGAGCAACTCGAAAGCCGTCAACTGCTGGCGTCTGTGGCTTTCGATGCCGCGAACAGTTTGCTGACCTTTACCGCGGACGCCGGACAAGTCGACACGGTTCTGGTTTCTTCCAGTACACCGCAGCAACTTGAGATTCAGGTTGGCGTCGGAGACGTGATCACGCTTGCTGGCGACGCTGTCAACAACCCGGACTTCAATATTGTTTCGACATCGGTTGCCGGCGACCTGCTTGAGATCAACCTGGCCGGTTCGCAAGTGACGGACTTTAATGTTGACCTTGGTGACGCGAACGACGCTTTCGTGGCGACCGGACTGGCGAGCGTTGCAGCGATTACCGTTAACGGCGGCGGCGGATCGGACGCCATCGACTTTTCTGCTGTCAGCGTTGGGGCAACGCTCATCGGCGGCAGTGGTGGCGACACGCTAACCGGTGGCGCGGGAGACGATTTGCTTGTCGGCGGCGGTGGTGACGATACCATCGATGGCGGTGCCGGAAGCGACACCAATTCGTTTGTCGGAATTGGCTTGGGGGTGACGGCCACGATTGACGCTGGTGGCGGCGGGACGGCTTCTTACGGAAGCATTGTGGAAACGTTTTCCGGAATCGAAAACTTGATCGGAACCGCGAACAATGACTTTCTGACTGGAAACAACAGCGCCAACGTAATCGACGGCGGTGCGGGCAACGACACGCTGACCGGTGGCGGAGGCGGCGACACGTTGCTCGGCGGTGCGGGAGATGATGTGCTTGCCGGTGGCGGTGGAAGTGACGTCATTGATGGCGGTGCCGGTATCGACACCAACTCCTTTGCCGGAATTGGTATCGGCGTGACGGCCACGATCGACGCCGGTGGCGGGGGAACGGCGGTTTACGGCGGCATCAACGAGACGTTTGCGGGAATCGAAAACCTGACCGGATCAGACAACGACGATGTCTTGACGGGTAACAATGGCGTGAACGTGGTCGCAGGCGGCTTGGGCAATGATACGCTTGTCGGAGCCGGCGGTGGCGACACGCTGCTTGGCGGTGCCGGAGACGATGTGCTTGCTGGTGGCGGTGGAAGCGACGTCATTGATGGCGGTGCCGGCATCGACACCAACTCCTTTGCCGGAATTGGTATCGGCGTGACGGCCACGATCGACGCCGGTGGCGGGGGAACGGCGGTTTACGGCGGCATCAACGAGACGTTTATACGAATCGAAAACCTGACCGGATCAGACAACGATGACATCCTAACGGGCAACGACAATATCAACGTGATCGATGGCGGTCTGGGCAACGACATTCTGACCGGTGCCGGCGGTGGCGACACGCTGTTGGGCGGCGCGGGAGATGATGTGCTTGTCGGCGGCGGCGGAAGCGACTTCATTGATGGCGGAACCGGAATCGACACCAATTCCTTTGCCGGGATTGGCATCGGCGTGACCGCTGCGATCCAAGACGATGGAACTGGAACGGCTGTTTACGGGGGCATCAATGAGACATTTGCAGGGATTGAAAACCTTGGCGGCAGCGATAACGATGACAACCTGACCGGAAACAACAGCGCCAACCAGATCGATGGTGGCTTGGGCAATGACGTCATCGACGGAAGCGGTGGCGACGACGTGCTGCTGGGTGGATCGGGCAATGATCAGATTGCCGGCGGGGCGGGTGACGATCGCCTGATCGGTGGCTTTGGTGACGACGAGCTTAATGGTGGCGGCGGCGATGATTCGCTTGTTGGTAACGGGCAAATTGAAGTGACCGTGACCAACCTGGCAACCGCGGATGGCTTTTCGTTGACTCCAGTTTTCCTGGCAACTCAAAACGGCGTGTACGATTTCTTTGATGTTGGCAGTGCGGCATCAGCCAACCTTGAGCGGCTTGCCGAAGACGGAACCACTGGCCCGCGGATCGCTGCGGCGTTGGCAAGCGGTGGTGTTGGTGAAGCCCGGGCAACCGAAGGCGGCCTGTTGGCCCCTGGTGATACACGAACGCTGACATTTTATGCGGATCCGGACAACCCGCTGACGCGGTACCTGAGTTACACTTCGATGCTTATCCCGAGCAACGATGCTTTCATTGCCAACGACAGTCCGCTGGAACTGGATCTGTTCGACGATAGTGGAAACCTGATAACCCGTGTCGGCGATGAGATTTTTATCGTTAGCGGTGACGAAGTTTGGGACGCGGGAACAGAAGTCAATGACGAGATTCCTGGCAACACGCCGCTTTTGGGTCAAAACGCTCCTGACACTGGCGTGACTGAAAACGGTGTGATCCAGCAGCATCCGGGCTTTCAGGGCTCTGCCCGGCTTGGTGGCCCCATCGGCAACGTACTGACCGCTCGACCCGGATCCGATTTTACTTTGCCAGGCGCCAATGTGCTTGGCATCGAAGTGGATGACGCCGTCAACGAAACCGGATTTTCGATCGCGTCCTTTGATCAGCCCCTGGCGTCGCTGACAACCAACCAGACTCCCGCAGAGCTTGTCGATGAAGCGATAGCGGATCGGCTTTACTACAACATTCACACCAGTGACTTTCCGGGCGGCGAAATTCGTGGCCAGTTGTTGTTGCAATCCGATGCGACGACCAGTGGAATTCGGACAATCGTACTTACTGCGGACCTTGATGGGGCTCAGGAGCCCAACGGAGCTTCCGAATCTGAAGCGACAGGGCAGGGCACTGTCACGATCACCGTTGACGGAAGTTCGGTCACTTACTCTTCCGAGCTTTCCGTTGAAGGGATCCTGGTCGAGGAACTGATGCCGGTATCGGGTGTCAGTTCAATCCACATCCACAACGCCGCAGCGGGAGTCAATGGACCGGTTATTGTTGACATTGTTCAGGACGCTGGTGGCGACATCAACGGAGATCTTGTCGGTGGCGGAAGTGCTTTTGCGGTTGCGGCCGAAACAGACAATGACACGCTGATTGGCGGCAACGGCAATGATCGACTCTTTGGCGGCGGCGGCGATGACTTGCTTGACGGCGGCAGTGGCGATGACACTCTTAGTGGCGGCAGTGGCGATGACACGCTGCGTGGCGGCATTGGAGACGATGTTGCCTCCGGTGGTGCCGGTGATGATTTCCTCAATGGCGCTGGCGGAAACGACACGCTCAACGGCGACGACGGAGATGATTTCTTTGTGGGAATCGGCGGAACGGACATCATCGACGGGGGAGCCGGAATTGACACCAACTCATTCGAAGGCATCGGAGTCGGTGTGACGGCGGTGCTTAACGAGGACGGAAGTGGAACCGCAACTTACGGAATGGTGAATGAAGCGTTTGTCGGAATCGAAAACCTGACGGGGTCGGATAACGCAGATTCCCTGACCGCTACCGGCAACAGCGACAACGTCATTCGAGGCCTTGGTGGCGATGACCTGATCGTCGCTGGCGGTGGCGATGATTTGCTGATCGGCAACGACGGCAACGATATCCTTCGTGGCATCAATGGCAACGACACAATCATTGGCGGTACCGGCAACGACAACCTGATTGGTGGCGGGGGCAACGACATTTTGCTCGGAGAAGACGGCAACGATCTTTTGGTTGGCTTCGGCGGCACCGACTTCATCGATGGTGGCAACGGATTTGACACCAACTCCTTCCGGGGAATTGCGCTGGGAGTGACGGCCAGCATCAACACCAATGGTTCAGGGCAGGCGTCTTACGGAATGGTGAATGAATCGTTTGCCAGCATCGAAGTCCTGTTCGGCTCGGACAACGATGACGTGTTTGTCGTGAACGGTTCGATTGGCAGACGGATCTTTGGCGGCGACGGCGATGACCTGATCCTTGGTGGAACCGGAAACGACATTCTCTTCGGCGGCGCGGGCAACGATATTATTCGCGGCCGGGCGGGCAATGACCTGGTTTTCGGCGAAGCCGGGAATGACTTGCTCAACGGTGGCAACGGCGACGATTTCTTGCGTGGCGACGATGGGGATGACAACCTGACCGGTGGCGACGGCAGCGATCGGCTCAACGGTAGCGACGGCGCTGACTTCCTGTTTGGCAGCAATGGAATCGACTTCCTGTTTGGAGCTTCAGGAAACGACAGCCTGTTCGGCGGCGATGACGACGATGAACTTCGCGGCGGCGACGACGATGACTTGCTTGTCGGTGGACTGGGCGATGACGATTTGTTTGGTGGATTCGGTGACAACAACCTGATTCAGTAACGCCCCGCCAAGCGGTGACAATCAGCACCAATGGCTGAAATGGCGAAAGTGTACCTTCCTCCGAGGGTACACTTTTTTTTGTTGATTGCCCAAAGATTTCGGTAGCGTCTCGCTTCGGCGCGGGGGGCAGGATAAAACATGGGGACGTGATCCTGATGCGAAAAGCTGCCAATGATTCTGATAGTCGATAATTACGATTCGTTTACCTACAACCTTGTTCAAAGGCTTGGCGAAATCGATGCGAGGCTGGACTTGAAAGTCGTCCGCAACGACAAAGCCGACACCGACCAGTTGGTTGCCCTTGAGCCCAGCCATCTGATCATCTCGCCAGGCCCCTGCACGCCCAACGAAGCCGGAATTTCGATGGATTGCGCCACAGCGTTTCACGGCAAGGTACCGGTGCTTGGGGTGTGCCTTGGTCATCAGTCGATCGGGCAGAGCACCGGCGGCACGATTGTTCGGGCTCAGCGTTTGATGCACGGCAAGACGGACAACATCAATCACGATTCGTCGGGGCTGTTTGCGGGGCTTCCCAACCCGATGGTGGCGACGCGGTATCACTCGTTGGTGATTCAGCCGGATACATTGTCTGACGAATTTGAAATCAACGCGTGGACATTTGCTCCTGACGGCAGCAAGGAGGTCATGGGGATTCGCCACAAACAGCATCCGACATTTGGGTTGCAGTTTCACCCCGAGAGCTTCCTGACCACGCACGGCGTTGATTTGCTGAAGAACTTCCTGACAACCCGCGTGGCAGTTTCATGATCAGCGTCGAAGAAGCCTTTCGCCTGGTGGCCGAGCACGTTGGGCCGCTGGAGAAAGTCGTCACGGAGTTGAGTCAGGCCGTGGGGATGACGTTGGCGGTCGACGTGAAAGCCGATCGGGACTCACCGCCGTGGCGCAAAAGCGTAATGGATGGGTTTGCCGTTGGGGCCGAAGATGTCGGCGAAGGCAAAAAGTTACAGATCATCGAAACGGTGACCGCCGGCAATGCGCCGACGAAAATTGTTGGCCCGGGTCAGGCAACACGAATCATGACCGGTGCTCCGATGCCAGAAGGTGCCGACAGTGTCGCGATGATCGAGCGATGTAAAGTCGACCAGGACAGCGGCGTGGTTGCAATCGATCTGAATTCGATTCGGCCCGGTCAGCACGTGCTGGGGCAAAAAGCCAACTTTGCCGAAGGCGAGGTGATCTATCGTTCCGGCCACAGGATTCGCGACATCGACATTGGGCTGCTGGCGGAAATTGGCGCGGCACAAGTCGAAATCTTCCGCCGACCGACTGCGGCAGTGTTGCCGACCGGTGACGAGTTGGTGGATGTGTCGCAGATGCCAACCGGGCCGCAGATACGCAACAGCAACGGGCCGATGCTGGTCGCGATGCTGACTTCTCGCGGCGTTCAGACATTGGATTTGGGAATCGGCCGGGACTCTCGCGACGACCTGTTGGCAAAGATCAAACGTGGCCTGGAAAGTGACCTGTTGATTTTGTCAGGCGGAGTTTCGGCCGGGACGCTGGATTTGGTTCCCGAAGCCCTGGCCGATTGCGGAGTCGAAGCCGTGTTCCACAAGGTCAAAATGAAACCGGGAAAGCCAGTGTTCTTTGGGGTTCACGTTCGCGACGACGGGCGGCGTGGATACGTTTTTGGCTTGCCCGGCAATCCGGTCAGTTCCCTGGTGGGCTTTCGCTTGTTGGTGTCTCACGCGTTGAACCGGATGGCGGGTTCGCCAGACATGGTCAAGCCATCGATGCCGTTGCTGGCGATTTCGAAAGAGCATTCCACGCGGGGCGATCGTCCAACGTTCTGGCCAGCAAGGCGCTGTACCACAGAGGCCGGGCAGGCAGTTGAACCGCTGGACTGGAAGGGTTCTTCGGATCTGAACACCCTGGGCCAGGCGGAGGGGATGATCGAGTTTCCGACGCCGGGGAAAACGTATCAGCAGGGTGAGCGGTTGCCATTCTGGCCGCTGTGAAACCGAAAAGGTGCTCGGCGCGATGCTGCGCCCAGAGCATCCGTTGCGTTTGATGCTTGGCGACGTGGTTTGTAAACGGGACGTACCAAGCTGGAACTTCTGCAGCGCGTAAACATCGAAAACATGCTGTACTGACAGAGCTGTTTTCCGGCTGCGGCCATCGGAAAACGAAAGGCCAGCTTGGCCAGCGACACCAGAGTCAATGAAAACCCCAGGCGGCTTCAAATCCATCGTCATATCATTGGCTTGCAAACAGGACGCTGAAGCCAAAGGACATCACGAAGTGGCTTTATCGCGAAGTGGCTTTATCGCGAAGTGCTCGCGCGGATCTGGATGATCCGTACATGGGGCTGAGAAAGGTATTGTTAACCCGGATTATTCACGACGACGGGCGTTGATTCTACGTCTGGCCAACAGAGGCAAAGTAAAAGACGAATTTCAACAAGAAATGTGAATCATCCTGTAAATGAAAACCAGAGCGATCGTTTCATCGCATCAGAGTCGCGGATCACTTTCGCAACTGATTCTGACGCCCACGCCTCGTGAATAATCCGGGGTTAAGGCCTATCCGTTTGCCGATGAAGACAATCGATGACCTGGCCGTTGGAACTGAACCCGGCCGTTTACGCGTCTCGGCTCACAAGGTGGGCCGTTGGCCGTAAGGCCTCCGGTGGCCACGGCGAAAAATTCCGACCTCCTCACGACTGTGGGCCTGCAAAACCTTTTGCCTCTGATGCCGCGATGGGGCGATGGGACGAAAGAAATCCCAACCACAAACAATCGACTCGTTTCCCAGCTACCGCCACATTCAAAACACGATAAAATTCGGCTGTTAGTCAATTCAAGACAGGATAACGGAAAAAACTGTGGCAAGCACCTTTACCGCAGCGGAATCAAAATCGACAGACGCTATGAGTGAATCGGAAATGATCTGGCAAATCGACCTGCATCCGGCTGCTGGATCGCCGGACCGCCTCGCCGCAGACGTCCTCTCGGACGCGGTCGATCTGGGGCTGCCCGCGGATTTGAAAATCCGCTCAGCCCGCTCGTTTCTGATCCAAGGTGCCCTTTCCAAAGAACAGGCCAACGACATCGCCAGTTCGCTGCTGGTCGAACCGGTCGTCGAAGAATGTGTCGTCGCGGAAGTCGGCAGCGACGAGCTGTGCCAAATTCCGGCCGGACTTCAGCAACTGGTAACGGTGCTGCCGCTGCCTGGCGTCACCGACCCGCAAGCTGAAAGCGCCATGCTGGCCATCCGGGGCCTGGGCTTTGCCGTTTCCGCAGTTCGAACCGCGAAAAAATACTGGATCTCCCAGCTCGATCCGTCCCTCGAAGAAACGCTGTTCAAAAAACTGCTGTGCAACGAGTCGGTCGAGATGATCGTGCCGGGACGATTGCAGCTTGAGCGGCTGAATCAAAACCGCCAGTGGGAGTTTTCCGAAAACGTCATCCCGGTCCGCGGCGTCAGCGACGAACAACTCAAATCCATCAGCAGCGAAAACCAACTGAGCCTCTCGCTGGTCGAAATGAAGACCATCGAAGCCCACTTCGAATCACTCGGCCGCGACCCCGCAGACATCGAACTGGAAACGATCGCTCAAACCTGGTCAGAGCACTGCAGCCACAAAACTTTGGCTGGCCGGATCGAATACAGCGATGGCGAAACGACCATCGAGTTCGACAACATGCTCAAGGAAACGATTTTTGCGGCCACGATGCAGATCCGCGAAGACCTTGGCGACGACGACTGGTGCGTGAGCGTGTTCAAGGACAACGCGGGGATCGTCGATTTCGATGACCAGTACAACGTGGCCTTCAAAGTCGAAACGCACAATCGGCCTTCGGCCCTCGAACCTTATGGTGGAGCCAACACGGGAATCGGCGGAGTCATCCGCGACACCCTGGGAACGGGACTCGGTGCCAAACCGGTCTGCAACACGGACGTGTTTTGCTTTGCCGACCCACGGACTTCGGTCGGCGAACTTCCACCCGGCGTGATGCATCCGCGGCGGATCATGAAAGGCGTCGTTGCCGGTGTGCGTGACTACGGCAACCGGATGGGTATCCCGACGGTCAACGGCGCGGTGTACTTTGATCGCCGCTACGTCGGCAACCCGCTGGTCTTTTGCGGTAATGTGGGGCTGATCCCGAAAGACAAATCAGAAAAAGAACCGCAACCCAACGACCTGATCGTCTCCATCGGCGGCAAAACCGGTCGTGACGGAATCCATGGCGCGACGTTCAGCAGTGCCGAACTGACAGACAAAAGCGACATTACCTCCGGCGGCGCGGTTCAAATCGGCAACGCGATCACCGAAAAAATGCTGATGGACGTGCTGCTCAAAGCTCGCGACCTGAACCTGTACAGCGCCGTGACCGACTGCGGGGCAGGGGGGTACTCCAGTGCCGTCGGCGAGATGGGCGAAGAAATCGGGGCCGAGGTTTGGCTGGACAAAGTCCCCCTCAAGTACGACGGGCTTTCGGCGACCGAAATCTGGATCTCGGAAGCCCAGGAACGAATGGTCTTTGCCGTTCCGGAATCCAACTGGGAACAATTCGAATCGCTGTGTGCATCGGAGTCCGTCGAAGCCACGGTCATCGGAAAGTTCACCCCGACGGGGAACCTTCAACTGCTTTACAACGGGAACACCATCGGCGATATGTCGATGGCCTTCCTTCACGACGGTCGCCCACCGGTTCTGCGAAAGGCCACCTGGTCCGGGACGCCAACGTCGGCGATTCCAACGCTTGCACAAACTGACTTTGGCGATGACCTGTGCCAGATCCTGTCGTCGCTGAACGTGGCCAGCAAGCACTGGGTCATTCGACAGTACGACCACGAAGTCCAGGGTGGATCGGTCATCAAGCCGCTGGTCGGCATTCAAAACGACGGGCCCGGCGACGCCGCGGTGATCCGTCCGGTGCTCCAGTCGCGGCGAGGCCTGGTGATTGGCTGCGGCATGAACCCGCACTTTGGCGACCACGATCCCTACCATATGGCAGCCAGTGCGATCGACGAAGCGATCCGCAATTGCGTCGCGGTAGGCGCGGACCCTGAAAAGATCGCGATTCTGGACAACTTTTGCTGGGGTCACACCGACCGCCCCGAAACGCTTGGCTCGTTGGTCCGCGCCGCGATTGCCTGCCGCGACATGTCGATCGAATTCAAAACGCCATTTATCAGCGGCAAGGATTCGCTTCACAACGAATTCAGTTACGTTGACGATGCCGGTAGCAAAGAGACGATCTCGATCCCGTCGACCCTGTTGATCAGCGCGATGGGCCAGGTCGATGATGTGAAAACCTGTGTCACAATGGACCTCAAGCAAGCCGGCAACCTGCTGTACCAAATCGGCATCACCAAGGACGAGCTAGGCGGATCGCACTGGACGCTGGTCAACGAGGTCTCTGGCGGAAACGTACCAACGGTCGATGCACCGATGGCCAAAGCCACATTCGTGGCGATGCACGCCGCGATCGAAGCCGGATTGGTTCGCAGTTGCCACGACATCAGCGAAGGTGGGCTTGCCGCTGCGGTCGCCGAGATGGCTTTTTCGGGTGGACTGGGCACGGAAATCGATGTGGCTTCGATTCCCGTTTCCGATTGCCAAGCGGATGAGAATTTCATCAGGCTTTTCTCGGAATCCAACAGCCGCTTTGTTGTCGAAGTCGCACCCGCAAACGCAGACGCATTCGAAGCCGCGATGGCCGACGTCGCGACCTATCGAATTGGATCGGTCACGCAAGGCCAATCCGTCATCGTCACAGGCGGTTCGGCGACTCTAATCGACAAACCGATCGCAGAACTCAAATCATCATGGCAGTCGCCGCTGGATTGGGACTAGTGGTCTGTCAGCATCAAAAATTAGGATTGTTCAGATCAGCCGTTTGGGCGTTAGCCCCGGTTTTTCGTTTCGGAACCGTGGCTATCGCCAAAACGGCTAACCCTAAAATCCAATGCTGACACTCCACTAGACTAGGCGTTGGCGGCGGGTTCCCGTCATCGCTTGCACTTCAACCATTCGAGTTGGCCGTTGGCCGTTGGCCGTGAGGCCTCGGGTGCAAGGTGCGATAGAAACTATCGAAGAACAAAGAACCTCTCGCCCACCTTCAATCTTCCAAATGCATGGGCCTTTTGCGAGCGATTCTAGCCCCACTCCTGGAAAATGGAGACCGCCGGAAGCCCTCGCCACGACTGAATCTAAACGGTTGGCAGCCCTGCCCGGTTGTGAACCGTCTCTGACTCTTCATCGAGCCATGGATCTTTCTTGCGCCCGAACAACATGTTCAGCAACTTGAACAGGTAAAACAAAACCACCCCGCCAACAGCGATACCCAGTCCCGCAATGCCGCCATAAAAGCAACTTTTGCCGAACCTGTCTGACGGCTCGGGCCCGCCACAGTGGACCAGTACGCAATCTTCGAACCTCATGCTTCGGTACTTCTGCGCCATCCTTGAGTAAAGCCCTTCGCCAAAACTCTGCTTCAGCGGATCATAGTAGACCTCCAACTCTCCGGATTCCAGGATGTTTTTCAGTTGCCCGGTTCCGCTGCATCCTTCGATGCGAACAACGACCGCCGCGTAGTTGTCTCGAAGCTTCTTGAGTCGCTTGGGAAACAGGCAGACGTAAACACTTTTCCATTCTCCCTCGTCGGCGACTGGAGCGGGGTAGACTCGCTTGCCGTGGTTCCAGTCAGTCACACGGAATCGATATGTGTCTTCGGGAACCATTTCGAGAAGGTTCTCGCTGCTGACTTCAAGCGGCTCGGCAGTCAACTGTTCGTAATCAGCTAGCGCAAGAATGCCAATGGTGGCGATCAATACACTGACCACCGCCACACATCCGCCGAGAATGATTGGCAAATACCGAAGCATGGGAGTTTGAAAGGGAAAACAGGTTACCGGGAAGTGTAGGTTTCGATTTTGCCCTAGTCGGCAATCTTCAGAACAGGAGATACAATTTGGTACGTTAGGATTGTCTGGTCTGTAGCGACATTGCGGACGGCGTGGCCAATCTGACTAGCCAGATTGGCCATCGAACAAATTCAAACCACCCAGATCATGACCAAAATCACACTGGACTCCGAACCGGATTTTGCACCTGTCGAAGGGTATCGAGCCAAAATGATCCACACCGACCAAATGAGCATTGCCCATTGGTCGGTCGATCCGGACTGCGAACTACCGGAACATTCTCATCCTCACGAACAAATCATGAACCTGATCGAGGGTGAGTTTGTCCTGACCCTCGAAGGCGTACCGATTTCCATGAAAGCCGGAGAATCTTTGGTGATTCCCGGCGGAGCCCTTCACTCTGGCAAATCCGTTACGGCGTGCAAAATCATCGATGTCTGGAATCCACCTCGGGATGACTACCGTAATCAGGCTTGATTTTGGCTTGCACCACGGTAAATTGACGCCAGAGGAAAACTTGGAGATGTGGCTGAGTGGTCGAAAGCGCCTGATTGCTAATTAGGTGATGGAGTCAAATCCATCCGCAGGTTCGAATCCTGTCGTCTCCGCTTTGAAATCTGACCAGCTCGCAAGTGCCACGAATTTTGGTGTTTGCGAGCTTTCTTTCGTTTGGGGGTTTGGCCGGGACGGTGCCTTGCGATCGTGGCCCCGCGACAAATAGAATACCCGATTCGAGTCGCTAAACCTGCAAAACATGACAGCTGAAAAATTCCTGGTTCACAAATTTGACAACGGGTTCTCCCTAGTCGCGCAGCCGATGCCGTGGCTGGCCAGCGCCGCGTTTGCTTTTGCTCTGCCGGCTGGCTGTCGCTACGACAGATCCGATCGCATTGGCACGGCCAGCTTTGCCAGCGAAATGGTCCAACGCGGCTGTGGGAAACTCGACAGTCGTCAGTTTATCGATCAACTGCAACTTTTGGGGGTCGACTACAACTCTTCGATTTCCAACTATCACTCCTGGTTCGGCGGCGCGATGAAAGCCACTGAACTTCACGACACGCTTTCGATCTATCGCGACGTCGCACGCGATCCGCACCTTCCGGCATCCCAGTTCGAAGACGGCCGCATGGTGTGCTTGCAGGAGATCATGGCGATGGAAGACGACCTTTCCCGCAAAGCCCTTCGTGAGGTTCGCTTGAGGCACTACGGTGACCCCGATGGTCGCAGCCCCGATGGGTCGGTCGAATCGATTTCCTCGCTCGACATCTCGCACATTGAAGACTTTGTCAAAACTTGCTACCAGCCCGATGGCAGCATTCTGGCCGTCGCGGGAAAGATCGATTTCGACGCTCTCAAAGATCACGTTGCCGACCTGTTCGCTGATTGGAAAACAGGCGAACCTCCGATCGCCGAAGAATCCACCCCAAGCCACGGATCCCATCATCTTCCCTTTGATAGCGAGCAAACGCACATCGCACTGGCTTGCCCGGGCGTTTCTTACACGCACCAGGACTTCTACACTCACCGTGCGGCCATCGGCGTGCTCAGCGACGGGCTGAGTTCGAGGCTGTTCCACGAAGTCCGTGAAAAACGCGGGCTGTGCTATTCCGTTTTCGCCACCTGTCATTCGGTCGGCAAACGGGGGGCGGTCATCGCCTACAGTGGAACTTCCTCGGGGCGAGCCCAGGAAACGCTGGACGTTTTGGTCAGCGAACTTCGACGCCTTAAAGACGGCATCACCAGCGAGGAACTTGATCGCCTTAAAGTCCAATTTCGCAGCAGCCTGATCATGCAACAGGAATCGTCGCGATCCAGGGCAGGCTCGATTGCGTCCGACTGGTATCACCTTGGCCGCATCCGGGACGTTGGCGAAATCAACCAAATCATCAATAACCTGACGGTCGAAGGAATCAACGAATTCCTTGTCGATCGCTATCCGAATAACTTTGACATGGTGACCCTTGGTCCCAAACCGCTGGAACTCAACGATGCAATATCGACAGCACAAGCTTGATAACGGGCTGGAAATTCTTGCCGAATGCAACCCGCAAGCTCACTTTTCGGCCTACGGTTTTTTTGTCCGCACCGGTGCCCGCGACGAAACGGCAAACATTGGCGGGGTAAGCCACTTTCTTGAACACATGGTGTTCAAGGGAACGCCCAACCGGAGCGCCGAAGAAGTCAATCGCCGCCTGGACGAAATGGGCTCCAGCAGCAACGCTCGCACAGGCGAAGAAAGCACCATCTATCACGCCGCTGCACTTCCGGAATTTCAGGACGATATGGTCGAATTGCTCGCCGACCTGATGCGACCTTCGCTTCGGGAAAACGACTTTGAAACCGAAAAGAAAGTCATCATCGAAGAGATTCTCATGTACGCCGACCAGCCTCCCTACGGTGGCTACGAACGCATCATGGAAGAGTTCTTCTCGGGACACCCTCTGCAACAAAGTGTACTTGGCACCGTCGATACCGTCAGTTCACTCACACCCGACGCGATGAAGGCCTATTTTGATCGCCAATACAGTCCCGGCAACATGGCCTTTGCCGCAGCAGGCAAAGTCGACTTTGACCGACTGGTAGAGACGCTCGAAACGAGTTGCGGATCATGGCAACCCTTCGATGTCCAACGGAGCACTCCCGACACCACAGGCCATTCAGGGTTTCACATCATCCACAAAGAAAACTCGGCCCAGCAGTACATCCTGCAACTGGCTAAAGGCCCCGCCGCCAAAGACGAGCGGCGTTTCGCGTCACGTGTCGCGACCGCGATTCTGGGTGATGATGCAGGTAGCCGCATGTACTGGGAATTCCTCGACAGCGGCCGAGCAGAATCTGCGGGAGTCGGAACCTACGAATACGACAACAGCGGCGCGATCATGACCTACCTTTGTTGTTCTCCGGATAGCGCAAAGGACAACCTGCAGCGGCTTCACGAACTGCAAACCAAAATCCGGGACGGCGTTAGCGAGCGCGAACTGGAAATGGCAAAAAGCAAAATCGCGTCGCAGATTGTGCTTGGTAGCGAAGCCACCGAAAGCCGCATGTTCTCGATCGGTTCGCAGTGGCTAACCGGATTGCCGTACCGGACTCCCGAACAAATCGCTCGGCACTATGAAAGCGTCACACTGCAACAGGTCAACGAGATTCTTCGCGAGTATCCGCTGACCCAAAACACCACCCTTGTCGTGGGACCGGAAAAGAATCTCGCTCCGCCCGCTTAGTTCAGAAACTGTCGTGAAACAGTATCCACATTGGGTAACCCGATGCGTTAGCGAGTCAGATCATTGCACGAGCCGCTTTGGTGCTTGCCACGGATTTTGGCCATCCAGCGGTCGCTTGTTCCAAAACAACAGACATTGAACCTGCGTTGTGACAGGCCGGCAGATTCCATCGCTGTGCTCCAGATCAATTTTCAGGATAGCGTTTTTTTTCCAAGTGCTGGCAAACACTGAATCGCCGAATTTGCTGGAAAAACATTGGTTTTTTACCCATCAGTCTGTTTCGCCAGCCGTTGTCGGGGGCTTGATCGACACATTGGGCTTGCTGTATCCCATACGTCCTCCTATACGTCCTTCCATTGCTAACGACATTCGTTGGCTTGATCTTTGAAAACACTGAAAGCCTGGTCGAAGTGCAAAGGATTGCGGGATCCTCGCACACCCTCCCTCCTGGGAAACGAGCTTTAACGCTTGCTGTGACATAATCTGGGTCAATGAATCAGCAGGTGCTCACGACCAAGCTTTACTGTGCACTGAGGTGGCTTGCCACCTCAGTGCCAGGGAACACGACGCTGGTCTCAATCGAGACCAGCGTCTTTTTTTGTGGATACGTTCTTACGGTTCCGCACTCCGCACTCCGCATTTCAACTACGCCCGCTGGCTTTCAAACTTCGCGATTTTGTCTTCGTGCGTCAGCGTCAGACCGATCTGATCCAGACCTTCCAAAAAGCACTTCCTGCGAAAGTCATCGATCTCGAACGTTGCCGAAAAACCGGACTCGTCGGTGACGATGTTGGCTTCCAGATCGACAGTCACCTGATAGCTATCGTCAGCAGCGATCTTTTGGTGCAATTGTTCGACCTGTTCGGTGGTCAAAACCACTGGCAGCACGCCGTTCTTTGAGCAGTTATTGTAAAAGATATCTGCGAACGATTCCGCGATCACGCAGCGGAACCCAAAATCATCCAACGCCCAAACCGCGTGCTCTCGACTGGAACCGTTGCCAAAGTTCTGCCTTGCCACCAGCACCGAGGCCTTGCGATAGGCCGGCTGATTCAAAACGAAGTCAGGCTTTTCGCTGCCGTCGGCTTCGAAACGCCAATCGAAAAACAGAAACTTCCCAAAACCCGTTCGTTCGATGCGTTTCAGGAACTGCTTGGGGATGATCTGATCGGTATCCACATTGGATCGATCCATCGGTGCCGCTAGGCCTGTGTGTTTTGTAAATGCTTTCATGGTCCCTACAGTACAATTTTGTTCGCCAGAAATCCAAACGGGTGCTCTGGTAACTCGACGCGTAAGCGAGGAAAGAATACCGTAGCTCGTCCCGTCCTCGCTGACGCCTCGGGTTACCATTACATTAGCTTCACCGCCGCGTGGCGTTCCTTCAACCCCTGCTTCTTGAGCGGGTCTCACCGCGAACATGACCCAAAACACAAATTGTGATAATTTCGCCTTGGGCAGGCGTTCTGCCATCGGTTTGCCGGTTTGCCAATGGTTGGGTTTACGCAGGAAGCGCCTTCGTAGGCCGGACCAAGAAAACTGCAGGTGGTTCAGTGTCGGATGCACCAGAGAGCTTGGGTATTCTCAAACGCTACCAAGTGAATTCAACTGTTTTCGACGTTCCGGCAACACGCGATTGTGCCTTTGATCCCGGATTATTCACGAGGCGCGGGCGTCCGAATCAGTTGAGACAGTGATCGGTTACTCTGATGCGATGAAACGATCGCTGTGGCTTTCACCTAACGAATGATTCACATTTCTTGTTGAAATTCAGTTTTCCCTTGCTCCTGTTGGCCAGACGTAGAGTCAACGCCCGTCGTCGTGAATAATCCGGGTTGATTTGGCAGGCTTTGGCGAATGATCTCAGTTTCTCTTTCTGCACTCCGGAAGCGGCTGGAAGCCACCACCTCGGATCGCCTGAAAATCACCTACGCCATCTGCCTGATGTCCACAAAATGCCCCGCAATCGCTGCCGCAGCGGCGGTTGCAGGTGAAACTAGGTGCGTACGCCCGCCGCGTCCCTGGCGGCCTTCAAAGTTCCGGTTGCTGGTCGAAGCACATCGTTCGCCCGACTCTAGCTGGTCCGGGTTCATCCCCAGACACATGCTGCAACCGGCTTCCCGCCATTCAAATCCAGCCTCAAGGAAAACTTCATTGAGCCCCTCGGATTCGGCTTGTGCCTTCACCTGGCCGCTGCCGGGAACCACCATCGCGCCAACCCGACCAGAAACCTTTTTACCTTTGACGATCGAAGCCGCCTCGCGTAGGTCTTCGATTCGTGAATTGGTACACGAGCCAATGAACACGCGATCGATCGGAATGTCTTCGACTCTCTGTCCCGGTTTGAGATCCATGTATTGCAGCGCTAACTCACAGGACTTTTGCTCAACCGCGTCAGTGAAATCACCGGGGCTGGGCACCGCAGAATCAACCGACGTCACCTGGCCAGGGTTCGTGCCCCACGTTACCTGCGGACCGATCGTCGCCGCATCGTAGATTTCAACGCGATCGTAAACCGCTCCATCATCCGACGGCAACTGCCGCCACTCCTGTGAGACTTCGTCAAAGTCCCCGGGCGCGAACTCGCGGCCGCGAACATAGTCAATCGTCTTTTCATCGGGTGCCATCAAGCCGGCTCTTGCTCCGGCTTCGATCGACATGTTGCAGATTGTCATCCGCTGCTCCATCGAAAGAGCCTTAATCGCGTCGCCGGTGTACTCCAAAACGTAACCCGTTCCGCCAGACGTGGAAATCTGACCGATCAGAAACAGAATCAAATCCTTGCTCGTCACGCCGGCAGCGAGCAAATTGTTGAAACGGGCTTCAAACGTTTTGGGTCGCGACTGCCACAGCGTCTGCGTCGCCAACACGTGCTCGACTTCGCTGGTTCCAATCCCAAACGCGAGGGCACCGAACGCGCCGTGCGTCGAAGTATGCGAGTCTCCGCAAACGATCGTCATCCCCGGTTGCGTCAAACCCAACTCCGGCCCGATCACATGGACGATACCCTGCTTGGGATTATCCAGATCATAAAGCTGGACACCGAACTCACCGCAGTTGCTTCGCAGTGTTTCGATCTGCTGACGGGCAATGCTGTCAACAATCGGAAGGTGGCGACCGGTGGTGGGCACGTTGTGATCCTGGGTAGCGAAAGTCCGATCGGTGCGACGAACTTTTCGCTGTGCCGATCTTAGCCCCGCAAAGGCCTGCGGACTGGTGACTTCGTGGACCAAGTGCAAATCGATGTACAGCAACGTCTGCTGGCTTGGCTCGTCATGAACAACGTGTCTATCCCAGATCTTCTCGAAAAGGGTTTTTGGCTTACTCATACCGTCACCGAACAACAAATTCTCAAAAGCAATAAACGGGCAATTCTCCAGTTGCGATGTATGATATGGCTAATCACCCTTTTCGGAACCCTCACCGACGCCTTCCCACCGATCATGAGCGAACAAATACAGGTAATTATCCTGGCTATCGTGCAGGGCATCGCCGAATTCCTGCCGATTAGTTCCTCAGGACACCTAAATGTCATCCAGGCGTTACTTTCAAAAATACCCGAAACAGCCGAACTGAATGTCGTTTTGCACTTCGGAACGCTGCTTGCGATTCTGGTCTACTATCGCAAACGAATCATCGCTCTGCTGCAAAGCGACCGGCGCGTCATCCCGCTGTTGATCATTGGAACCATTCCCGCAGCAGTGGTCGGAATCACGATCAAAGAAGTCAACCCCGACCTGCTGGTTCAGCCTCTGATCGCGGGCCTGATGTTTCCCGTCACAGGTTTGATGTTGTACGTATTGACGCGACTCGGGGACGGTAAAGACGACTACGCAAAGATGGACTTCAAGACCGCCATCCTGATCGGCGTCGCTCAATCACTTGCACTGCTGCCGGGAATCTCTCGCAGTGGGTCGACGATCGTCGCTGGCAGCATGCTGGGGCTTCGCCGCGAAGAAGCGATGACTTACTCGTTTCTCCTGGCCATTCCAGCGATCTTCGGTGCATCGGTCCTTGAATTAAAAGACATCATGGATGCAGGCTGGGTTACCGCAACGTCGGGACAACTACTGCTGGTCGGAACCGTGATTGCCTTTGCCGTCGGGCTGGTCTCGTTAAGGCTTCTTGATGGCCTGCTCCGCAGCGGCAAGCTTCAGCTATTCGTCTGGTATCTGGTGCCTTTGGGGATCGCCGTCGTTCTCTGGCAAATGCTTGCACCTGGATCTTCCTTTACCCCATCGGCCGAACTACTGAACTGATCTTGAAATGTTCCAGTTGGCAGGGTTTGCGAATTGGCAAACGATCTTCAGTGCGTTGCTGCCAAACCGGCGTTGACGCTGCCTGGGCATTCTTCTAACGTCCGCCCGATGTTTGCACCCCAAATATGCCGAATTCTGCTGTTTGCTGCGCTCGCCGCAGTTACGCTGTCGCCTTGCGCCCAAGCACAATCGGCCAAAAAACAGTGGTTAGTGCTGAAAAATGGCGAATCCCTCGCCGGCGAAATCACTCGCGAAGCGGATCGGTACCTTGTGGCGACCGACTCGGGCAGTCGCATCTACATCAGCAACGAAAAAGTCAACTTTGTGGCGGACTCGCTGGATGATGTCTACTGGGATCACTGGTCGCGAACCGATCCCGATAGCGCTGTGAAGCAAAGTGAACTTTTCAGATGGTGCCTTCGTCACGAGATGACCGGACGGGCTCAGAAAGTTCTCGAAACGATCGCCGCACTTCCGGAAACAGAAAACTCCGACCGATCCGGGCTCATGGCTAGGCTGGCATTTGACCTGCAGACCGCGATTGAATCAAAGCTACAAAAGCTGGCCAAAACGGAGATTTCAGCCGGCAAAATCCGATCACTGCCAGCACTCACACAAAAACCCGTGCCATCCAGCGGACCGATTCCCAGAATTCCGTCCCTGAACTCAACACCGGCACGCTCCATTACTGTGCCTGAGAGAAACACGATCACTGCCGACGGCGTCCGCTTGGTGGCCTGGGATGAGCCACTTGATTCGACTGACGATAACCCCTGGAAACCACAGAAACACCTGATCACCAAAGCGATCCGCAGCATGCCGCGAAAGACGGCTCATCAGTTCAAAATAAAAATTCAGAATCAGTTGCTGAATAATTGTGCTTCCTGCCACGACCAACGTGCGCAACAGATGCCGTTGGCGAAATCATCGTTTGGCAAAACGACGCCACAATGGATGACGCGCCAGAATCTGTACTCGATTTTGCTTAACACCGATACGTTGATCGACAAAGCGGTCACCGCTCACGGCGGACAGGAGAAAGCCGCTTTTGCCGCCACGGATCCCTTCATCGCACAACTTTCGCTCTGGGTTGCCGTGGTCACGCGGCAACCCCTGGACTTGGTCCAGCCCACCGCATCGCCAGGCATCTCGACAACATCGAAACCGCCAGCGACGATCAAGACTCCGGCCGCCGCGAAACCTTTGACGGCGCCCAAAAAGGACGCTTACGATCCGAGCGAATTCAACAGGTCCCGATAATCTAGGATCTATCTCTCGGAAGCGACTGTCGCCTGACGGTGAGAGCTTCCAGCGGTCGCGATCTACCGGCGCAATTTGCTTTTACTGCGCAAAAACTCGATGACCTGTTCCGCCAATTCCTCAACGGGCAACTCGCCATCAAGATGTAGCTCTGGATTTTCAGGGCTCTCGTAGGGCGCATCGATCCCCGTGAAGCCCTTGATCTCGCCGGCCCGAGCCTTTTTATACAGCCCCTTTGGATCACGCTGTTCACAAATCTCAATCGGTGTATCGACAAACACTTCCACAAAATCCATCGACAGCGGATCGGTACTGGTTTCCGAAACCAAATCACGCACCCTGTTTCGATCCGCGCGATACGGGCTCACGAAAGCCGTCAACGCAATCAGACCGGCACTGCAAAACACTTCCGCAACGCAACCGATCCGCCGAATGTTCTCCTCACGGTCCTGCGGTCCAAAGCTCAACCCAAAACGCTTCGCATATTCGCCGCCATGGATCGGCTCAAGCAACTCCGGGCTGGCGTTAAGCCCGTGGCGGATGTTGTCACCATCAAGCACAAAGCTTGCCTCTCCAAGTTGGTGCAGTTTCGCATCCACGCAGTTGGCCACAGTACTTTTGCCGCTGCCGCTAAGCCCGGTGAACCAGACGACGCATCCACGCTTGCGATCCACGCTATGATTGTGCCACGTTACCAAAGTCTTTTCGTTCATTCGCTTTTCGCCAGTTGATCAAGAATCGATTGGGGGCAGTCCAACCCGTGGGCACGCAGATATTCCAGATATTGCCCGGGCGAGTTCACATTTTGTATCGAATCAAATTGCGGATCGACCTCGCGGAGCTGTTCCACATCGATCATGCGACAATCCAGATACTTCGCAAGATCTGACACGCGCAATTCGTTACGCCCGATCATGGCTTCGATTGTTGTTCCAATGTCAGTTCTGTACAGGGCAGTTATCCCGTAAATCCGCGCCCCACGATGAGGCAAAACTGCCTGCCGCCGGGAATCTTTTGCGGCATCAACCAGCAGGTCGACAACCTGCGAGCGAAGCATCGGAACATCGCACCCGGTCACAAATCCCCATCGAGCCCGCCCCGCAAGAGCCACCAAACCGCAGCGGATGCCTTCAACGGGTCCACTGTCAGCCAGTTCATCGACAACGACTTCCAGCCGCGAATCGTCAATCGCATCAGCAATTCTTCTGACCCGCTCGAGCGTCGTTTCACTCGCCGCCGCCACAATCGGACCTTCGACCGAATCCCGCAGTTTTTCGAACACGCACTGGAGGAACGTTCGCTCGCCAAACGGCAGTTCGAATTTGTCGAACCCCATCCGCGAACTTTGGCCACCGCACAGAATTACCGCACCGACCGACTGTTGACTGTCCTTTTCCAAGCTCAAACTTTCTTTGTGTATCTTTGCAATCGGCGGCACTTCAGGTATCGTCCAAACGTCCGCCAAACAATGATTGTAGCCCAATGCCGCTGGTTCTCGAATGCACTGACAATTCTGGCTTGCCCGTTGATGTAACCGGAATCACGCCCTGTGCCCTCAATGACGCAAGCCTGGATGCGATCAAAGCCAAAAAAATCACCATCGGCAACCAGCCCGCCACCGTCGCCGATTGCTTTACCGTCCAGCGAGACATTGCAAACCAACAGCTGTCTTTTACCGGCAAGCTTGAAAACGTCCACCACATCGGCGCCGGCTTGAGCAGCGGCATGGTCACCGCAGAGGGTTCCGTCGGTCGGCATGTCGGTTCGGCGATGAGCGGAGGCCAAATTAAAATCGATGGAAACGCTGATGACTACGTCGGATTCGAAATGACCGGCGGAAAGATCACGATTGTCGGCGACGCGGCAGACCACGTCGGCAGCTGCTACCCGGGAGCTCCGTTTGGAATGAACCGCGGCACGATCATCATCCACCGCAGCGCCGGCGATTATCTTGGCTATCGGATGCGCCGCGGCACGATCGTCGTCGGTGGCAACGCGGGCCGCCAAACCGCCTGGCAGATGCGAGCCGGGACAATCATCATCGCGGGTCAAACGTCGGGCACGCCCGGCAAAGACATGAAGCGGGGGACCATCGTCGTGGGAAGCGAATCGCAGTCGCCTGCCGATGCCTTTCTTCGCGGCAGCATGGCTCGGTCCCCGGTGCTGAACATGCTCGGCCGCTGGCTGACGTCTGAACTTGGTGACGACATCGACCTGCGGTGGCTTGCAAAACCATTTCAGAGCTGGCACGGCGATCGGCTGCATGGCTCTCGTGGCGAGCTTTTTGTCCGTCAATAAACGTGGCAAACTTCGATCTGTCGCACGCGAATCAATCAATGATTCGCTAGCAAGATTCCAATTGACCCCAATTGGGACACTTTTCATACTCCGGCTCAAGTTTCATTTGGCCGCAGCCGGGAGGTTGTGCGGCGTTCAGGTTAATGGAGTAACCCATGTCGACGTCTGTAGTCCGACAGTTCGTAGCGATCACATTCGCTGTTTGCCTTTTCGCACTTCCGAATCATATTTCGGGTCAGACCAACGAAGCCACCGACGCGCCGCGATTTCAAACGCTCGGCGTCGTCAACGGTCAGTCGATCTCCCGTCAGGAAGTTTCCAACGAATGCATGAGACGGTACGGGGAAGAAGTCATCGAAACGCTCGTCAACAAGATGCTCGTTTACGAAGAATGTCAGAAACGGGGCATCGCGATCACCGAACAGGACATCAACGACGTCCTTACTGCGGACGCGGCAAAGCTTGGATTTTCAGCCGAACGCTACATCCAAATCCAGTGCGAAAAGCGCGGCATCTCCGCTGACCGGCTCAAGCGAGACGTGATGTGGAGCGAACTGGCCCTTCGCCGGCTTGCCGAATCACAAACACAAGTCACCCCTGAAGAGATTCAACAGCGACTCGCATTCGAATTCGGTGAAAAGATTCGGGCACAGCAACTGGTTGTCTCCTCACGCGAAAAAGCTGAACAGCTCCATGCCGCCGCAGTCGCGGATCCGGCCAGCTTTGAACGCATCTGCAAAGAGCACTCCATCGACCCCAACAGCGCATCGATGGGCGGCATGCTTCCACCGATCCGACAAAACTCCGGATTCCCGCAATTTGAGAACATCGCTTTCTCTCTTCAACCGGGCGAAATCTCTCCTGTTTTTGAAGTCGAAAGCCAATTCGTTGTCCTCAAGTGCCAGAGCCGGATCCCGCCCAGCCAACTGGGGGACGCCGAACTGGACGCTGTGAACGAACGAATCAGAACCGAAATCTCACGCACAAAACATCGTGAAGCTGCCGTAATGATTTTTGAGACCTTGCAGAAGGGCGCAGAAATCGTGAACGTGATGAACGATGAAACTCTTCGCCGCCAAAACCCCGGCGTCGCAGCAACGGTTAACGGAAACCGAATCACTATCAAACAGGTTTCAGAAGAGTGCATCGCCCAGTTCGGCAAAAACATGCTGGCCCTGCTGATCAGCAACAAAATTCTGGAACAGGCACTGCAAAGCTCCGGCCTGCAACTTTCCGATAGCGAAACAGAAGCCGCCATCGCGGCAGAGCTTGAACTTGCTGCCGAAATGCACGGCATGGTCGCCAACGGCAAACCGCAGGTCAAGGAATTCTTGAACCTTGTTACCCAAAACGACCCGAGCAAGATTGAGTTTTTCATTCAGGATGTGATCTGGGCCGACGTTGCGAAAAAGAGACTGGTTGAAAATCAGGTTCAAGTCACTGAGGAAGACATCCAGAAAAGCTTCGAAGCCAACTACGGTCCGCGCGTCGAAGTCCGGGCGATGATGTTCCGTGACCAACGACAGGCAACCGAAAAATGGGAGATGGCAACCAAAAATCCAAATGAAGAATTCTTTGGCCAACTGGCGAATCAGTATTCTTTCGAGCCGGTATCGAGAAACAACTTCGGCCACATTCAGCCGATCCAGCGCTACTCGGGCAACAAAGCACTCGAAGAAGTCGCTTTCAAACTTCAACCTAACGAAATCTCACGCGTGACTCAGGTGGGCGACTTCTGGGTCATCCTTTACTGTCGTGGCCGCACCACCCCTAGGGTCACCAACGTTGATGATGTTCGCGAATACATCGTAAAAGATGTTCGTCAGCGAAAAATTGCCCTAAAGATGCACACACTTCAAAAGCAACTTCTCGAAGACGCGCAGATCGACAATTACCTTAACGGCACCTCACAGCCTGGTCGCAACCTGATTCGGCAGGCGAAAAAACAGTGAACCGCTGAAGTAACCCAACTCAGCCAAACACAAGAGGTGTCCGGGAATTCCTAGGCACCTTTTTTCCATAAAGGAGCCCAAAAAGGGACTCCGCGACGGAGCGAATCCAAAACAGCCCGATGGCGGATTACTCTTTGATTTCCGCCAAGCCCTGCCGCATGAACTCGACCAAGTCTTTCTTCTGCTGATCGTTCAAACGCAGACGCTGCACCGCGGTATCGGTGTACTTGTGGCGAATGCCACCGCGATCGTAGTACTCCACGACCTCTTCCAACGTCGGCAGGCTGCCGTCATGCATGTAGGGCGCCGACTGATCGATCCCGCGAAGCGAGGGCGAACGGAACTTGCCAAACGAACCCCAACCCAACACATGGTGCCGCCCCATGTCGTAGTCCTTTTTGTCCATGCCGACGCCAATGTTGTAATACTGCTGGTCGGTAAACATTGGTGCCGGATGACAACTAATGCAGTTCGCGCGACGGGGATTTGAAAAGATCTTCAAACCACGAATCGCCGATTTGCTCATCGCCGTTTTATCGCCACGCACGTACCTGTCGTAGGCTGTCTCGCGCACAACAATCGTTCGCTCAAAACAGGCCAGGGCCCGAGCCACATTCGCGATCGTAACGCCGTCATCAAAGGCAGCGCCGAACAGGGCAGGGTAGTCCGGGTGCGAGTTCAACCGCTCCAGGAGCGTGGATTCAGAGTCCATCGCCATTTCTGTTTTCTCAAAAATCGGTTTGAGCGCCTGCTGCTCCAGGGTCAGAACCCTGCCGTCCCAAAACAGCCCTTTGTCGTACAGCCCAACATTGAGAATCGACAACGAGTTCCGTGTCCCGGGCTGCCCGTTGACTCCTTCTGCAAACGACTGGCCGTTGGACCATCCGGATTCACGATCGTGGCAGGTCGAACAGGACATCGATTGGTCCAAAGAAAGCAGCGGGTCGGCAAAAAGCTTCTCACCCAGTGCAACTTTCTGCTCGCTTGAGAGATTGTCGACAGGAACCTGCATCGGTGGAAGCCAATCGTTGACCGCAACCGCCTGGGTCGCTACCGGCGTCAGTTCCGCTTGCGCAGTGTCGCTTTGCTCACGCGATTCAGACTTCGCTTCGGATCCGGGATCCACCGATGACACGGATTCCCGATCGCAACCGACAAACGCCAATGACAAACACAACAGCCAAACCAGATTCTTCAAATTGGAACCCATCATCGATTGATTTTTCAGTCCTGTTTTAGGGTTAGCGTTTCGCAATTGTCTTTGTGGGCCTGGTAATAGGCACCCCTTAGCGCAGACGTTTCGCCCAGTGCCGCCCCTTCAATTTCGGGCACAAAGGGCACTAACTGCCTGACGCGCTTGCGGATTCGCTCCACCGCCATGTCAAGAACTGCATTTAACTCACCGCCGATCACAATCAATTCCGGGTCGAACAGGCAGGCAACATTTGCGGCAGCAACGGCGTAGTGGTCCAGCGCCCGATTCAAGACTTCGAGCGCATCGGCATCGCCCTGGTTCGCTGCCACACAGAGATCCTTCAGTTCGGGCATCCCTCCAGCGGCTGGCAACATCCGGACGCCCTTGGCAGTCGCGGCCTCGATGATCGGTCCTTCGCTGGCCAATATCTCAAGATGCCCCAGTCCGCTGGATTCCGAAAACTGGAATTCCGGATCAAAAACAAGCTTTCCGACCTCTCCGGCAAATCCCGAGTGACCACGAAAAAGCTTTCCGTTTATGAAAATTCCCGCACCAATGCCGGCGCGAAATGACAGATACACAAAGTTTTCTTTTCCATGGGCACGGCCGTCAGCCCACTCTCCGATCGCCGCAGCATTAACATCGTTTTCGACCCGAACGTGAATCGACGGAAACTCCGTCTGCAAAAGATCTTTAACAGGAAAGTTTACCCAGCCAGGAATGTTGGGGGCCAGTTTGACCACCGACGAACCGGGATCCACCGCGCCGGGCACACAGACCGTAATCGCGCGCAGCGGAGGAGCCTCGACCACGCCGGCTTCAAATTGCTGTTTCAGATCCCGGATGATGCGCACTAGGGAAGCAAACGATCTGCCCCGGTCTCCGAGGTCAAGCTGCATCTGTCGGGTCAACTGGATCTTGCCACCCATGTCGCCGATCCCTGCACGAATCGTGTGCTCTCCAACGTCGACACCAATCGAAGAAGCAAACGGCGGGTTGAGCATCACGCTGGAAGCCGGTCGCCCCGGACCGGGCGTGGTCGGTTCTCCATTTTCGACAACCTGGAGAATCCCTGCATCGATCAATTCGTTGACCAGACGCGTAATGCTTGGCGTTGAGAGTCCGGTTGCGTCGGCAATACTACGCCGACTGACCGCATGATTCTCGCGAATAACGTCGATCACGCGGCGCAAGCTGGCAAGCCCGCTATTGGGATTACTCATCTTTCGACTCCAGAAAACGGGAGTCGTAGATCCGAAAAATCATCTACTCTGGTCAATGCAAGAAAGAGGAATTTGAACGGGTGCGACGAGACAGCCGGGAATCATTGTCGGCAACTAAGTAGCTCGCCTTCCCGAGGCGATTTTTAATGCCTCGAAGAGACAGGTTGCTATGACAGGTGATCCTGAACTTAAAAAGTAATGCTGTCCCTAGTGGAGTGTCAGCATTGGGTTTTAGGGTTAGCCGTTTTGGCGATAGCCACGGTTCCGAAACGAAAAACCGGGGCTAACGCCCAAACGGCTGATCTGAACAATCCT
>CALFWR010000060.1 GCA_937928555.1 uncultured Pirellulaceae bacterium
GCTGTTTTCGTAGTTTGGCTTTCACTCGAAATCCGTTCTTGAGTTTTTGCGTTGTTTTTCGTTACTACAACTCAACCGCAAAAACTCGAGGCGGGTTTCGTTTTATTCTTCCTTATCAATAATTCCACGCTGGTTTGAGGCCTAGTGCAACGAGACAGCTTGGAATTACGGTTGGCAACGACGTGGCTCGCCTCTCCGAGGCTGTGATTTTTTGGATCACCCTCCCATCTTGGAGGGTCGGCGGCTCACCGCCGGGGAGGGTTGCACGCGTCTTACATTGGCAAAGGACATTGGGCATTTCGGCGACTGAGCGCGGACTACCGGCTAGAAGCCTGTAGGTTCATTAAATCGGGATCGCGACTGAATTCGCTGCCCGATTTATGCATCGCGAAAACCGCCTGCCGTAGGGCCGGTTCCTACCGGCCATCTTTGTTTCGATAACGACAGGAGACGATCGCCGACGCAGGGCAGTAAAATTGGCCGGTGGAACCGGCCCTACACCTTGAATTCGATGCCCGCTTTATGCATCGTGAAAACCACTTGCCGTAGGGCCGGTTCCTACCGGCCATCTTTGTTTCGATGGCGACAGGAGACGATCACCGACGCAGGGCAGTAAAATTGGCCGGTGGAACCGGCCCTACACCCTCCTAAGCGTCTTTTTGCAGCCACGAGAAATGCTTTCGCAGCTCCTTGCCGCAGACTTCGATCTTGTGCGCACAATCGGCGTCGTACTGCTTTTTGAAATCGGGATAGCCGTTGGCGTGCTCTTCCTGCCAACGCCTGGCAAAGCTCCCATCCTGAATTTCTGTCAGCAATTCCTTCATCGCCGCACGCGACTGGTCGCTGATGACTCGCTTACCGGCAACGAAATCGCCCCAGGCCGCGGTGTCGCTGATGAACTCAAGCATCCGCTCGATGCCGCCCTCGTAAATCAAATCCACGATCAGTTTAACTTCGTGCAGACACTCAAAGTAAGCCACCTCGGGCTGGTAGCCGGCGTCAACAAGCGTCTCCCAACCGGCGACGATCAGTTCGCTCAGCCCACCACAAAGAACAGCCTGTTCGCCAAAGAGATCCGTTTCTGTTTCTTCCTTGAACGTCGTTTCGATGATGCCCGCGCGGGCCGCACCGACTCCCCAGGCATACGCCAGGGCAAGGTCTTTGGACTCGCCCGTCGCATCCTGATGGATCGCGATCAAAGCCGGAACGCCAGCGCCTTCTTCGTATTGACTTCGCACCAGGCCACCGGGGCCTTTGGGGGCGACCATGATGACGTTGTTCTGCGTCGGGACTTCGATGCCTTTGAAGTGAATGTTGAACCCGTGTGAAAACAGAACCGTGCCGCCGTCCTTGAGATTGGGTTCGACGATGTCCTTGTAAGTCTGCGGCTGGGTCATGTCGGGGGTCAACAGGCAAACGACGTCTGCGGCCTTGCAGGCGTCTTCGATTGTTTTCGGCTCCCAGCCATCTTTTTTGGCAGCTTCCCAGCTTTTGCCGCCCTCGCGCAGGCCCAGAACCACATTCAGCCCGCTGTCTCGCAGGTTCATGGACTGCCCACGTCCCTGGCTTCCATAGCCGATCACGGCGACGCACTTTCCATCGAGAGCGTTGGCGTTTACGTCCTTTTCAGAGTACATCGTGGGCATGGTTTGGTGGCCTCCAGGCGGTTTTCGCCGATTGCTGTTGTTGATTGAAAGCTCGCCATTGTCGAAAGCTTACGCCAACGTGTCAACGAAGAAGTTCTTGGTCACGACGTTGCCGTTAACGCCAATCACCGGTGCCGTTCACTCCACACCCGGGTGGATGCCTGAAGAAGGCCCGTGCGTTACATTGTTCAACTGCCAATACCGACACGCCCTGAATGATTCGCAAACCGATATGAAAAACGAAATCAGTTCCAACATCCGACTGCTGGGTGACCTTCTGGGCGAAACGATCACTTACCAGGAAGGCCAGGAAGCTTTCGATCTGGTCGAAGAGATCCGCGCTTTGGCCAAAGCGTGGCGAGCGGGCGACGAATCGGCCACAGACAAGCTTGCCCGGGTCATGCCCCGAATCGTCGGCAACCTGGACCTTGCCGAATCCACCCTCAAGGCTTTCCTTACCTACTTCCAACTGATCAACCTTGCCGAAGAACACCAACGCGTTCAAGTCCTCAACCAGCGAGCCGAAGACGCGTGGACGGGTGACAAACCGATGGACGAAACGATCGCCGCGGCACTCGAAACGCTCAAAAGCGAAGGCGTCACCCCGGCGGATCTTCGAGAGACTCTCGCGTCGATGCGAATCAATCCGGTCTTCACCGCCCACCCGACTGAATCGAAACGCCAGACAATCCGCGAGCTGCTTCGCCTGGTTTCGAGTTTGATCGAAGAAGTCAGCCGCGATGGCGTGCTCTCTAAAGAACGCGATCGCCAGACCGAACTACTCCACGATCACATCACGTTGCTTTGGCAGACCGCCGAAACCCGCGACCGCCGTCCCACCGTGATGGACGAAGTCCGCAACACGGGGTTGTACTTCTTCGAGCACGTTTTGTTCGATCTGGTTCCACGAATCTACCAGGAACTCGAACAGGCCCTCGCCAACACCTGGCCCGATGAAGAATTCGACATTCCCGACTTCCTTGGCTACGGCACGTGGATCGGTGGCGATCGCGACGGCAATCCCTATGTCACCACCGACGTCACGATCGAAGCCCTCACCGCGCAGAAAAAACTGGTCCTCACGATGTACATGCGCGAAGTCGATCGTCTGTACAAACTCCTCAGTAGCAGCGTCTCACGGACGACGTTTTCGAATGAGCTTCTTGAAAGCGTCAAGGCCGACCGCGAGCTGGTTGATCCGTCCGAATACGAAGTCCTCGACCGTTTCGAAGGCGAACCGTATCGCCAAAAGATGATCATGGTCTACCGCCGCCTGAGCGCCACGCGCGAACACATCGAAAACGAGTGGACCGAAGCCCACGCTCCGCGGCGGGCGTACTCCGATGTCGAGACCTTTCGCCGTGACCTTGAACTTGTCCGGATGAGCATGGTCGACAACAAAGGCTGGCGGCTGGCCCGCGGTCGGCTGGACCGGCTCATCAGAGCCACCGGCGTGTTTGGCTTTCACCTGGCGTCGATGGACATCCGTCAGCACGCTCGCGTTCACCGGGCCACCATCACCGACCTGTTCAGCTCACTTTCGCACTGTGAGAACTATCCGGAACTCGACGAATCCGCCCGCATCGAATCGCTGACAAAATTCATCACCGAAAACCCGGAAGGAACTTTCGCGACCGCCGACGAACTCCTCGAAGACACCGTCAAACTTACGACTCTGTTTCAGACCGTCGCCCGCGCTCACCATGTGATGGGCGAACAAAGCGTCGATACCTGGATCATCAGCATGACCGAAGGCGTCAGCAACATACTGGAGATTCTGGTCCTGGCCCGTGACGTGGGCCTGATGGGAAAAATTGACATCGTGCCGTTATTCGAAACGGTCGAAGACCTGATGAACGCGCCTCAGATCATGAAGTCCCTGTTCGCGCATCCGATTTACAAGCAGCACCTAGAGAATCGCAAGAATCAGCAACAAATCATGATTGGCTACAGCGACTCCAACAAAGACGGTGGCTTCATGAGAGCCAACTGGATGCTGTTCACCGCTCAGCGAAACCTTGCGATCGCCTGCAACGATTGCGACGTGCAGATGACTTTGTTTCACGGTCGCGGCGGATCGCTCGGCCGCGGCGGAGGCCCCACCAACCGCGCGATTTTGGCTCAGCCTCCCGAATCGGTCCGCGGTCGAATTCGCATCACCGAACAGGGCGAAGTCGTCAGTTCGCGGTACAGTAACCCGTCGATTGCCCGCCGCCACCTGGAACAGGTTCTTCATGCGGTGCTCTGTTCGACCGGAACGCGTCCGCAGCACGAAAAAGTTGAGAAGTGGTCGGCGATCATGGACGAACTGAGCAACACGGCGTGGAAAAAGTACCGCAGCCTGATCGACCATGATGATTTCCTCGAGTACTTCAAAACGGCGACCCCCATCGATCAAATTGGGCGGCTGAACATTGGCTCTCGTCCAGCCCACCGCCGCAAGTCGGCGACACTCGATGACCTTCGCGCGATTCCGTGGGTTTTCGCCTGGACGCAATCCCGCGCCAACGCGCCCTCGTGGTACGGCGTGGGCACGGCTTTTTCCAGTTGGCTTGCCGACGGCGACCAGGCCGAACGACTTGCGACGCTGCAGGAGATGTATCAGCAGTGGCCATTCTTCCGCACGATGCTCTCCAACGTTCACCTCGGCATGGGCCGTGCGGACATGGACATCGCGGGAATGTACGCTGAACTGGCCGACGAAAAAGTCGCAAACGTCATCTTCGGCGACATCAAAACGGAGTTTGAACTTAGCCGCCAACATGTGCTCAACGTCACCGGCGAAAGCGAAGTCCTCGACACCGAACCGTGGTTGCAACACAGCATCCGCGTCCGCAATCCCTACGTCGATCCGATGAACTACATTCAGGTCGCACTACTCAAAGAACTTCGCAACAACCCCGACCACGAAAACGTCGACCAACTCACCAGAGCGGTTTTGCTTTCCGTCAACGGCATCGCCGCCGGCCTACAGAATGTGGGCTAAAGTAGTAGCACTCCGTGTGCCGTCCAAACGCGAGAAACGCCAGTCATACTCCGTGTGCCATCACCCCGGATTATTCACGAGGCGAGGGCGGCAGAATCAGTTCCGGCAGTGATCCGCGGTTTTGATGCGCTAAAACGATCGCTGTGGTTTTCATCTATCGGATGATTCGCGATTCTTGTTGAAATTTAGCTTTTCCCTTGCTCCCGTTGGCCAGACGTAGAATCAACGCCCGTCGTTGTGAATAATCCGGGATCACGCAACAAAACCACAAACGTGGCTTCGCATCGCCCGTCGTGAAGCGGCAACAGGAACTGAACATCATGTCGGCGCCTGGCGACTTTCGTTGCTTTCACTCATTTTCCGTGCGTTTGCACCCACGGCTACGACCTGCCACCGGTTCGCGGTCATTAAATGTGTGCAGCTTCAAAACTTCCGCTAAAATAGTCAGCCACGCATTCGCCTTTTCTAAAGAACAGAAAAAATGAAATCGTCTCAACTCATCATCGCTTTTTTGACCTGTCTTTTCCTCACTCCGATCCTTTCGGCCGACGACTGGAACCAGTGGATGGGGCCAACACGCGACGGAGTCTACAACGAAACAGGGATCATCGATTCAATTCCTGAATCTGGCCTGAAAGTCAAATGGCGCATGCCTGTTCACGGCGGCTATGCCGGCCCTGCGGTCGCCGGCGGAAAAGTCTTCCTCTACGACTACAAAGTCCCCGAAGGTGCGACTTTTCGAAACAATCCGGGGAAACGCTCCAAGCTCAAAGGCACCGAACGTCTGGTCGCATTCGACGAAGCCACCGGCAAGGAACTTTGGGTTCACCAGTACGACTGTCCCTACAGCATTTCTTACCCCGCCGGACCGCGTTGCACACCGACCGTCGATGGAGAACATGTTTACATCCTTGGAAGCGAAGGTGACCTGCGCTGCCTCAAAACCGCAGACGGTTCGCTCGTTTGGAAGAAAAGCTTCAAGGCTGACTTTGCCGCCGAGGTCCCGATCTGGGGATTTTCGGCTCACCCACTGATCGACGGCGACACGCTCTACACGATGGTCGGCGGGAAAGGACAAGGCATCGTGGCCTTCGACAAGTTAACGGGCGATGTAAAGTGGAAGGCTCTCGATTGCAACGCGGGCTACTGCCCACCAACGATCATTGAAAAAGGCGGCACGCGACAACTGATCGCATTCCAACCCAAAGGATGCACTTCGCTAAATCCCGCCGATGGTTCCACGTTCTGGAACGTCGCAATGGAGTCCCAGTACGACATGTCAATTGCCCGTCCGATGATCGACGGCGACTACATGTACGTCTGCGGCAAAGGCAATCAATCGATGATGCTGAAACTGAACCCCGAGAAACCCGAAGCCACCGAAGTTTGGCGGGGCAAGCCACGAACGTCCATTTCTGCGGCCAACGCGACTCCGCTGTTCGTCGATGGCGTCCTTTATGGGGCAGACCAGAACATGGGTAGCCTGATCGCGGCGGACGGCAAAAGCGGTGCGCGTCTGTGGCAGACCTTCGACGCCACCGACCCCAAAGAAGACCGCAGGCTTCCTCACGGAACCGCGTTTGTCACCCGCATCGGAAAAACAAACCGTTACCTGATCATGAGCGAAGTCGGTGACCTTTTGATCTCCGAATTGACTCCACAAAAGTACACCCCTCACGGTCGCTTTCACGTGCTCGAACCGACTGGCGAATGCTTCGGTCGTGCCGCGGTCTGGTCGCATCCAGCCTACGCCAACAAGACCGCTTACGTCCGCAACGACAAAGAACTCGTGGCCGTCGACTTGTCCAAATAATCCAAAGCAGGCAGCAGAGCCACGTTCAATCTTCCGATTTAATAAGTTCAGTGAACCCATGATGCGATTCGTCTACACAATGACTCTGCTGTTTCTGGTCGTCTCGCCTCTTTGCGGGGCCGATGAAAACAAGCCCAACGTCATCCTTATTATGTGCGATGACCTTGGCTGGGGTGACGTGGGCTTCAACGGCAACACGATCATCAATACGCCGCACCTGGACGAGATGGCCACGCACTCGCTCAAGTTCAATCGCTTCTACGCCCAAGCCCCCGTTTGCTCGCCGACGCGCGGCAGTTGCATCACCGGTCGCCATCCCTATCGCTACGGAATCACCTCTGCCAACACCGGCCACATGAAAGACGCCGAGTTCACACTCGCCGAAGCCCTCAAGCAACACAACTACGCGACCGGTCACTTCGGTAAATGGCATATGGGTACGCTCACGACATCCGTCAAAGACGCCAACCGCGGTGGGCCTCGCGGCAAAGACCATTTCGCGCCGCCATGGCAACACGGATTCGACGTTTGTTTCAGCACCGAATCCAAAGTCCCCACCTTCGACCCGATGCGGATGCCGACGGTATTTGAAAAAGGCGAAAGCAAGCGAATTGGCTGGGACGCTCTTTCGCCCGACGAAGTATCGAAACCGTTGGGCACACGCTACTGGGACCAGCAAGGAAAACCGGTCACCGAAAATCTTCGCGGCCCCAACCCCAAAGTTATTACCGACCGCGTGATTCCGTTTCTCGAATCTTGCGTTACCGACAACAAACCCTTCCTTGCCGTCGTCTGGTTCCACACGCCCCACCTCCCCGTTGTCGCCAGCGACGAATATCGAAAGCCCTACGCGGCATTCGATTCTCACCGCCAAAACTACTACGGCTGTATTACCGCGATGGACGAACAGGTCGGTCGCATCCGGGAGAAACTGAAACAGCTTGGCGTCAACGAAAACACAATCGTTTGTTTTGCCAGCGACAACGGCCCCGAAGGCAAAGATTCCTCCCCCGGATCTGCTGGCCCGTTTCGCGGCCGCAAACGATCGCTCTACGAAGGCGGCATTCGCGTCCCGGGTTTGATCGAATGGCCCGCCAAAGTCAAACCCGGCCAGACGGACTTTCCCGCCACCACCAGCGACTACATGCCCACGATCCTTGCCGCTGTCGGTCACAAGCCAACCGACGCCCGCCCCGTCGACGGGATCAGCCTGCTTCCGGTCCTCGGCGGCGAAGCAACGACCCGTCCGCAGCCGATTTGCTTTCAGTCGCGGGGCGTCGCCGCTCTTTCAGATGACCGCTTCAAACTGCTGATGCCCAATGGCGAAAACAAAACGAAAGCAAAACGCCTTGCCGCTCCGGAACTGTACGACCTTCTCGCCGATCCTGCAGAACAAAACAACATCGCCAGCGAACATCCGCAGCGGGTGAAAGAAATGCAGGCAACACTCTCCGCCTGGATCGCCTCTTGCAAAGCTTCTGCTGACGGCGGCGACTACCCGAACCGCGCCGACAAATGAGCCACACGGCGGCAACTGCGTTTCGCGGTCACGGCTCTGGCGTCAATTCGGCACTTAAGCCCGGATTATTCACGAGGCGTGGGCGTTAGAATCAGTCCCGACAATGATCCGCGACTCTGATGCGATGAAACGATCGCTGTGGCTTTCACCTACCGAATGATTCACATTTCTTGTTGAAATTCAGCTTTTCCCTTGCTCCGGTTGGCCTGACGTAGAATCAACGCCCGTCGTCGTGAATAATCCGGGTTAAGATATCAAGAAAAAGCTGCTTTGATCCCGGCTCCAAAAAAGGCACTGAACCACCTGTTGGCATCGCCAAGTGAGAGCTCGTGCTTTTCCATCACCATCTTCGTTTGCAAGCTGGCGACAACCAAAATGTCCGCTGCCGGGCCGATCAGGGCAAGACAAATTTTTCTTCATCTTTACGATCCCGATTAAGAAAATCTACCATCTCAATCCAACCCAACATCACCTTGCCAACTTTACCCAGAGAATCCGGCGAGCATTTATCAGGTGTATCGGCGGTTGTATGCCAATAAGATCGCGCATCGCGGTTGGGGTAATTTGGATCAATAAGTAGACAGACAGGAATCGAAGCGACCGAGGAAAGTGGAAGATGGTCATCCTCAATTTCGGAAGCCCGTACATTGGAAAACTCCTTTACTCCAAGTTCATATGCTTGATCCCATAGCCCTCTCATAATTGAACGGCCATGCTTGCGGCTTTTCTCTTCCATGACGATTGACAAATCCTTGTCTCCGATCATGTCCACAACAATCGCAGCTTTATAGTTGAACCCACGCGTTTTACTGTCTTTGTAATTCCTAGCAAAGCGAATGGACCCTGAAAGCAATCTATCTCTGCTCGTGAACACGAACTCTTCGGCGTCGAAAAAAACAAAGTCGATTCCAAGCTGAACATCACTCTTGGCCAGAACATTCGCCAATTCGCAAAGTAACGCAACGCCGGAAGCACCATCGTTAGCGCCGATGAATTCTCCAGTTGGATTTGTCGAATCGTTCGAGGGAAATGGTAAAGTGTCGTAGTGGCAAGCTAACAGAACTCGATCTTTGCATTCAGGGTTCAACCTGCCTGTCAGATTGGCGCACTCAGCGTCGTGACCCGAGTTTGACTTCACCTTAAACTTTTGAGCGTCAAATTTCAGCTCGGAATTCAAAAAATGCGAACGGATGTACTGCTGAAGCTTTCTTGAACCGTCAGATCCTGCCGGCCTTGGGCCGATGTCACACACCTCTTTCAGGTAACCAAAAGAACGTTTCTGATTGAAGCAATGCGGGAGTCTCAGTTTTTTTTCTTCAAGCTCAAAATTGACGCTCTTCGTCTCTACAAAATGACGAGCATCAGCATCGTCAATCACAATATGCAATGGCGACGCAGGAAACTCGCAAAATGTCGCATCTGCATTCCACCACCTTCCGTTTACGTAGATCTGATTCCACGCATGCCACCCCAAAGAATCCTCACGTTCACCAGCAAGCCCACCCACGGTCCTGCAGGGATAGCCTAATGCTCTTGCCAAAGTGTTGAACAACGCAGCATGAGTGGTGCAATCACCTTTTCTGTCTCGTATCGCAGTAAGAACATCTGCCTTGACACCCTCATCGTCGATATAGTCGGAAACAAATCTAACGAGGCTCCCAACCTGCTTCAGCCCTTTGTTTCTCTTTGAGAATTTTTCAGCTATTTGCACAACTTTATCGGATGTCTTCGGGAATTCTTTCGTACCAAGAAGGTACTTCTCATTTGGCGCTGCATGCTTTTCAGGATCATACGGATATAACACCAGTCGATAGTCCTCACCATCCTTGATGATTCGTTGTCCCGAGGGGTCATCCCGCAACCCAATCGCAAATTCATTGCCGATCCGAGCCGTTATCGCTCGACAATCTTCAACTTCAAGGAGATTTACTTCCGAGTTGACTTTGACTGATTCGATTTTCCAGATCAAATCAGAGTCTGGTTTTGATTCTGTTTTCTTGGCAGATGCAAACCCCATAATTCCATTCGCTGATGCGACACTTCCATTGGAGTCATACACCCAAACCCCAATGTCCTCGCCTTCAGTGTCCTTTACGCTTACGGTGTACTGTGGCCGTTTCTCAATTCTTTTAACCTCCGTCAACTCCCATCTTTCTTTGGACACGGAAAACGTTTCGATGTCAAACGTTGCAATTTGCGCCACGTCCCCAACACTCGGATTTGTCATCAGGAACTGGTGTCCTGAGAGGTGTTGCTCCAAGGTGTATTCGAGAGTCTGTTTCTCCTTTTTTCCATTGCCGAGGACGACAAGATATTGGTTGCCTTCAGTCAATTCAAAACGTATCTCGTTAACTTCGTCATCTGTCCTCTCGATCATGACGCCAGATAGTAGCCGATGGGGTTGTGTGCTGGAAAAGTTTAATTCTGTAGTTGTCGTCAAGCTCATCTTTAGGCCAAAGGACTCAACCACAGCTGAAAAGCTATCCCGAGATACGACACAGTCATTTTCTTTCTGATTCTCAAATGTCGATTCAAAGCTTCCAATCGCTTGCGACCCAACGCTAACGGTTAAATGTGTGTCTGCGGGCAAATCCAGAACTTGGCCTTGCGCCACAAAAGCATTCAAAGCGACGACCAGATTGACCACCAGAAAAAGCGGCGTGTCCATTGCGTGTCTCCCAAGTTAGTCCGGATTATTCACGAGGCGTGGGCGTTAGAATCAGTTGAGACAGTGATCGGTTTCTCTAATGCGATGAAACGATCGCTGTGGCTTTCACCTACCGAATGATTCACATTTCTTGTTGAAATTCAGCTTTTCCCTTGCTCCGGTTGGCCTGACGTAGAATCAACGCCCGTCGTCGTGAATAATCCGCGGTAAGATCTCAATAAATCGCCAAGCCGCCGGCCATCGAATGAGCTCTCCCCGAAGCAGGATCGCCTCCGGGTCCCGCTCTCGACAGAGATTCTGTTGGCACATTTTCACAATTAAATTTTAACGCAAACAGGCGATCAACTCCAAGCCTTTCGAATTGTTTTAGGTCTTCAGTTCTTCCATTTTCCGGCAACAATGTGCGGCTTACCCGACCCGGGCAATTGATTGCCGCTGGAAGCCACGACCGCGAACCATGAACATCGACCGATCCGCTACCTCGTTCCCGATCAAGAACAATTTCAACTTTCTTGCGCACTGTAGCATCTCGCACCTGTATTCGCCTGCCGCTGCCGCGTCCAACCATGTCCTTGAACGTCAGGTCCAGGCGGGGCGACAGTCGATCTTTGAATTTGCCGGCGACGCCAATATTGGACTCAAGTTCAAAAAGGGCTTCGGCGCGATGATGAAGACCTCCGCCGACAACATCACGATGACCACCAACACCTCGGAAGCCATCAGCATGATCGCCAACGGCTACCCCTGGCAGCCCGGTGACCAAATCCTCAGTTACACGCACGAGTACCCCGCCAACCACTACCCGTGGGTTGTGCAAACGCAGCGACACGATGTGGAACTGGTGCTGCTGTCCGATGCGGCCTTCCCACAAACCGACCACGCCAAAGCCGCCGAAGTCCCCGAATCGTTCGCCCGCGGCTGGTGCTTTGACCAGCTCATCTCCAAAGTCACCGACCGCACCCGCGTGATCGCGATCAGCCACGTGCAGTTCACCAGCGGATTCGCGGCGGACATGGAAAAGCTTGGCCAGTTCTGCACCGACAAAGGCATCGACCTGGTTGTCGACGCGGCGCAGAGCCTCGGTTGCTTGCCGGTTTATCCCGAAACGTGGAACGCTGCTGCGGTTGCGTCTGCCGGTTGGAAGTGGATGCTGGGACCGATCGGCACCGGTGTGATGTACACCCGGCCTGACTTTCGCGACAAGATCGCCATCACCATGTCCGGTGCCGACCACATGAAACAGGACACCAACTACCTGGACCACAGTTGGGCTCCGCACACGACCGGCCAAAAGTTCGAATACTCGACCGTCTCCTACGCGGTGCTTGCCGGCCTGGCCACGAGCGTGACAGAGCTATTTGGCCAGACCACGATGGAAGCCGTCCGCGATCACAATTTTGCCTTGCAAGACCTGCTGGTCGAACACCTCGACGCCACCAGGTACCAGCCCGTCCTGCACGTGCCCAAGCATCGATCCGGGATCCTCGCCCTGATTCCGCTGACTCAATCTGACAAACAGGTTTGTGCGGCGCTTGAAAAAGAGAACATCATCGTCACGCCTCGCGACGGCTACGTCCGCGTCGCGCCGCACTTGTGCAGCACCGAAGACGAAGTCATGCAAGCCGTCGAGGCGTTGAATCGTGTTTGACAGTCCCACCGATCCTGCAACAGAAATTTCGAGACGTTTTCTGGACGATAGATTCAACTTGCGAGTCTCCTGCTCAAGGAAAAGCTCATGGAAAACCAATGTCGAAGATAAAGCTATGGCTGTTGCTGATCCCCGCAATCGCGATCGCATTGATTGGCTGGTTTGTCTTTTCGAAGCTCTCGCACCACAGTGCGCGACTCGGGATGACGCAGCCCGCTTTGGACGTGACCAATGGCACGCTGGGAGACCAGACAATGCGCAAGGCAGCTGGCGAATCTGTTGCGAAACTGAGCGCGTTTCGGCACTCGCCGATCGCCTTTCGAATCATGCCAGGCCGTGGCCGATACATCGTGAATGTTTATTGGGTCGGACATGAGAAACAGGCGGACGGCATTGAGATTACTTACTCGGACGACAAGAAGCTCCTGGTCGCTTTTTCAAAAGACACCGGCATGAAATTCAACGACCCCTATTTCTATTGGGCCGCAGCTTTCAGCGAAGACTTCCCTGAAGGCTTCAACGAAAACACGCCGCAGCTTGTCTCCACTGTCACGCTGACCCAAGCCAAAGAGCCTTGCTCAAACACCGTATCGATCACGGCCGGCGGACAAAACAGCGACATCTGGACCAAGGCCATCGGGGCCAACGTCAATGACGACTTTTTCCTCTGGGGTTTCGAGAAGCCGCCGGAGCAGAAATAACAAACGCGGCGCAGTGACGATGCCGGGAAGGGCTCAGTTCGTGAAAAAAGTCAAACGCTGGATCAAGTGGCTTGTTCTGCTGACCCTTTTGTTGCTGCTTACACCCTTCCTTGTCAGCCGCTGGCAAGCTTCCGGCAACAGGATCCGATTGCTCAATGACGAACCCGCCACCCCAATCGCAAACGCCAATTCCTTTCGCATCGCGTGCTACAACATCGCGCATGGTCGCGGTCTTGCTGACACCAACTGGAGTGGCGGCGATCCGCAAACTCGCATCGCAAGACTCGACGAAATCGCGGCGTTGCTCAGTGAGATCGATGCGGACATCGTGGTACTGAACGAAGTCGACTTTGATGCGTCGTGGAGCAACAACGTCAATCAGGCCCAGTACCTTGCAGACAAATGCGGCTACCCTCACCGCGTCGAACAGCGCAATTTGGACTTTCGCGTTTTGTATCGAACATGGCGTTTCGGCAACGCGGTGCTGTCAAAGCTTCCGCTTTCCAACGCGGCCCTGATCGACCTTCCCTCGTACAGCCCATGGGAAACAGCCGTCGCGGGAAAGAAACGTGCCTTTGGCGTTGACGCACAAATCAGCGAAGGACGGTCCGTCCACGTCATTGCGGCTCATCTTTCGCATCGCAGCGAAGACCTTCGCGAACGCTCAGCGGATTCGATCATCCAACACGTTCGCAACCAGCGACTTCCCTGCCTCATCGCCGGCGACATGAACTCATCGCCTGTTAACTTTCCCCGCCCCAACGTGACGCCGGACGCGCGAAACGCGATGGAGACATTTGCGAAATCCCAACTGTTTCACCGCAGCCAGATCACGCCGCCGACGGCCCGTTCGCATTTCACTTTCCGTTCCGACAATCCTGACATCGTCATCGACTGGTTCCTGGTCACAGAGGAACTGTACTTCAAATCCTACGACGTCATCGATTCGCAGCTTTCCGACCACCGTCCGATTGTGGCCGACATCGCCGGCGGAAACGACTGAATCACCGCAGCGCTGACCATGCCGGCACTTCCGTGACAGGATCCCGACGGCTTGAGCCTACAATCGACGATCCCGCGATTTGCAGCCTCTGAGTGGATTCGCCGGGGCGAGTTACCCCGTCGATCTCGCTACGACCCACATTTTCGCGATTGCCAGAGCCCAAGCTCGACAAGGTGTTGAAAAATACGGGACTTTCGTGCAAAATGGGCGATTCTCAAGGGCGGTGAGGATGCGATATATCGCCCATTGGCTGAGCTTTCGTTTGGCCAACCCAATTGTTTACTCTGCGCGGAGATTCCTTCATGGCTCAAATGCCCGAAGTACAACCACAACTTAAAGACGTTTTGCTGTCCAACAGCTCATTCGGTCCTAACGAAATCAAGTTCGTCGCCGAGCGCATTTGCAACGACTTTTCACAATTCCCGCAACTCAAGGAAGTCACCCGGGAACTTGAGTCGCAGCCCGCACGCACTCCCGCCAGTTCGGTTCGTTTGGGCGTTTGCCAGTTCATGCTGGGCCGCTACTCGGATGCCATCCGGACTCTCGAGAACGCAGACGGCGGTGCCCTTGCACAGTTCTACCAAGGCAAGTCTCATTTTGGTTTGGGTGCCTACGATCGTGCGACCCAGTGTTACGAAGCCGCCAAAGCCGCAGGCTACGATGGCGACATTTGCCAACTGGCGGTCGCTGAATGCAATCGACACAAGCGAGACACCGCTGGCGCGATGGCGATTCTCGACAATATGTTTGGCCCGATCGAACAAACGGCCGAGTACCTTTATCAGCGTGGCGCGACGATCGCTGCCAACACCGACAATCCCGACGAAGTCTGCAAACTTTACGAGCGGGCCGTCGAACTGGACGAACAACACGCGGGTGCACTTTTTGGGCTGGCTCTCGAAAATGACCGCCGCGGTAACGACGAAAAAGCCATCGAGCTTTACCAGCGTGCTGCCGCAGTATTCCCGACCAACGTCGGCGCGCTGCTGAACCTTGGTTTGCTCTATGAAGACCACGAGCAGTATGAGCGAGCCGCTCGCTGTTACGACCGGATTCTCGAATCGTATCCAGCTCACGATCGTGCGAGCCTTTATCGCCGTGACGCCATCGCTTCGATGGACGAAAAGTACGATCACGAACGGGAGATGATGAAGCAACAGATCGCAGGCGTGATGAGCATTCCGATCGCCCAGTTTGAGCTTTCGGTTCGTAGCCGCAATTGCCTGCAAAAGATGGGCATCCTGATGCTTGGCGACCTGACCAAGGTTTCCGAATCGGAACTGCTCAACAGCAAGAACTTCGGCGAAACGTCGCTGGTTGAAATTCGCGAGATGATGGCCAACAAAGGCCTTTCGATCGGTCAGTTTTCCAACGCGACCGAAGTTGAAGACGAGCCGATGGATGTCAGCCATCTTTCGCCCGATGAGCAGGCGCTTCTCGACCGCCCGATCTCGGACCTGAACCTGTCGGTTCGCGCTCGCAAGTGCATGACGCGATTGGGCCTGGCAACGATCGGCGAACTGATTCGCAAGTCACCCGACGACCTGCTGGAGTGCAAGAACTTCGGCGTCACAAGCCTGACCGAAGTCCGCGAAAAGCTGACTCAGGTCAGCCTGAAACTTCGCGGCGAATAGTGAATAGTAGAAGGCACTCCGAGCCTGTGATTTTTTCGATCACCCTCCCATCTCGATCACCCTCCCATCTCGACCACCCTCCCATCTCGACCACCCTCCCATCTGGGAGGGTCGGCGGTTCACCGCCGGGGAGGGTTGCCCGCGACTGACATTGCCAAAGGAAGAGCACCGGCAAAGGAAGAGCTTGCGGTGAACAAAATCACAGCCTCTCCGTGTGCCGTCCTCGCGCGATAAATCGAACCACAAGCCGCATGTTCTGCATGCGGCTTTTTCAATTGTGTCGACCGTTCGGGGCTTCTTAATTGCCGCAACAATCGTCCACTACAACGTGCCGCCCTCTGGGGCAAAAATTTGGCAACGGTTCAACGGTTCAACCTTCCGACATCACCGCGATCGCCAGCGGACACTTCTCCAGGTCCACCTTCATCCCTTTGCGATACTTCCGCAACAACTCCTGCGATTCCCTGGCCAACATCCGGCGAACTTCGCGACGCTTGCCCTTTACTCGCGGAATCCTCATATGATCGTAGGCCGTCGTCTGGTGACGCATCCAGGCAATCACGGCAGACGCCGCGCGGCTTTCGATCGATATACGCTGAGTCCTAGCAACCGTTCCGCTGCCTACCGGCGTCGCATGTTTACTAACCGCTTCCGCCAAACGCGCCGCAAGCGACGAATACTGTTGGTCAAAGTTCAAAAATTGAACAATCGAATCTGTAAAATCTTCAACATACTGCGTCTGCTTCTTCTCACGCGACCTTGCAGCGGATGCCTGCTTTTTCCGGTAAGCCTCCGTGCTGCGTTCGGCCTCGAATTCGGCCTTCACTGCCGCAATGCGATCTTTCGGTGCCCAGACCCCTCGCGAGAAAGTGCGACGGCCTTTTTTCTCTTTGACCGTCCAGCTTGGCCCACGAGTCTTCACCCGCCGCGTCACTCCGGCGTCCCCCGGCGGCAGCAGCTCCCAACCCTTGGGGACTTTGAGAATTTGTCCGTCGTCGGTTTGTACCGTGCGCGGTTCTGGCCCGGGCGATACCGTTAGTGAGTCGTTTGGCATAATGGGCAGGAAAATCAATGGTGCAGGTCGTTTCGGCGAATTATCGACAAAACATCCTCTGTGCGACAGCAAAGCCACCAATTTTTCGCGGCGGCAATTTTCGGATAAGCTAACCGCATGAAAATTCCACACACGATCCTGATTTTTGCACTCGCCGCCCTGTTCGCATCGCCACTACAGGCAAGGCAAAACAACCGACCCGGCGGCCAAGGAAAAGTCGATCCCGAGCGGGCGGCGATTCTTCGCGGGTCCATCACGCCCGAGCGTCAGTGGTGGGATCTGCTGCACTACCACCTTTCGGTACAAATCTTCCCCGAACAAAAAAAGATATCTGGCTCCAACGAGATCACGTTCCGAGTCCTTGAAAATGGTCGCAAGATGCAAATTGATTTGCAGCAACCGCTGGAAATCTCATCGATCACCCATGGCAAAACGGAACTGAACTTCCGCCGCGTCGGCAACGTCTACTGGATTGAATTCGCACAGGACCTCGTCAAAGGCGAACAACACAAAATCCTCATCGAATACAGCGGCAAACCGAAAACCGCCAAACGGCCACCATGGGACGGCGGCCTCGCCTGGGACGAAGACGAAAAAGGCAACCCGTTCATCGCGACAGCCTGCCAGGGAATCGGCGCAAGCATCTGGTGGCCTTGCAAAGACCACGGATACGATGAACCGGACGACGGAATGCGAATCAGCATCACCTGTCCCCAGGAACTTACCGCCGTCTCTAATGGTCGATTGGAAAAGACCGACGCCAACGAAACCGAAAAAACGAAAACGTTCCATTGGGTTGTGACGCAGCCAATCAACAACTACTGCATCAACATGAACGTCGGCAACTACGTGAACTTTTCCGACAAGTACTCCGGGAGATTTGGCGAACTGGATCTGGACTACTGGGTGCTTGAACACCAACGCGAAACAGCGGTCAAACATTTCCGCGAAGTCCCCCGCACGATCGAAGCTTTCGAGCACTGGTTCGGCAAGTATCCGTTTTATGAGGACAGTTTCAAGATCGTCGTGGTTCCGTATTTGGGCATGGAGCACCAAAGCAGCGTCACCTACGGCAACGGATTTCAAAACGGGTACAACGGCACCGACCTGAGCAACACCGGAGTCGGGCTCAAATTTGACTTTATCATCGTTCACGAATCCGGCCACGAGTGGTGGGGCAACAACGTTTCGATGAAGGACGCCGCGGACATGTGGATCCACGAAAGCTTCACCAATTACTCTGAGAACCTGTTCGTCGAATATCATTTTACACAGGCCCAAGCCGAGGACTACGTCGTCGGCTGTCGACGGCGAGTCCAAAACGACCGACCCATTATTGGCACCTACAACCGCAACAAAAGCGGCTCTGGTGACATGTATTACAAGGGCGGCAACATGCTGCATGCCATCCGCCACATCATCAACGATGATGAAAAATGGAAAAGCATCCTGCGTGGCATCCAGCAGGATTTTTGGCACCAGACGGTCACGACGCAACAAATCGAAGACTACATCAGCGAAAAATCAGAAATCGATTTTGGCAAATTCTTTGACCAGTACCTTCGCGGCACCGCCATTCCGGTTTTGAGCTACCATATCGACGGCGATTCGCTGACCTATCAATACACCGACGTTGTCGAAGGATTCAGCTATCCGCTTCGCGTGAAAGTCAACGGCAAAACCATCACACTAACACCCACCGGCGACTCACAGACTTTGACCGCCGACGCCCCCATCGAAGCCTTCGAACTCGACCGCAACTTCTACGTCCTTTCGCGTAACAAGTAGCAACAAGTAGGCCGGATCAAGGTCGCCGAACCAGCTCAACCCCACCGCTGTACCGACAAGCTTTGCGCCAACGAAAACTCATCCAACCTCAGAGTGCGTCCGCCGCTCCGGCAACGCTTCTTCTCACGCGTGCAAACTCCCAAACGCAACACCAACATCCTCAACCCCAACCAGCCCGGGGAAGCATCGCTATTGCTGGAGCATCGGACGCAAACAAAAGGATGCCCAACCACAAAAAGGCCTCAACATGGATCACCTCATCTGGCCGGTTCCACAACTTTTGCGTCCTCGATCCGGCCTACTTCTTCTTCGACATGTTCCTGATCTTCTGCCACGCAATGCCTGCATCGCTTGCCGGATCATTGGACCGTCCCGAAAACCGACCGCAAAACGAAGACTTCAACACCTCACCGAAATGAAATGATGCCGCTGCTCGTTCTCAAGCAGCGTACGTTTTCCGTGATTTGCATGAAACAGTTTTTGATCGGATGAAACACCTTTCGCGTCGCATCAAGAGCAGGCATCAGAGCGTTTCTCGCTGACTCGGGACAATGATTGAACTCGTCCAGAAAAACGAGGTATCGCTTGCGCCGATTTTCGCTCGCCTGCTCGAAGGCTTCGAGCACATCGGTCTTCACAAAATCCGTCACCGGTGTCCCGGCCTCGGAGGCACGAATTTGGATCGAAGCAAAAAAGTCCGACGGGTCGATGACCGCACCACAGTTGAAAAACACGAACTCCAAACCCAGCGAATCGGCGATCGAACGGGCAAGGACTGTCTTTCCGCAGCCTTGCGGACCGTCTGAAAACTTCCCGCCGCGTCAAAACCCGGTCGTGGAAGGCTTGCCAAGGCTTGTCAACTTCGCCGCCTCGTTTCATAATCTGGTGCTTCATTTCGCCAGCCGATGGGGCACTTCATGCAAGACAAAATTCGCTACCAGGCCATCACGTTCGACGATGTCCTTATTGAACCACGTTACAGCGAAGTCATCCCCGCTCAGGTCTCTGTCGCGACGCGACTGACCAAAAATATCAATATCAACATCCCGTTGATCTCCAGCCCGATGGATACCGTCACCGAATCGGCGATGGCGATCGGATTGGCCAAAATGGGCGGCATCGGCATCATCCACAAGAATATGCCGCCAGAGATCCAGGCCGAAGAAGTCTACAAAGTCAAAAGGTCCGCCAACGGCATCATCCGCGACCCCGTCACGCTGCCTCCCGACGCGACCGTCGGCCACGCCAAAGAAATCATGCACCAGCACAATGTCTCTGGCGTCCCGATCACGCTAGCAGATGGCACTTTGACAGGAATTCTTACCCGTCGTGATCTTCGCTTTCTTGAGACCACCGAAATCGCTGTTTCCGAGGTAATGACCGCAGATCCGTTGGTAACGGCTACGGGAAATGTAACGCTTGAGGAAGCTGAGAAAATTTTAACGGCAAAAAAGGTGGAGAAGCTTTTACTGATTGACGAAGAAAGGAAACTGAAGGGCCTGATTACGATCAAGGACATCGACATCATGCGTCGGTTCCCCAACGCCTGCAAGGATTCCCAAGGAAGACTTCGCGTTGGAGCCGCCGTCGGAGTACACGACCTCGAAAGAGTGGCTGCACTTATTGAAAAAGACGTCGACGTGCTGGTGGTAGACAGTGCTCATGGTCACTCGAAAAACGTCATGGAGACGCTTCGGGAGATCAAGCTGAAATTTGACATCGATGTCATTGCCGGCAACGTCGCCACGGCCGAAGGCTGTCACGCGTTGATCGAAGCCGGCGCAGACGCGGTCAAGGTCGGAATCGGCCCGGGCAGTATCTGCACCACGCGAGTGGTCAGTGGCATTGGCGTACCCCAAGTTTCGGCAGTTTACGAGGCAGCCAAAGAGGCTGACAAACACGACATACCGGTCATTGCCGACGGAGGCATTCGTTACTCGGGAGACATCACCAAAGCCATCGCTGCTGGCGCAAGCTGCACGATGATCGGTGGACTGTTTGCCGGGTTAACCGAAAGCCCCGGGGACATGATCCTGTATCACGGAAGAAGCTTCAAAGTTTACCGTGGAATGGGATCGTTAGGTGCGATGGCCAAAGGGTCGAGTGAACGATACCGACAATCCGGATCAGGCACAGGAAAATTTGTGCCCGAGGGTGTTGAAGGTCGCGTTCCGTTCAAGGGGGCTTTGAGCGATTTTGTTTACCAGTTGGTTGGTGGACTGCGTGCCGGTATGGGCTACTGCGGGACACAAACCATCGAAGAACTGCGTAGGGATGCCATGTTTATTCAGGTGTCTCCCGCCAGTGTAAGAGAAAGTCACCCCCATGACATCGCAATCACACAAGAAGCACCCAACTACAGCACCGAAGCGGGAAGCTGATTCCTCCGCTGTCAAAGCGTTCAACGCCGTGCGACACGGTCGGCTGGCCAAAGCCACACTCGCTCTGGCGATCGCTTTCTCATCAACCGCCGCAGGCCAGCAGAATGGCCACTACGCACCGCCGGTTCACATCCAGCCACAATCGTATTCCGTTTTCGAATCGCCTGACCAGCCCACTGCCACTGCCACTGGCATCGCTCCGCCAACCCAAATCGGCAGCAATCCTCAATACAACCGCCAAGCCAACGTGCCGGAAATGGATCAGGCGACTCGAATCGCCATGATGGCTGATTACATGCGGCGTCAAAACGACACCGTCAAGTACGCTCGCGACGCTCAAGTCAACGCCGCGTTGCAGCAAAAAGACGGCGGCTTTTACAACCCTTCCTACGCTGCACCAGCGGTCCGCCAACACGCTCACCCAACGCCACCAGCGCAAGGGGTCTACCAGCCTCCAGTCGCCCGAACCCGGCCGACTGCCGCGGCACAGACACGAACTTCCTCTGCCCAAGCTCGGCAACGACGTGTCGCCACCCAACAACGGCAATCTGCCCAAAGCCAAACGCAGCCTTCACGTCAGCAACCTTCCGGTGCGTCGCGTCAAGTCGGGCTTCAGGAACGCATTTCCGGTGTCTTCCGACGCCGACCACAAACCGCCACTCCGATTCCCGTAGCTCCTGTTCCCGTGGCAGCCACTCCAACAGTTGCCCATCGCGAACCCGAGATGACGGTTGAAAACGTCGTGCAGGAATTGCGACAGCCCATGCCGCGAGCACGCCAAGCACAACCGGCACCGCGACGAAAATCACCAACCCGCGCAATCGCGAAATCTCCAGATCGCGCAACAACTCGAATACCAACTCGATCGAGCGAGCCTGTCGCCCTTGTCGACCACATCACCGGCAACAGCAAAGGCCGATCCAGCGAGACAGTCATCCCCGGGTTCATTCCGCAGGACACACCCGAAGTTGACTTGCCGGCATTTGATTTTGAAGACTACACCGCTTCGCAGGCAAGCGAAATTCAGTTGGCCGCCAAACAGGAGGCTGTCGGCTCCGGCGTCCGGCCGGCTCAAAGAGCACCAGCAACCGGCGAACGCCCCTCTTCGAATCAACTCGATGACTACGTTCCGCAGAACCCGCCGCCTCGATTCGCTCGTCGGCAAAGAGAAGCCTCCGTTTTCGACCAATCGCCGCGTCGCCTTCCGGCTCGCCCGGTTGCGGTCAACCAGCAACCCGCCGAAGGCTCTCCCTTTTCAACCGTCCCAAAAACGCAATTCCCCGAACAGGAAAACGAACTGCCGGGACGCGACAAGACATCACTGACCGACGTTCAGGATCGCGACTCTGCGGAGGAAGCTCGTCGGGCTCGAGAAAAGAGGCTTGATTCACTCACAGAAGACGACCTTGGGCTCGGAGACGATGATGATTTTGACGACACCGAGATCGAGGAAGATGATGAAGACCTCGGCCCACCGGTCTTTGACGATCGAGGCTGCGAAGAATTCCGCAGCTCGCTGTTGGACAAATCCATCCGCGACATTTCCCTCGACATCAGCCCTCCGGGCAGTTACCGGTCGGCGAATAAAGCGCAGATCTTCCGGACATGGACTGATAGTGCCGGCAACACCCTTGCCACCGGGACCATGGTCGACCTGCGACGCGGTTACGTGATCCTCGACAGTGGCCAAAAGCTCGCCTATGCAAAACTTGGCAAACAAGACTGGGAAGCGATCGAAGAATTCTGGTTGCTACCATCGTCCTGCACCATCGGTGATCGCGGCAACCTCGCTCGCAATTGGTCTCCGCAAACGGTCACATGGCACGCGTCGAACCTCTGTCACAAACCGCTGTACTTTGAAAACGTCCAACTGGAGCGTTACGGCCACTCGCATGGACCCTTCATGCAGCCGATTCAAACAACATTCCACTTCGTAGGAAGACTGCTCACCCTGCCGTACCAAACGGCAATCCACCCGCCGAATGAATGCCAGTACTCACTGGGATTCTACCGTCCGGGCAACTGTGCTCCGTGGCTGCTGGAGCCGATCCCGTTCTCGCGGGCCGGCATTCGCAGGCAAACCCTCGTCTCGCTAGGCTTGGCCTTCATCCCCTAGCGTTCCACGTATCACGATTCAACACCCAATTTGGGACTTCATGTCTCGAGGGCGATTGGTAGGCTGCGGAAGCTTTGCTTCCGCAGCCTTTTTTTGCGCACTCCGCACACAGTACACCGCACTCCGCACACAGTACACCGCACTCAGTACACAGTACTCAGTACTCGGTACTCGGTACTCGGTACTCAGTACTCAGTACTCAACCTCCCAAAACACCAATCACCCCTCTCACCGCCACACCCCCGATCGCCACCACACTCACCCAAAACGCAACCTCAAACCCCCGCCCGGTCTTCAATCGTGAATTCCCCCTTCGGTACCTGAAATCAATCGCCGCATAAACCACCAACAGCAAAATCACCGTCGTAATCACCCCTCCGATAATCACCATGAAAGCCGGTGCTTCAAACGTCAGATACAAAACACTCCACAGCGCCGGAAACACCCACGAGAAAAACGCAATCGCCCGCCGACGCTGCCTTGCGTCGTGAAAGTCATACAACCCAATCTGGCTAAACGCATCCCCGAACAACCGACTCCACGCAGCAAGGGCCGCAAAGAGCGTCGAATAAAGCACAACAAACGCCCCGATCAGGAACACAACTTTCGCCTGCGGCCCAAGCGTTTCGGTATATAAACGCGACAACGTCTCCACCACCTGGGTGCTTTCTGGCACCAGGCCCCGCGAATGCAAAATCGCCGCCCCCAGCAGATAAAACGCCGCCGTCACCACCGTGTAAACCACCATCGACAGCAGCGCATCGATGTACATGATCCGTATCCACCCCCGCGCTCGTCTCGCCCACTGCTCACTCCCGTCGTCCGAACCGGTGTACCGCGCGTAACCTTTCTCGATCAGCCAGTAGTTGTAAACCATGATCTCATCACCCCCGACACCGGTGATTCCAAACGCGCCCAACACAATCAACATCGCGCCTTCGCTGAGCGGAAACTGGAACGACAAACCAGTTGCCAAATTCTCAACTGTTAACGCGTTTTCGGTGAACTGAAGCATCAGCAAAGACGTCAGCGTCAGCAACGTGAACAAACCAATCATCACAATCGCCGTTCGCTCGATTAGCAAGTAGTACCCCAGTGAAACCAGCAACGACACCGAAACCGCAAGGCACACCAGGAACACCCAAATCGGCACACCGGGAAAAACCACCAACAGAATCAAAGCAACTCCACCGACAATCCCGCCAACCTGAACGCTTTTGACCAGCATCAGCACCAACCACGTCCACACCGACCAATTAGCCTTGCCAAATTTCGGCCCCGGTAACCGATTGAACGCTGCCATCGTCGTCTCGCCGGTTGCGATCGCGTGCCGACCAAACTCAAGCTGAATGGCGACCTTCACCAAACAACTAACCAGAATCACCCACAGCGCCACAAAACCCGCCTCGGCTCCCAGTCGCGTCGTCGCGATCAATTCCCCCGACCCTACAATCGAAGCAGAAAGAATCAGGCCCGGGCCAAGGTACCTCGCGCTTGCCCAAAATGTCCTCGGAGGCTCGACCACCGCGTCGGCAGAAAGCACATATGGATTTTCTTGCATGGAATTCGCATCAGGAACCGCAGACTGTAATCCTGATACTATAAGCCGATCTAGGAGAAAAAGATGGCCACCGAGAAGCGCTGTGAACTTTGCGGCAGATTTACCAAACGCGGCACCACCGAACACCACCTGATCCCGCGCCGCTGCCACCGCAACAAATGGTTCAAAAAGAACTTCACACGCGAGCAGATGCGGGTAACGGTTTCACTTTGTCACGATTGCCACGCCGCCTGCCATCGCTTCGTCCCGCGAGAAAAAGAACTTGGGCGGCACTTTCATTCGCTTGAACTACTACTCAGCCACCCGGAAATTTCTAAATTCGTCGCGTGGGTCGCAAAGCAAAGGTAACCGGCCAATCAGCAGGATCGCGCCTCAATTTGCACCGCCAAGCACCTTGGGCCAGTACTTGCAAGGCAGAACCATGATCGAAGGTGTGTCCCGATGAGTCAGAATCGGCATGAATCTACTGGTAATTGTTCCGCCAGGAAGATGCTTACGCTCAAACTGAATGACTGACATTTGGCACGCAATATTGCCCGTCAATCTCGACGGCACCTCCATGCCCAGTGGCCGACTGAGTTCATTCTGCAAACGATCCGCAAACGCTTGCAACGCCGGGTCGCCCAGGTTTTTCTTGCCCTTGTACGAAAACAGTCCCGCAGCACAATCGGTCAGTAGCGATGGCCGATCATCCATCCGCAAATCCGTGGAAAACAGCATCGCCCCTGGAAGATTCCCACGTCCGGGCTCGAACATCAACGCATTGGCCTGAACGATTGCCCCCCAGACGATTTGGCCTTCGGAGAACAGCAGCTTTGCTTTGGCGACCTGCTGGGCAAGTTCTTTGTCGAACATCTTTTGCAGAAACCCAAGACGAACTTTATGCTCGGACTTGAAACGTCGCGGGCATCTCCCGGCCGCAATTCGTGTCTGCTCAATGAGACTTTTGAAGTCCGGATTGTTAGCCATGCAATTCCCTGAGCTTTGCCACCACAACACCCTCTTCGGGAAACTGGTTCCCGTTCGCATGGCGAGAGTAAACCATCTCATCGCCCAGTTTGATGTCGTAGATCCCCCCGCCACCGCGAATGACCTCGCACTCGGCTTCCGGGAATTCCTTTTTAATTTCTTCCACCAGACCGGTGGCTCTCGGGAGAAAGTTTCATTCTCCGCAGTACTCAATCGAAATTTTCATAACGGTCCTTTTCGCAACTAGTTCAAACTGAAATCTGGTGGAAACTCACGTCCTTCACCAGTTGAATCTTCGATCGCCGAATCCTCCGATGGCAGCGCATCCAACGTGCCCAACACCAGCTTCACGCGGCGCAGCACATCGGTCATCGAAAGCGCCGCCTGCTGCTGCTCCACCGGCGCGCCCGACGCGTAGCATATCAAATCTGCCAACTGACCCAACTCAATTTCGTCGCTCAACAGGTGCTTGACTGATTCCCGGTCGAAAGACTCGTCCAACTGCCGGTGCTTGATAAATCCATCAAGCAACTTCTTTCGAAGAATCGAATCCGACGGCGCAGCATCGTGGATATCATCCAGCAACTCGACCCTTGCCTGTCGGTAGGGTGTCCTGACATCCAACTCCTGAACGATTTTCGCCCGCCGCATCCCGGCCAGCAAAAGGTTGTATCGCCCGTCTTCCAACTGCGAGTGGGTCATTACTTTGCCGATGCAAACCGTCGGATAAATCTCCGGATTCTCGCGGGAAAGATTCTGGGAATCGGGTATCGAAAGCGCCGTTGTGATCAGGTCGTCATCGATCAAACTGTCTTCAATCAACTGCAGATATCGGGGTTCGAACAAATGCAGCCCCTGCACAACCCCCGGAAACAGCACCAGATTGGGCAGCGGAAAGAGCCGAACAATGCCGGAGAAGGAATCTGGAAGTTGAAAATCCGCTGTAGCCATAACTCAATTCACTGATCCACGTCGCAACTAACAGTAAAGGCATTTCAGGAGACCGTCAATCAGCTCGCTGGTTGACAGAATCACCGTACCGACACAAAATTTTGCCTCATCGCATCCCCCGACTCCATCGCTGCTCCGCCCATGATTCTGTCCGGACAAGAAATCGCCAACAACCTCGGGGACAACATAAAGATTGACCCGTTCTGCCCGGAAAACCTTAACCCAAACAGTTACAACCTTACACTTCACCAGGACATCATGACCTACGAAGAGGTCGTCCTGGACATGAAGAAAAGCAATCGGGTTCGACGAATGAAGATCCCCCAGTCGGGCATGGTTCTGGAGCCCAATCGCCTTTATCTGGCTCGAACGATCGAGCATACCGAAACCCACAATTTGGTTCCCATGATCGAAGGCCGCTCTTCGATTGGCCGTTTGGGCCTGTTCGTTCACGTGACTGCGGGGTTCGGCGACGTGGGCTTCAAGGGATTCTGGACGCTGGAAATGTTTGCCGTTCAGCCGGTTAAAATCTACCCCGGTGTCGCCATCGCCCAGATCTTTTACCACCAGATCAATGGCCAAATCAAAGAGTACGTCAGCAACAAGTACCAGAACAACACCGATATCCAACCAAGCCTCCTCTACAAGGAGCTTAACCCCGACGGCGTCACCGAGGACGATGACCAGATGACACTGGGATTCAGAAAGTAACTCCTGCACCGCCTTGATCGCGAATCGCCCGATTGTCGCGCCACCTGCCAAATGCGTTGGAAAGCTGCCTTCCCTAGCAGTCGCTACCCCGCGATTGGTTCTGCTGCCAGTATCTACCTGTCAAACTTTTCTGGCAGTGCGGATCGTATCGCGGCACACTCTCGAAGCTTTTTCATTTTTCTGATATCGCTAAAGTTCGCGCTTGTTTGCCAGCGGTGTGGTTGTAAATTTTCCGTTGTCGGGAACGAGATTTCTTCCCCATGGCAATCCACAACCCGTTTTTGATTCATGAGCGACGTCGACTTACTTCTTCAAAACGCAAGGCTCCGCGACGAGATTGAGCCCTACATGGACGAGTCCGTGTACCTTGTCGATCTTGATCGCATGTCCGTTGACAATGAAAACGAGTTTCTCCGCTCGTTGCTGGACTGGGAAAAAGCTCCCGTGCTACCGATCTCGAAATGGTTCGAGCCCGAATTGACCCTGCAGCCACACCATGGGCTGGATGACCACCAGCTTCGCACCAGCCTCTATCAGACAATCAAAAAGCTTCACCAAAAGCGGATCGTGCTCGAGTACACCGGGCACCTCTCCGAAAGGCAACTGTACTGCCTTGTGATTCGGGATATCCTACCGGCGCAGGAAAAACGGGTCTCGTTGAGAGGCACATGGCTGCGTTGGCAGTGCATCGACATCGTCGAAGACGAAGAATCGTGGTTGCGGTTTTACGCCAACGACGATGAACGCGACCTGTGGCAATCCGAAAACCTGCTTCCCTTGCCTCCAAAGCAGCAACTTCCCTTCGATCGTGACTTGCCTGGCACAAACACTCCCCAGTAGCTGCCCGCTTCAGTCCCGCCAACAGAGATCCACCAGCCCGGATTATTCATGAGGCGTGGGCGTCAGAATCAGTACCGACAGTGATCCGCGACTCTGATGCGATGAAACGATCGCTGTGATTTTCATCTACCAGACGATTTACATTTCTTGTTGAAATTCAGCTTTTCCCTTGCTCCCGTTGGCCAGACGTAGAATCAACGCCCGTCGTCGTGAATAATCCGGGATCAGGAAGTCGCTGAAGATTTCGCGATGTCAGGAGCCGCGCCAAGTGGTGCCACTGAAACGGTGCTAGCCGGAATCTCGCGTTGACGAACCAATTCCACATGGTCCCTCATGCCGACGACCTCGAAATCTTTTTGCAGTATTTCCATGCATTCAGTCATCAGCAGCATTTTCTTTTCCCGTGGCTGATCCATTCCGGGAAAAAACGACAGATCCTGATCGTCGTCATAGCCCATGAAATCCAAGGGATGCATAAGCAAATGGGGCTCCACCGACATCAACCGGCAGAGCTTGACCGCCATCCAGAAATAGAGCTTCGCCAGGGTGGTCGAAAACCGTCCCAGAAACAGGAGATAGCTACCGTGAATCGGCAGCCTGAAGATCGGCATGGTTGTGACGGGCATTTCCACAAGTTCACGGCCGCGCCAACTGAACTTCCACGGATTAAGTGACTTGAACCCGTCAGTGAAACGACCGAACAGCTCCTTGCGGTCTTCTTTTTCTTCCCGTGACAATCGAGAGCTGAGAAAGTAGTAAAGCCTCGCAACGGGCCCCAGAAAAGTTGGAAACGTGGTTCCATCGTAAACGTAGCCTCGCCGCATCAAAGTCCGTAGCACTTCATCAGAGAGACTGAAGCCCGGGCCACGAAACCCCCTGGGTATCTGACCGGTTGCGTTGTAGATGCTTCGCTCGGAACGCTCGAACTCTTCCTCCAATTTTTCTGGTGGATAAAGGTGAAGCCATGGCTCATGTCGAAACGAATGATTGGCGACTTCGTGCCCACGTCGCGAAATCGAATCCAACGCTGCGAGATTGCCTTCGTCTTCGGCGTCCTGACCAACGATAAAAAAAGTGCTGCGAATCGCCCGCTGGTCCAGCCAGTCAAGAATGCGCGGAACGATCATCGGAAGGTAACTGGGCATTGACTCCCAGTTCGGATCACCGTGGGCTTTCAAATACGCCCATTTATTATCCAAGTCGATCGAGCAACTGGCAAAATGTTTCGTCATCGGCGTAAACCCGCGAATCTGGTGCAAACTTTAATTTTTTAAGGAGAACTTTTCGATGCAACGGTCCGCACAACCTCTAACATTTTGTCTGCCGAAGTTTGCGGTGTGACATGGGCCACGGATTGCCGAGCATTTTGGCCCATCTTCGCAAGGTCGTCAGCGGAGGTGCAAAGCGCACGACCAATCGCGGCAACCATATCCTGCTCGTCCAAAGGATCGAACTGCCAACCATTATGACCTTCAAGACAACAGGTTTCCACCGACTGCGCGTACTTGCTACCGAGCACCGGCAAGCCCGAAGCCATCGCTTCGACAGGCACCAACCCCCACTCGTCGGCAAGCGTGGGAAAGACACAGATATCGGATTCGCCGTACGCCGACCCAAGCTGCCCGGTGTCGCAATCGCCCAAAAAGTTGATTTTCAGGTTTTCACCGCCCAACTCCGCGACCTGTTCCTGTAGCGGTCCACTGCCAGCGACCATGAACTCAACCGATGAATCGCGATTGGCTGCAGACCAGCGTTTGAGCGCGTTGGTGAACTGAAGAATACCCTTCCGCTCGCTGATCATCCCGCAGAAAAGCAATTTGACCGGATCGTCCCCGTTTTTCTTCGCTCGCGGTCCCGAATAAACCGTGTCCCAGTCAATGCAGTACGGCAAATGGAACAATCTTTCATCCGACACGCCCAGCGATTGCAGGTACGACCTACAGCTCGGGCCGTTGTAAGTGAGATAGTCAACGCCCTTGCAAACCAATTTGCGAAACACCCGTCGCAAGGGGCCGCGTTCCTGTTCAATATGTTGGGACATGTTCCCCACCATCACCAGCGGGACGCCTCTGCGCATGCGCCGATAGACGACCGAAAGAAGCGTCCTCATGCCCATCTCGTAAGACATCACCACATCGGGCCGAAGCTCACGCAATCGCTTGAGCGTATCGACCGGAACATGAATGAAGTTGTCTTCCTTAAATCCGGATGAGTGCCGCCAATTCGCGGTGAACATCCAGCTCTTTTGAACCGCCACATCGAGATCCTGCCATTGAGCCTCCCAACTACGGTCTGGTTCCATGGGAATGGACAGCAGGATCGTCAACTTGCCGACGCGTTTGGAAAATTCACGCAAGGCAGCAACGTGATGCCGACGAAGATAGTTGATCAAAACCACGACATGGCCATCATAAAACTCGGGCAATGTCTCTCCCGGCGCCGGCGCATGCTGACTGTCCAACATCGTGCTCATTGAGAACTTTCGAGTCTGAGAAACTGCCCGGTCGGACCATCCGATTCAGTTTTGATTCCACGACTGCCGTGAGTTACCGCAGGATCGTCAGCCATCAGGGGCCAGCACAAAGCAACGATCCAGATCATTGTCGGCATGCCCGCGAGAATGGAAAAAATGACGTTCTCAAAGATTCCATTGACCACGATGAATACGATCACTGAATCCGCCAGTGGGTGGCGGTTGAAAAAAAGCGATCTCAACCTTCCGAGGATCATCAACACACATGCCAACCCACCAAAGATTCCCGAGCTAAACGCAACGTTCAGAATCAGATTGTGCGTGTACTGGGAGTACTGCTCGAGGAAAAACACGGACGTCGTCGCACCGTAGCCGGTCAGTGGTTGCTCTGAAATCAGGCGCATCGAATAAGCCCAGATCTCCGATCGGCCAGTGGCAGTTGTCAGCTCTTCGGTGTCACCGGATTTGGAAAGGAACGCCAGTTTGTTCATCAGCTGTTGCTCAATGTCGCTTTGCGTGCTGGCCAACAACACCACCAGCAACCCAACGAATCCGGCAATGAAAAAGTATTTGAAGTAGGCGGGCTTGAAAATCACATGCCGGTATCCGACTGCCAACGCCACGACCGTCGCCAACACGGAAGTTCGCGAGAGGCAGTTCACCAACGCCCCCAACGCCAGCAGGCCAAGAAAAATCAACCACCGCGAGCGGAACTGATACGTGGAAACGATGACAACAATCAAAACCAGTGTCAGCCCCGAGTACTGTCCAAGCGTGTTGGCGTGAGCCAAACCGCTCATGCGATAGGCAAATTGTCCTTCCGGAAGCGGTTCGACAAGAATTCCAATCGACGGCACAAAAAAGTAAACCAGCCAGGATCCAACAATGAACAGAGCCATCCCGGTCACGATCGCCGTCAGGACTTTCATGACTCCCAGATGATCAAGCGCCGTCACTGTCAGTAGCAGCACGCATAGAATCGAGGATGCGGAAACAAACGATTTCAGTGGCGTAATCGAATTCGGAACCGCGAGAAAATAGAAGAAGGTGATTACCACCATCCAAAGAATCGGAAACGATCCGATGAGCTTCTGCACTCTCTGGCGGGTCGTCAGGCCAAAGAGCCCGTAAACTCCGGCGAGCCCGACCAGTCCCAGCTTGACCAACACCTGCCCGTCCAGCCCGACTTCGTCTTTACCTACCGTAAAGTTCGCCAGATTCATGAACGTACAGCCGCAAATCAGCGACCAGCCCAGCAGCGAAATGATCGACGTGTCACCGAGAGACCGGATTCGCTCCGACATCGTTACGTCTTTAATTCGTGGAGAATCGCTGTTTTGTCCAATCGAAACACCCGCCATCACTGAACCTCCAGCGGGCACGCGAACCGACGCTCTGCATCTCGCAAGACCACCAACAGGACAGCTTCCATCTCGGGCACCGCTCTATACAGACCCACGATGCCGAACAACGATCCATGCCGTTTCGCCGATCAATCGTAAATCATGGATCAAACCGCGCTGACGAATGTACTCCATATCCATTCGCATCCACTCGTTGAATTTGGTATTCCTGCCGCCACGGGCCTGCCAAATACAAGTCAACCCCGGTAGCACGGCCAATCGTTGCCTCTGCCACGGCTCACAAGCAAGCGACTCGTCGACCGGCAACGGTCGCGGCCCTACCAGCGACATCGTTCCGGTGAGAACGTTGACCAGTTGCGGCAGTTCGTCGATACAGGATTTACGAAGGTACTTTCCAATCACGGTAACTCGGGGATCATCCGTCAACTTGAACGCCGGACCATCCTGCTCGCTCAACTCACGAAGCCCCGCCTTTTTTGCTTCGGCGTCAGGAACCATGGTGCGAAATTTGAGAATGTCGAACAGCTCGCCGTCTTTTCCTTCGCGCCGTTGGCGAAAAAATACCGGACCCGGTGACGACAATTTGATCGCGGTCGCTGCTGCGATGAAAACTGGCGACAGGACTAGCAAACCCGCTGCGGCACCGGCAACGTCAACAGCGCGTTTCCAGACAGGAGTTGCTCTCGCAGAAGCAAAAAGGTACCGCGTACCGGTCCCCTGAGCTTGAGGCTGGGCGACGACCTGATGTTTTACCTTTTCGCTTTTTGCAATTTTTGGAGCCGTCAACGTTGCCACTGCCCCGTGGCCGTCATCATAACATTTGACCACATCATTGCCCCCGCATGGACCATCAATACGAAACTGCAATTCCTCGCCATCGGTATAGCTTTTGTTGTCAGTCGGCGGTCTATCCTGCCAATGCCGGGTCAGCCCGGTGAATTCCCCGATAACAATGTCGTCCCATGGATAAATCGAAATCGAGGACTCGAGTTTGATGCCTTTGGAGGTCGCAAGTTCGTCCAAAGAATCAACGACAAGTGTTGCGCCGTCCTTGCCAGTCTCAGGAAGCAGAATCGAAAGCTTCAATTGATGCCAGCCGATGGTATCCGAAACACGCAAGCGGCCACGAAACGATTCAATCAGTTCGTCAAGTTCGGTGTCGTTGACTTTGAAATCACAAAAGTCCAACGAGACAATGGCAAACTCGGGGTTATTACTTCTTCGATTGGAGCGATCAATCTCTTTGTTGACCTCTACCTGAAACCGCTCCGACGAAAGAACGTGGCGATAACCGGGAGGGGGAGTCAGCGTTGAGATCGGACGCAGTAGCGTCCTAAGCAATGATTCGCGTTTTCGGCGGTTCCGAATGATCATTGTTCAGTAATTCCGTGGGAGTAAAACAAGGAGGAAAACAAGGAGGAAAACAGGGAGGAGGTGTCGTCGCAACAAGGCTTACTGCTTGTTGATGACAAGTCCAATAATGGGAACACCAAGGCCTTGCATCAGTTGGCGAAACCGTCCGATGCGACGGTGGTCGATCTGGTTGGCTTCGGCCGCGAGGATCACGCCATCAAGATGGGGCACAATGGAATAACAGGCCGTCAAATGATTAGCCAGAGGAAGATCAAAAATTGCATAACGATAGTCGAGGAAACTACGGTTGATCGTGGCCGGCAGCAAGTCAAAAGGAAGCTCCATCGCAACCTGATCGGTGACCTGACCGGGGCCCAGAAGATCAAGGCCGACGATCGGTGTTTCGGTGACCGACGCTTCCATTTCAGCCATCTCGACCAAAACATCACTTAACCCGGGCTTTCTGGACTGTCCGAGGCGGCGAGTCAGAAAAGGTTTGCCAAAGTTCGATTCGACAAGCAGCGTCCGAGAACGGGAAAGTGAACCAATGGCGACAGCAAGGTTGTACGCAATCGTGCTTGTACCGGCCTTGGCTTGCATCGAGGTAACTCCGACGGTCCGCACGGGCCGGGTCACATTACCGTTACCGCTACCGTCAAACCAGTGACGGGTCTGCCGAGCCAAAGCCAAAAAATGACGACGAAGGCTTGAGCTGGGCGCTACACCCATTCGCTTGGCACGCTGCAAATCTGTCTGTTCGCGACTTCGAGCATTCTCAATCATCAATTCACCATGTTTCTGCTGGAGTAAACGCGGGGAAGCGTAACAAGAATGGGCATCTCCAAAATTCCCTCAACTTCTGTCTCATTCAACGAACCACTCAAGTGATTTCTCTCGCAGAACAGAGCCGTGGCCAGTCCGGCGAGCAAACCAAGCATCACCCCGACGGGCAAGAAAAGACTCCCCTTGGGGCTGGCGTGCTTGAGGATGAATGATGGCTCCTGCGCCACCACGAGCGTGGAAAGGTTACTTTTGTCAAGGCTCTGATTCGCTTCCGCTTCACGCCCCTTTGTCACATACATTTCCCAGTCGGCACGCGTGGTGTTGATCAGCCTCTGCAATCGATCGCCAACGATCTCATCGTGATTGAGTACCAACAGCTTCTTGTGAGATTCCTGTAGCCGGGATTCGATACTCGCCAACCTTGCCTTTGCTCCGGCAGAGGTCGCCTCGGCACGGACCAATTCTACTTTCAACTCTTCGTGAACATTATTGATCTGGAACGTCTTCTGTGTTCGGTCGTCGTCCATCGCGTCAAGCTTCGACTTCATCTTGCGAATCCGGTCATCGATTTTGACAACTTCCGGGTGTGTCGGCTGATAAATTCCTAGCAATCGAGTTCGCTCATCCTGCAAACTGAAAAACGCTACCTGGGCATCATCACCAGACTTTCGCTCGACACCGGTCGTCTCGACCATGATCCGCTCAGGAGTCCTTTTCAGTTCTGTATTTAGGCGAAGGATCTTTTTTTCCAACTGAGAAACTTCGACCGAAGTATCCACGATGTCTTTTTCCAAACTGGAAATGATGTTCTGAAGCGAACCCCTCGCGGCTTCCACAGAAAGCATCTCCCGTTCTCCGCGAAACTTCTCCTGCTTTGCCATCGCATTCTCGAGAATCTCAGCCGACTCCTCGACCTTCTCTCGGAAGAAAGCCGATGATCCTGGGACGGCGTGAACTTTGGAATGAATCCGTCGGACTTCGTTGAAGATCTCATTGACGGTTCGCTGAGCCAGCCGGGGAGAACTCGCATTGACGTAAACCGAAATGACGGATGTCTTTTTCTGATTGAAGATGACTACCGAATCTTCCAGCTGTTTGACCGCAGCCTCGATCTTCTTCAGCCGCTGGTACTCCTTGGCATCCAGTTTGTCGTCGCCGAACTGACCCTCGGAGCTACCGCCCAATGAAGGGAACTTGATCGAAGGAAGCAAGCCATCGAGCGGACTCTTGAGGAATTCGTCCGGGCCGATCTGTTGCACAACCGCTTCCAGAACGACGCGGCTTCTGATCAGTTCCTCAACCGATTTGATCTCTGTTTCACGCGTATCCTGGATCGAGATTCCAACAGATTGCGATGTTGGCGAGATGTTGGTTTCGTTACGGCCAACCTGAACGTAAAGTTTTCCTTCAGAACCGTACTTTTTGGGCCAAATCAGGAATAATCCCACCACCATGGCCGCGACAGACGCGAACACGATGAAACATTTGGCTTTATGGCTCAAAACAGCCGCAAAGACTTGGGATAATGTGAGTTGGGCGTTATTCATGGTGAGGCTCGATTGGCCGCAGGGAGCTGCGGGAGCGGATCGTCTGGCAAAGGACGGCGGCCGCTACAATCCGACAAAATTGGCAAAGTCAAATTGAGTTGGCAGTCTATCAACGGAATCTGAATCATCAAGAATAAAAATGACGGCTCTGCCAACTTTAACAGTGTCATAACCGTATTTTAGGGTGTTTCATTTCACGACGACCCTAAACCGACCTTCAGCCATACTCGGCGTCACAAATACACCAAACTACGTACTTTCAAGGGGCCAAAGCTTCGTCAGGGTCTGAACTCCCTGCCACTTATCGGTACTGTTTCAAACGATTAGGGGATTTAAGGGTGTCCAACCAAGCATCGGCACGCTCCAGATTCTTCAATTGCATATCCGGTCCAGACGTTGCAAGCAGTTCCGATGACTCTCCCCCGGTTTCCACCGCAAGTGCTTTTGCGTTGATCGATCTGGCACATCGAACATCGTTTCGCGTATCTCCAATGACCCAAATTTTTTCAGGATCGAACTTTTTTCCGAGATAGTTCCTAGCCGACACCCAGGCAGCGGAAGCCACATCGTTCCGGTCCGCATGCTCGTCACCGTATCCACCAAAATGAAAATATTCGCGCAACCCAAAACGATCCAGTTTGATCTCTGCAGCGCGCCGCACGTTTCCTGTAAGAATCCCCAAGGCAACATCCGGATCCTGGTCAAGGATCTCCAATACAGGCTCAACTCCGGGCAGCGTGTATCCTTCTGAATTCACGATCCATGCTTCGAGCCTCTTGCAGTAAGCTCGGTAAAAACTGGCGATATCGCCTTTGAGTGGCATTTGGAGCGTTTCGAAAATCTCGCCAATAATGCCACGGTCGGTACGACCGTGAACCGAAATGTCGGGAACATTGACGTCTCCATAGAGCTCTCGAATGGTTTGCCCCATCGCGCCCATACCGACGCCTTGGGTTCGTATAAGCGTGCCGTCGATATCAAACAGGATTGTCCACATAGTTCTTCCGTCGTTCAACTTTCGCTCGAATCGAGCCAATTGGCTACAATGGGTCCGGTACACGAGAAATCCACTTCGGCGCGGGCCATGCCACAGAATCCACTCAATTTGATCGTCATTGTTACGCTCTTTCTTTGCTTTTCCGCTCCAGGTTTGGCCACAGAGCAGGATTCGACACGCCAGCGGGATTCGACGCAAAAACCGCAGTCGGCGCGGGAGCTTGTCCAGTCGCTGTCGAGTCCGGACGAGGACACGCGGATCAAATCCGAAAAGGCGCTACTGGAGATTGGCTTGTCCGCGAAACAGGACCTCGAAGATGGCTCTCGAAGCGTAAACATCGAAATCAGCTCACGCTGTCAACGAATTCTTGGCCGCATTGTCGAAAAGGACCAAAAGCAAAAGCGAGCGGCTTTCCTTGCCAACACGGGCGATTCCAACATTCCGACATGGGAATCATTCACAAGTCGTTTCGAGAACGACTCGAAAGAGGCAAGGCAACTTTTTCTCAATGTCTGCAAAACCCATTCAGATCATTTCGAGAACTGGCACCTGAAAGGGATCGACGATGATTCCGCCGAGGGCGCGGTCAGGCTTGCCCGCAAAGCCTCAACGATGCTCAACCCGGATATCTACCGGGACATCAACATTATCGTCGGCTTTTTTTTCGTCGACTCGATCGCCCAGGAGAGACTCAATAAGTTCAAAAGCGCTCCTGAAGTCATTGCCTTTGAAAAGCAACGGCATCTGAATTCGCTAAAATCTCTCAACTACCTCACCGCAAACAAACGCATGGGTGTTGGGGTCAGTCGTGAATACCGCAAAGCATTCGAAAAGCTGACCGCCAGATGGTTCCGAGCTCTGGAAACCAGTGACTCTCCCTCGGCAGCGCAATCAAAAATGAGACTGATCTACCAGTCGTTCAACGAACTGTTGATCGACCAATTGGCAGATCGTTATAAATCGCTCCGCAACGACCAAAAACTCCAGTTCCTCGATATCGTCCGCCACTATTCCCGCAGCGAAAAACTGCTGCGTGTAAAGATCGACCCCACCAAAGTATTCCGCTGGCTGAGGCTTGCCCTAGAAGACCAATCCACCTTGTTGACCACCAGGCTCTGCGACAAACCCTCTGCCGAAATCAAAGTAACGCCAAAACAACTGGCTCTAGCGATAACCTGGCCTTTGGTAGCAAAATCCGATCCGGACACGCAAAAAAGCCTCCAGCGGGCCTTTGGCAGCATGCCGCTTTCGCTGTCGAGCATCAATGTATTGCAGGATGAAGCCATTCAAGCCGAGGTTATGGAAAAAGTTACCAATGCGGTAAATCCTGACGGTTCCTGAAACCTGCCAATCCGGATCTGGTACACTATAGGTGAGTTATGACCCTCCGAATCCCAACGGCAATCAGCGCACGTACTTCTTGATACTCGTCTGATAACGTGTGCCTGCCATCACTTCCACTGGCAAACGGGCTCATCATGGCGACTAACAAAAGACCAGGCACCAACGCGTCTCCTGCGGCTCCGACTAGGGGTCGCCGGCTATCGCAGCGGGCAGTCTCTCCGCGCGGTACTTCGGCTGCAGCGACGGCCGAACGCAATCGTGGTGCGAATCGCTTTTCCGCAAGATTCAACGAAATGATCATGATCAATTTCGCGGTCGATTCACGGCTGTTGAAAAAGATCACTCCAGTCGGGCTCCAGCCCGATCCTTATCAGGGAAAGTGCCACATCAGCCTTGTTGCCAAAACCGTTCGGCAACTGCGCTGGAAAAAGACCATTCCCCTGCGGGACTTTGGCTCACTCAGCCTGCAACTGTACGTCCGGGAAAACACCAATGACGGTCCCAGATTCGGCACCTGGTTTCTCAAGCACTACGCCCGCGGAAAACTACGCCCCTGGCTGATGAGCCGTTTGACCAACAGCAACGTTGACTCTCTCAAGATTACCCATCCAAAACGGAAAAGAGGCGCCAGTCCCACCACGCCACCAGATCTTCAGTACAGTTGGCCCATTGGTCAAAAAACCAACCACATCCGAATTCGCGGTCGTAGCCGAATAAAAGAACATTCGCCCGAAAGTAAAATCGGTTACATTCTTCGGCATTCGGACCGATACACCGTCAATAATGGACAGTTGTGGAGGTTCGAGATGACAACACCCCAATGGGACATCTGGGACGTTGCCCAAGCCAAATTCGATTGTGACATTGCAGCCCTGTTCGGCAAGGACTTTGTCAAGCCCATGTCTGCAGCGCCCGCGTCGGTGTTCCTTTCGAGGGGGAACGTGGTTACCCTTTCAACGCCTATCCCGGTTGAAACCGTAGCGGCACAGCCGAAGTAGCCGATCCCGGATTATTCACGAGGCGTGGGCGTCAAAAACAGTTCCGGCAGTGATCCGCGACTCTGATGCGATCAAATGATCGCTGTGGTTTTCATCTACCGGATGACTCAATTTTCTTGTTAAAGTTCAGCTTTTCCCTTGCTCCTGTTGGCCAGACGTAGAATTAACGCCCGTCGTCGTGAATAATCCGGGCTGATATCAGACATTTTCCATCCGTGAACCGAGGTCAATTGTGAAATCCTTTTCTCCCAAACTTTTCTTTGCGGCCACACTGCTGGCGAGCTTCTTCGTTTCAGGACTGGTGGCTCAAGCTCAAAGCAAAGCCGACAAATCGGAAAAGACAAAAACTGAAAAGAAACAGGCCAATAAGGAATCCGCACACCAAAGGTTCCTCCGCGTTCGCGTGGACCGCAAGGGCCGCCCGGTTGCGATGGAAACAAGCATCGTTCGCTACCAGATGAAAAATGATCAGGGTAAGACCGTCACTGTCGATCTGATCGGTGCCGTGCACGTGGGTGAAAAAGACTACTACGACAAACTTAACAAGTCTTTCGAGAACTACGAATCACTTCTTTACGAATTGGTCGCTCCCGAAGGGACCGTCATCCCCAAGGGCGGCCGCGACAAAGGCGAATCAATTTCCAATCCCATTGCCGCGATGCAAGTCGGCATGCAGAGCGTCCTTGGCCTTGAGTTTCAATTGGACCACATCGACTACACCAAAAAGAATTTCGTCCACGCGGACATGACTCCCGAAGAGTTTGGCGAAAGCATGAAAAAGAACGAAGAGAGCGTCAGCGGCTACGCCCTCAAAGCAATCGGAGCCAGTATGGCGATGCAGCAGACTGGCCGCGATGGCGGATCTGCCGGCATGCTGATGGCTCTGTTTTCAAAAAACAAATCTCTGCGATTGCGACGTGTCATGGCTCAACAGATGATCGACATGGACGCAGGACTGGCAATGTTCGAAGGCAAAGAAGGGTCGACGATCATCAACCATCGCAACGACAAATGCTTGAAAGTCCTTCGCGAGCAAATCGAAGCCGGCAACACAAGCATCGGCATCTTTTACGGTGCAGGGCACCTGGCCGACATGGAACAGAAGCTCATCAGCGATTTCCAGATGCAACCCGGCGGCCAAAAATGGCTGCCCGCTTGGAAGCTGACCAAACGCGAATTCAAACGCTAAACCACCCTCCAACAAACAGGGCTGCAAACGGTGGGGATGAAAATCGTCCTCATCTTTTATTCCGGATTATTTACCACGACGGGCGTTGATTCTACGTTTGGCCAACAGGAGCAAGGGAAAAGCTGAAATTCAACAAGAAATGTAAACCGGAGTTATTCACGACGACGGGCGTTGATTTTACATCTGGCAACGGGAGTAACTGAAAAGCTGAATTTCAACAAGAATTGCGAATCATCCGGTCGATGAAAACCAACGTGATCGTTTAATCGCATCAGAGACGCGGATCACTGTCTCAACAGATTCTGACGCCCACGCCTCGTGAATAACCTGGGTTTATCATTGATGGCCCGCTGTCGATGCAGTCTCCGCTACACGAACAGGCGTTCATCAAATGCCAGATCAAAAGTGATCGTGCCCGGGAGCTACGTAAGCAAACCGTTCGTCACCGCAAACGCGGTGATGAATGCGACCGCGCCAAGTCCAAGGAGGACTTTTTGCTTTCGCAGTTTTCTGGTTTCTTCTGCGTATCTCTGCTTAAGCTCTTCAAACTGTTGCTTTTGAAAGAGCTCAAGGGTGCTTAGTTCTACAGTTGGATGTGACATTATTTCTCTCTCAAAAAAAATCGCCGTTAGCTGTCAGCCGAAAAGGTAGGTCATCGAACCTGCCTGCACTGGCACGCCAGAAACGTCGGAGAAAGTTCTTCCACATTATCCAACAGCCGACCGGCAGATTCCGAATCGCCCGAATAACTCGAACGCCTCATCGTGGGGATGGATGGCTTCCAGCGGTCTCCATGGCGCGCCTCGTGGGATGGCTCAGCGTTGGATCCACAACGCTTTGGAATCGCAGGCCTTTTGGGAGAGAAACGATTGCAGTTGGAGGCCACAACCACGGGCGTTACTGGTCGATTTTGACCGCTGAGCCATCGCGGAGGGCTTCCGGTGGACGGACGATGATGCGTTCGCTGCCAGTGAGGCCGTCGGTGACTTCGGTTTCGCCGTCTTTTTCTTCGCCGAGTTGAACGACGATACTTTGGGCGCGACTGTCTTTGTCGACAACCCACACCACCGAGTCGTTGGAATCGTTGGTGTCGATGGAAGAAGTCGGGCAGAAGATTCGTTCTTTGTCTGATTCGACGTTGTTGTCGGAGTCGGAAGGCAAAAAGAACACCGTGCCGCTCATTTCAGGAAACAGCAAGCTGTCAGCGTCCCTGATCGAGACTTTGACTTTAATCGTTGCCCGTGCCCGGTCGCCCATCGGAATGATCATGCGGACCTTGCCGTGGTACTTTTTGTCGGGAACCGCGTCGACGGAGATTTCGGTTTCCTGGCCGTTGCTGATTCGATAGATAAAATCTTCCTGCACATCGCATTCGATTTCGAGATCGTCCAGGTCGGCGATGGTTGCGACGCTGCCGCGGCCGGAGTTGCCGCCAAGTCCGCCGGGCATGATTGATTCACCGACTTCGGCGTCTTTGGAGATGATGGTGCCATTGAAGGGCGCGCGGATGAACATGTTTTCGCGGATTTGCTGGGCCTGTTGCAGTTGAGCCTGGGCCAATTCCATTTCGGCGGTCATCGAATTCAGTCGGGCCAGGGCGGTTTTGTAGGCGAACCGCGACTGGTCGTATTCCGCCTGGGAGATGCTGCGAGACTTGCGCAGTTTTTGATTGCGAAGCAAATCGCCTTTGGTCTGTTCGATGGTAATTTCCTGTTCGGCCATGGCGGCTTTGGAGCGAGCCAGAGAAGCACGCGATGCCGAAAGTGATGCGTCGAGGTCTTTGTGGTCAAGTTCAGCAAGGAGCTGGCCTTTTGTGACTTTGACGCCTTCTTCGAAAAGGACTTTGTCGATCAACCCGGCCGCACGAGCCCCGATGCCGGCCTGGCGATGAGAGCCTAGGTACCCGGTAGCAACGACGACTGCATCGCCGGAGCGGCCTTTTTTGATTTTGACTTTCTGCAGACGGACTTCTTCCCGGTTCTGCATGATCTCGGGAACCCACTTGGCGTTGTCACCAAGGACGCCGGAGTCTGCAACATATCTGTCACAGAGGAAGTACCCCGCAGCGCCGACTACCGCAAGACAGAGGATGGCTTTCCACCAGCGTCCCGATTTGGCGGAAGCTGGCTGGCGGTTGATCTGCAGCGAGGCCAGGGCGTCGCGTTTGTTTCCTGTGGAGCTTTCGGACATAGGGTATCCGTGACAAAAGGCATTCCCGTTACCAAACACAAGGCAAAATCGGGCGACAACCGAATCGTCTGCCGGGCGATTGAATCTTTCGGCAAAAGACAACACGACTCGGCTTCGATTCGGGAATAATCGTTAAATCAGGAACTCGTCTTCAACAGGATGGGTGAGTTTTGGTTTAACTAACGTTGGTCAGGATCATCTTTTTTCTGGATTGAATCCAAGGTTTGTGTCGGGCTGACGAATGAGTGGGTGAAATGAAAGTTGATTTCATCTTATCTGGGCTCAAATCTTTCTTCGGCAGTGCCCGCGGAGTGATTATTCTGCCAACAGTCGTGAGTGAAACTCACGAAACGGTTCCTGGCGTGGCCAGGGGACGGCTCTCATCGAAACGTCGATTTCTGGAGGACTGCTGATGTACTTTGTGTTTGGACTTTTCGCAGGCATGGTGCTGTTCGGTATTCTCCGAATTGCGTTTGGGTGTCTGTACACTGTTCGCCCGGACCAGCGCGCGGTGGTGACCAGCTTTGGCGCCGCCCAAAGGCTCGAAGGCGACGGCAAGGGGCCGGCGCTGGCGTTGAGCGAAGACGAAATGGAGCGGTACGACTATCCGCAGGTTCGCGTGGTTGGCCCGGGCGGTCCGTATTTCAAATTTCCTTGGCAGCGTGTTCACAAAGTCAGCGTGGCGACGCAGACGGTGGATATCTCTTGGGATCCGACGAAGGTCCAGCACACGATCGAAGCGGTGACCAAGGACAACTTGACGACGGGCGTCAACGGGCAGCTTCGGTATCGCATCAGCGAAAATAATCTTTACCCGTACCTGTTTGGTGTCAGCAGTCCGCTGGAGCACGTGATGGGGTATTTCGTTTCAGTGCTGCGTGAACGGATCGCGAATTTTGTCGACCCGCGTGGTGAAACGCTCGCCGCCGAACAGCAAAGCGATGATGGCGGTGAAGTTGAGATTCCACAAAGTGCCACTGCGGAACTTTCTGAAGGTGTGTCGATCAATGATCTTCGCAAGAACCTTCCGCTGATCAATCAGTACATGGAAGAGCAGTGTCGATCCACCACAGGTCGTTACGGGATCGAGCTTGATGCGGCGTTGATCACCGAGATCGATCCGCCGAAGGAAGTCGATCGGGCGCTGTCGGCGATCAACAGTACGCGGAACCAGGTGGCGGCGGACATCAGTACCGCTCGGGCTGATGCCGAACAGCAGATCACGATGAGTGCCAGGGCGGTGGAGATCGCCACCAATAACGCGCAGGCGGAAGTCGCGCCGTTGAAGGAGTTGGCGGCAACGCTGGCGACGATCAAGGAAGAAGGCGGTTCGAAGTGCCTTCGCTCGTACTTGCGCAACCTGAGGATCCCGTTGTTCGCTCGGGCCGGCAGGATTGTGCAAACTTCTGATTCAAACAACCGTAACGGAGCAAGCTCATGATTTGGTTAGGCGCGGGATTCATCGTGGGGCTGTTGATCATTCCCCTTGGGCTTGGTTTGGCAAGAGTGTTTGGGCTCTACTCCTGTGTCAAAGAGTGTGAAACCCATGTGTTTACGCTGTTTGGTAAAGTCGTCGGCACGATCGACAAACCGGGATTGCAGTTTCCAATTCGGTACTTTGGCCCACGGGCATTGCTGATACCGTTTTTCGGAAAGAAGTACGTTGTCAGCACCGCGCTGCGGCAACACTACCTTCGTTCTCAAATGGTGAACTCGGAAGAAGGCACGCCGATGGGCGTCGGGATCTGGTACGAGATGCAGGTCAAGGATCCGGTGTCGTACCTGTTCATTAACGCCAACCCGGATGGGTCTTTGCAGGCCAACGTCACCAGTTCCACAATTTCGACGCTGAGTAACCTTGAGATGGAAACGATGCTGGAAGACCGTCACAGCTTGAGTCGTACGGTTCGCCAGGCGGTTTCGCCGCTGTCGGAGAAGTGGGGTTATCAGTTGGGGAGTGTTTACATTCGCAAAGTCGCATTCACCGATGTGCTGATGGTTCAGAACATTACCGAGAAAGTTGTCAAACGACTGGTGCAGGTGACAAGTGCGATGAAGCAGGACGGGGAGAACCGCGTTGGGCTGATCAAGAGCGAAACGGCGTTCAAGGTTTCGCAAAAGATGGCGGAGGCTTCGGCGTCACGGCCGAGCATCGTCGGCAAGGCGCTCAATGAGATCGCGAAAGATGATCCGGAGATTTTGGAAACGGTGTTGGAGGTGATGGAGATCGAAGGGTTGGTTCAGTCGGATGCTTCGGTGGACTTGTTGCCTGCTGCTGCGAATTTATTGGTACAGTTGGGCGATGGGGGGCGGAATGAGAGCGCAAGGGAGCATGTTGTGGAAGCGGTGAGGTTTACGCAGAAGTAGTACGGCGAGTACTGAGTACCGAGTACCGAGTACCGAGTACCGAGTACCGAGTACCGAGTACCGAGTACCGAGTACCGAGTACCGAGTACCGAGTACCGAGTACCGAGTACTGAGTACTGAGTATGAATGCGGTGCGGTGTTGGAAAATGAAAAAAAGCTGGTCGATAAGCCGGGTTCTGTCGTGGATGATCATTTATCTGGGCGCAACATTGCTGATGCACTCGAGCAGCCTACCCGAAAGTCATAACGCGGCGGGCCGCCACTGCTTTCTGTTTGGCCTTGCTTCGGGTGGGGTTTACCTGGCCGCGGTGGTCACCCACACACGCCGGTGAGCTCTTACCTCACCCTTTCACCCTTACCACGCAAGCGACCCTGCGATCGCTCCGTTCGGCGGTTTACTCTCTGCTGCACTTTCCCTGATCTTTCGACCGGTCGGCGTTACCGACCACCCTGCCCTGCGAAGCCCGGACTTTCCTCCCGCGAATAAACGCAGGCGATCACCTGACCAGCTGACTGCTATTGTAGTTGGAGAAGCCCGTCGGCAGAAGGTTCCTGAAAAACGGCAACAAGCCAAAAGCTCTGCGGCCTCATAAACGAGCCAGCACCAAGCACCAAAAAGGAAAGCGATTGCTTCTGCACACTCAGGGAGACTTTGGCAGTTGGCTGCAACGTCGCACTACCCGCCGCTAAGCGAAGACAGGACTTTCAGGACCGAAGATCCAGAGGCGGGCTTGACCACGACGCGGTCGCCATTTTTCAAAGCGTAATCCTGCTCCGGTGGAATGTTTCGTGTTTTCGGCTCGTAGCGAACGGGCATCACCAACCCGCGGCTGGCTCCGTTTTTCTTGACCACCCGGCGAACTTCCACTTCCATGGAACGGTACTTCTTGGTCGCACCACTGGCCATGAGGGCGTCGCTCACCGTCGTGTTTCCGTCAAGCGAGCCTTTGTAGCCCTTAATCCCGGAAAAGGAACTGTGCATCTCGACCGTGTAGCCACCAGTCGCATCGCCGGGAGCAATCGGTTTGCCCGGAGAGCCAAGCGACAGCGTCGAGCAGCCTGAGAGGCTTATGAAAACGCCAGCCAACAGGCACAGCAGTGCGTGGCAGGAGAGAGTAGCAGAAGGAATTTGTTGGCGGTTCATGAGAAAACCTGTTGATTGCGCGTTGCGATTCGGCAGCCCCCCCGCCTGTACAATCGCTATCGACCGCGTCACCGGCAAGGTTTAACAAAAATGGGCTCAAGTCGGGAATCTCGGAGAATTTCAATGAAAAATCTCACCGGATGCTATGCTGGTCGCAGCTTGCAGCCGATGCGGTGGAAGTTTAGGAAGAAATGGTTGATTGGAAAAACAAGGTGGTCGTGGTAACCGGCGGCAACGCCGGGTTGGGTGCTTCGATTGGGAAAGCGTTCTTCGACCGCGGAGCGACGGTGGTGTCGGTCTCGCGTTCGGCTGGCCCGGCAGATTCCGATCGTCGAATTTTTGTGACCGCAGATGTAACGCAGTCGTCGGATGTCAAGCAGGCAGTGGCGCAGATTGTTGTACGTTGTGGGAGAATCGACGTTTGGATCAACAACGTCGGCAAGTCCACTCGGGTCGCATTGGACCAGTCGTCGATGGCAACCTATCGCGACCTGATGGAAGTCAACTTTTTCTCTGCGGTCGGATGTTCGATGGAAGCGTTGCCGTGGTTGGAAAAGACCTCCGGGTCGCTGGTTCAGATCGGTTCTTTGGCTTCCAAAACAGGCTGGAAGTTCGTGGCTCCTTATGTCACCAGCAAACACGCGCTCGCCGGGTTCGCTCATCAGTTACGCGTCGAAGGGCCCGACAGCGTGCATTACCTGCTGGTCTGCCCGGGTCCGATTCGACGCGAGGATGAAAAAGTCGATCGCTATGGGGCAGCGGAAGCAGGATTGGACGAAGCGGCTTCCCAGCCCGGGGCCGGTGTCAAGATATCAGGCATCGACCCTGAGTTGTTGGCAGAAAAGATCGTCAACGCCTGCGAGAAACGAAAGCTCGAGTTGGTCGTGCCGGGCAAGTCCAGGATTCTGTTTGCGTTGCTGGCCCTGTTTCCCGCTTGCGGCGATTGGCTGCTGCGGCGGCTTGCGAAGTAAACCGCCACCGAAAACAGGCAAAATTTGCCTTGTCGATTCAGCCGATGTCCCCTTGGTTTGCCTTTCGGGTAATTTGTTTCATCGTGATCATATTTAGGGTGGCTTGTCGATTTCCGCAGCGGTAGACTCACGGTCAATCATTCAAACCATCGTGAGCAGAAAGTTATGTCAGCATTTTCGAGCATCCCCAAGATCGGTTACGAGGGCCCCGAGAGCGACAATCCATTTGCGTTTCGCTGGTACAACCCCGACGAGATCGTCGAAGGGAAGTCGATGCGGGACCACCTTCGTTTCAGCGTCGTCTACTGGCACACTTTCCGTGGAAACGGCAGCGACCCGTTTGGCATGCCGACGCTTGATCGTCCCTGGGACGACGGATCCAATTCAATCGACAACGCGCTGAACCGAGTCCGTGTGGCGTTCGAGTTCATGGAAAAGTTGGGATGCCCCTACTACGCGTTTCACGATCGCGACGTTTCCCCGGAAGGCGCATCGCTGGCCGAATCCCATGCGAATCTGGACCGCGTCGCGGATGCTCTGGAGCAGCAGCAGCAGCGAACGGGCATTAAATTGCTGTGGGGTACCGCGAACATGTTCACGCACCCGCGCTACCTGCACGGAGCGGCGACCAGTTGCAACGCGGATGTATTTGCCTACTGTGCGGCACAGGTCAAGAAAGCGATGGAAATCACCAAGCGGCTTGGTGGAGAGAACTATGTTTTCTGGGGTGGCCGTGAGGGTTACATGAACCTGTACAACACGGACATCAAACGCGAGATTGATCACCTTGGCCAGTTCCTCAACATGGCCGTCGACTACTCAAAAGAAATTGGGTTCGAGGGGACATTCCTTATCGAACCCAAACCCAAGGAGCCGACGAAGCACCAGTACGACAGCGACGCGGCGGCCTGTATTAACTTTCTTCGAGCCTACGGGTTGATGGATCGTTTCAAGCTGAACATCGAGACCAATCATGCGACGCTCGCTGGTCACTCGATGATGCATGAGCTTGACTACGCCGGAGCCCAGGGGTGCCTTGGTTCCATCGACGCCAACACCGGTGACTTGCTGTTGGGTTGGGATACCGATCAGTTCCCGACCGACCTGTATCTGACGGCCCAGTCGATGATGATCATTCTGAAGTACGGCGGGCTTGGTAGTGGCGGGGTGAATTTTGACGCCAAAGTCCGCCGTGAGAGCATCGATGTGGAGGACCTTTTTCACGCTCACATCGGCGGGATGGATGCGTTTGCTCGCGGGTTGAAGATCGCTGCGGCGATCCGTGCCGACGGTGGCCTTCAGCAGTTTGTCGACGATCGCTACAGTTCCTGGAACACCGGTGTCGGAGCCGACATCGAAGCAGGCAAGCACGATTTCAATTCGCTTTCCGACTACATGATGGAAAAAGGCGAAGTTGACGCCAACAAAAGTGGACGCCAGGAGTACCTTGAGAACTACATCAACCGGTTCATTTAGCTTAGCGGAGCTCGGCAAACGCCTTTGTCAGCAACGAAGTGCCCCGTTTCGTCCCGGACTTAGGATTACTTTCTGAGTAGCACACCAAAGCAGCACGCCTCTCCGAAGCGTGAAAAATCCACTCGCGGAGAGGCTGTGATTTTATCCCGGATTATTCACGAGGCGTGGGCGCAGCCCTAATTCTTGGCTGCCCCGGTACACTACTCGTTGATCGCCCCGTGGCATCCTGAACCCGCTCCTGCGGCGCAGCCAAAGCAATGGCTGTTGGTCACGATCCTGCGGCTGTCGAGAGCTTTGATGTCGGCGCCGATGATGGACCGGGACTTGCAAGCGACTCCCAGTTCGAGCATCTGGTTGAAGTCACAGTCGTAAAGCTTTCCATCCCAGCTGACCGAAAGCGTCTCGCGACACATGACGCCCGCAGCGGCGGCGGGGTTGTAAGCGTCGATCAGTTTCTGCATGTACGTTTCGAACTGCTCCTGTTCGAGAAGGTCTTCGAGAAACCGACTGATGGGCATGTTGGTGATGGTGAACAAGCGGGTGAATTCGATGTCGTAGCGATCGCGCAGTTGCTGACGATAGGTGGCCTCGAGTTCCGATTGGTTTCCCGGAAGTCCGGTGCCGACGGGGTTGTAGACCAGCGTCAGCGGCAGCGATTCCGTTTTGCCGTAGCCCAGGTCGTTGAGTAGCTGGAGGGCTTTGACGGATTTTTGGAAAGATCCATCTCCGCGCTGGGCATCTGCGTTCTCTTCCACGTAGCACGGCAGCGATGCCACGATTTCGACCTCGTTGTCGGCAAGGAACTGCGGCATGTCGGTGAAACCGTTGGCCAGCAGGATCGTCAGGTTACAGCGATCGATGACGTGGCAACCCAGTTCCTTGGCTTGGGTGACGAAGTAGCGAAAGTTCTTGTTCATCTCCGGCGCGCCGCCGGTAAGGTCGATCGTCCGGATCTGGCTGTCGCGAATCAGTTTCAGGCAGGCGTCAACTGTTTCCCGATCCATGTTTTCGGCTTTGCGATCCGGGCCGGCATCGACGTGGCAGTGTCGGCAAGTCATGTTGCAGAGCTTGCCAACGTTGACCTGGAGGATTTTGACACCGGTTGCCGAGAGTTTGCCGATTCCGGATGCCTCGAGCGTCTTCGAAAAGTTGGCACCAGCGAATTCGGAAAGAATTTTCACCTGGGAACTCGCTTCAGCAAGGTCCGAGCCGCGGTGTTTGAGTGACAAAACGGGAAGGTTCACGAGTGACTTTCGTTCAGAACGGAAAAACACATTATGAGCATGGTTGGCGTAACAGTAAATTCCGGTTTGAATTTCTTGCTTATGCCGTGAATTCATGCACAGAATGCTATCGTTGGATGTCTAGGTCTTCGGCTGAAAGATACCGCATCAGGAATTGGCGAACGGTATTGGCCTGAATCGTCACCGATGCGACCCTGCTGGAGCGGGCAATATTGACGCCCTGAAACTTGCCGCCAAGATCCACCAGGGGCCCGCCGCAGCTTTCCGGATCAATGACCGAATCGTGGTGAAACGAGCCAGAGAATCCGAACCGCCGCTTGCTGAAGGGGCCGCCTCCCCAGCGGTCTCGTTTGTCGGCAATGGTCCGATCGGGAACCTTTCCGGATATCAAATCGCGGGCTCCGTTTCTGAGGATGTCGATGGTGAGCATGTCACCGACTTTGGTTGCTTTTTCGATTTCGCGGAATGCGGCCGCGGCGCTCACCGGTTTCCCGTTGACCGACTCAATCGTGTCGCCCACTCGAACTCCCAACCGGTCTCCCGCAGTTCCCGGGTAGACACGGGTGACGGTGAGCTTTTCGGTAAGCGTCAAGCCAAAGTCAACGCAGTCGACACATTCGATGGCCTTGGGTTCGATTGGCGAGCGGGTTGTGATCCCGATGGCAAGCGAGTCACCGCCGTGATCAGGAGAGACGACAACTTTTCCAAAGCCAATGGAGTTCGCGCCGGCGAACGTCACCGGTTGCAAGGGTTCTTTTTTGATATCCTGGGCGACGCTGGAAAGGGCAAAGAGCGCCATATCACTGGAGTCGTCGTAACCTACAAGTTGGCCGGTGAAGGTTTGATTTCCACAAAGGAATTGCAGTGAAACGGTCCTGCGGTCTTTGACCAGGGAGTACTTGGTGACGATGTGGTTCTTTTTGCTGACCACTGTGGCTAGGGCAATTTGGTTCGCGTCCCGGTCGCGAATTTCGACAACACAGCGGGTGAAAGGGGCTGTCAGCGGTTTGGCTGCTGCTGCGATCGTCGGTGAGTTGCGGAAGAATTTCGGGTTGGCACCGAAAGGCGCTTTCGCGGTCGCAGCGGCACTTCCAACCGTCGGCGAGGAGGGGGCGTCGCCGACTGAAAAGTACGTCCGGTTTGTGTTGTCCACCGGTGCAACGGGATTCAGTTGGTGGGGAGTTTGCGCGGTGGCCTGTTCGGGATTTGCACTCAGGCAAGCGATGCACAGGAGTTGAAGCAGGAACGTTCGCATGGCTATTTGACTCTCACTTCGACCAGTGCGATCAGGCGAGTGCCGTATCGGTTGATCAAAACCGATACCTGCTGTCCAGCGGATTTGTTTTTGAGTGTAGAGACCAGTGTGGCAAAGTTGCTGATCGTCACACCATCGATGGATTCGATGACGTCGTCGGCCCGGATTCCAGCGAACTGCGCCGGAGAGCCGCGTCTGACGGTTCGCACCTGGACGCCGCTGGTGACAGTCTGTGCATAAACGCCGATGTAAGGTTTCTTTTCGGTAGGCGTGACGCGTTGAGGGTTGTCGAGGCTGTTGGTGGGGACCGTTGGTTGGTCGATGTCCCTGGATGCCATCATCGCTCTCCAGTCGTCCCGGTACCTTTGGATTGGAACGTGCAGGTTTTGAGTGATGTCCAGGCGAACGCTGCTGTTGAGAGCGACGATGTTGCCGTTAAGGTCCAGCAGCGGACCGCCGGAGTCACCGCCCATGATCGGGCAGTCAGTGACGATTTTGGTTTTGTATTGACCGGTGATTCTTCCCAGTCGCGGACTGGCGACACTGTCACGCGACCACGAAAAGGGGTAGCCCAGGGCCACACACCACTGCCCTTTTTGTGCCGGGTTGCTGCGGGCGACGGTCATCAGAAACGGATAGGGCCCCGGTTCCAGCAATCGGATGGCCGATGTGTCGTTGGCGGCGTTGGAGCCAAGGGTGATGCCTCGCACGACCCTGCCATTTGCCAGGCGAACGTCGATGCCACGTCCTGCGCTGCCGGTCACGTGTGATGCCGTGATGATGATGCCTTCGGGCTTGACGATAACACCGGAGGCAGTTTCGCCAATGGACACAACCGCTGGTAAAACTTTGGGCAGCATGGCGTCAACGCGATCCTGTATTTCCTGAAGTTGTTTCAGGCCAAATTCGTTCTCGTTGGCCGACACAGCGTCCGGCAGGAAAATCTGCAGGACGCCTACAAGAGCCGCAAGCAAAATTCTTGTGGTTTGTCGGTGCATGGGTGAAGGCCGAACATGGAGGGTAAGCAGGAACAAACGCTGCCCCATAGTCTATGTCGGTGGCCCGGGAAGGCAAACTAAATTGCTGTCGGCGTGGACATTTGAGGCTTGCTGTCCAGATAGTACCGGATTGTCGCGGCGATACCTGCCAACATTGCAAACGCGAAAACACAGGCAAAAAAGCTGCAACCTGCGCTGGGCCAAAAAGCAAGCTGCGTTTGTTGTTGCCAACAGCACAGGTGAATTAGTGTTGCCATCACCACAAGAACCGTTGGGCTGGCCAAAAGCAAGGCCATCGCCCGGCATCCGACTGGAACAATGTGTCGAACCAACAGAAAAACCGCAGCCAGACCAAGGCTTAGCAACGCCACCGAAAGAACGGACTGCCAGCCAAGGAACAATCCCACCAGAGAAAATGCCAAAAAGCAAGCTCTTGGCTTTTCCAGATTCGAGATGGACACGACTCCCGCTGCCACCAGCGACGCCCATAAACCGAGCCCCGCTGCCAGTAGTGAATCGAGACTGCCGTGGAGCCAGTTAGTCGAATTGAATTTCCAGTTTACCATTCCAGAAAAATGCGGCAGGAACAAGCTTGTGATCCCCAGTGTCGCCGCCAGCAGCCAAATCGACAGCGGGATGGGCATCTTTTCGATTCGGATAATCGCCATCGTAAACAGCAGCGACAACAGAACCAAGTGCTGAGCGAGGCTGGCAAGCAAATCCCACTGTGGATCGAAAAGTGTGTATTCGATTCCCGCGAAAGTGTTGGGAGTGCGAAAGGGAATCGGGACGCCGCCACTGATCGTTTCGCGCAACGTCAGAATCAGAAAGGCAGCCCCGAGGGTGATTTCGGCCAGCAGATAGCGTGGCGGGATCGGCGTTTGGCAGTGGACGCATTTGCCTTCGTTGCGAAACCAGCCATACACCGGCAGGTTGCTGGTAAAAGTCAACTTGTGATCACACTTCGGGCAGTGGCTCGAACCAAGAATGCTTTTGCCGCGCGGAACGCGCCACGCGACGACGTTCAGAAAGCTGGCAAAGCAACCGCCCAAAAAAAAGATCCATGCCCAAAAAAACATCCGCATTGCCAGCGATTGCAGATGCGACACCCAATGCAGAACCTGAGCGAAATTGCCTGATGGCCAGAGGTCGAAGTTGATCAGCAGCGAGGTTGCCAGTGGCAGCACAATCAATAGCAGGAAAACCACAACGACCGCCAGGGAAAGTCCGACCCGCAACAGACGGCCTGTCCACTTGATCATTGTTCGCTTCGCTGGTTGTGGGTGCTTTCGGGGAAGATGATCAATCGTATCCTGTCGGAATTCGAGGGGTAGCGATGCCGGGTTTCTCGACAACACTACCCGACGTTTGGCGAGTGGATCAGGTAGCGATTCATCCGCAGTCCTTCAGTTCGCCACAAATACGTTGATAACTTTTGATGACGCTAAACTAGCGTCGTGACCAAGGTTATCAGCCTTTACGCTCTGGTTCCTGAAGCTTCTTGTGAGAGCCATCGCAGCGCGGTGCATCACCGGTCTGTTTGCAGCGGCAGAAGTAACAGGTTTCTGTCTTTTCTGCTGTAAAAACATGCGGGCGAAAGTCAGTGCTCATGTGCTTGCCATCACAGAACGGCTGGGTTTCTGAAAGCCCACAGGTGCAGTACGCGTACTTTTTGCCTTCTTCAAGTTCGACTTGTGCAGGGCTGTCTGCTGCGACTTTGGGTTTGTCCATGAGTTTGCCTGAGGTTGAAATGGTGGCCCGTTTCGGATCAGTCTAGCGAGAGACCGATTTTGGGGAAAGGACAGGCGGTCAGATTGAGCCACGCGTTAGCATGGTTGGATCCAAACGTCATTCGCTTGTTGGACGTTGATTTCGACGCCTTGGCTCTGCGGATCAGCCCGCGATTAGAGGCTCACCACGTCGGTGATGTCGATCAGCCCGATGGGTTTACCCTGTCGGTTGACGACCGGAAGTTCGCTGAAGTTTCGGCAGGCCAGCGTCTCGATTGCGACTTCGGTGCGGGTGCCTTTGGCGATGGTCAGCGGTTGGCAGGTCATCACGTCCGCGATCGGCTGATCAAGTTGCAGGTCCTGTTGTCGTTCAAGAAGCCTAGCAAGATCGCTGTCGGTGAACAGTCCCGTTAGTTGGCCCTGTTCGCCGACAAGCATCACCGCGCCGCTGCGGCGAGACTGGGCCTGGTTGCGGACGTAGATCTCGCGAACAGTTAGGGAGTCTTCCGCGATTCGGCATTGCTCCAGAGGCCGCATGATGTCTTCGACCAGGGACAGTCGCAGTCCCAGCGATCCGCCGGGGTGGAATTTGACAAAATCCTGTGGCAGAAACTGACGTTCGCGGGAAAGCGTCAGGGTCAACGCGTCGCCGATGGCGAGCATCAGCGTGGTGCTGGTCGATGGTGCCAAACCAAGATGATCGCATTCGGAGACGTTGCCGTAATTGAGCACAAAATTGGCTTGCTTGCCAAGCGTTGAACCACCGTTGGCGGTGATGGCGATGATGGGCACACCCATCTTTTTTAGCGTTGGTAGCAGCGTGACGATTTCCGATGTTTCGCCGCTGTTGGAAAGCACCAGAATCACATCGTCACTGGCCACGCGTCCAAGGTCACCGTGGATGGCTTCGGCGGGGTGCAGGAAGTGGCTGCGTGTTCCGGTAGAAGCCATCGAAGCGCTGATCTTCTGTCCGATCCAGCCAGCTTTTCCCATTCCCGTTACGATCACGCTGCCGTGGCACTGTTGAATCAGATCAATCGTCGGGTCGAAATCATCGGGAATCGACGATGCGATTCTTTCGACCGCCCTGGCCTGGCTTTGCAGAACGTCGGTTGCAAAACGAATGCGTTGCAACGAGTAGGAGATTTTGGCCGGTTCGGCAGTCATCAGGCTGCCTCCTCGATCCCAAAGCTTCGCATCCGTTGGTAGGCGGGGCAGCGCGCCGATAGCTCTTCGTGCGTGCCGCAATCAACCACACGTCCGCCGTCCATCAGCATGATCCGGTCGACAAGGTCCAGCGTTGACATGCGATGGGTGATCATCACCGTCGTGCGGCCCTTGATGAACTCCGATAGCGTTTCGTGAATCAGTTGTTCGCTTTCGGGATCAATCTGGCTGGTGGCTTCGTCCAGAATCAGAATGTCGGGGTCTTTGAGGATTGCCCGGGCGAGGGAAAGCCGTTGGCGTTGTCCGCCGGAAAGCTTCCCGCCGTGTTCGCCGATCTCCGAATCGTAACCGTCTGCGAGTTCCGCGATGAACTCATCGGCGTGGGCCTGCCTCGCGGCGGCGCGGACCTGTTCGATGGTGGCGGAGTCGTTTCCGTAAGCAATGTTTTCGGCGATCGTATCGCTGAACAGCATCGTGACCTGAGTGACGTAGCCGACCCGGTTACGCAGTGCCTGAACGTCGTAGTCGCGAATGTCGTTGCCGCCAATTTGAATCGAACCGCCGCCGACATCGAAGAAGCGGGGGAGCAGGTTGATCAGTGTGCTTTTGCCGCAACCGTTGGGTCCAATGATTGCCAGCGATGAACCGGCGGGAATCGAAACCGAAGTCCCGGCCAGGACATCGTTGCCAGGATCGTAAGCGAATCGCACGTCTTTGACTTCGATGTCCAAACCGCCAGAAGGAATGGCTTTGGGGTTTGCGGGCGATGTGACTTGAGGGTGCTGATCGACCAGTGGGAAGACCCGGTCCGCCGCCACAACACCGCCCTGAATGATGTTGTAGACGTCCGCCATTTTTCGCAGCGGGTCGGCGATTCCGATCAGGAATCCGAAAAACGCCATCACCGTTCCAAAGTCCATCGGCGTGGTACACATCCGGATCGGACCAAGGAAGCACGTTTGGTTGATCACCAGGTAACCGCCGGCAAGAACGCTAAGGGTAATCATGCCGACGCCCAACAGTTCACTGTTGATGCGGGAAAGCGAATTGTAAAACGCGATCCGCATGCCTTTTTTGTAGACGTCCCGGGCAACGGTGTCGAAACGCTGCCGTTCGTTGTTCTCGTTGGTGAAAGCTTTGACGACACGCTGGTAAGTGAGCGCCTGGTAGAGTCGATTCAGCAATCGGGCTGATTCTTCGACGGCCTTTTTGTTGGCGCGTTTGGTAAGCTTAGCAAGACGGATCATCAGGTAGGCGGCGATCGGGCAGATCAGCAACGAGAATAGTAGCAATCGCCAATTCATCCACGCTGCCCCCGAAAGGCAGACGATGGCTTTGAGTGGTTCGCGAACCGTTTTGCCAAACAGGATCGAGATCGCTTTGCCGACGGTTCCCGTTTCACCACGAATGCGACTGACGAGGTCGCCCGTTCCGCGGACGCCCAGTTCCGAGACTTCCATGTCAAGGACGTTGCGAAAGACCTGGTTCTGCAAATCCAGCACCGTCCGCTGTCCGACCCGTGCGACGGCAAGCATATTGCCCATCAGAAACAGTCCGCGCAGCACGGTGCCGAAAAACATGAACCCCATCAGCCAACCCAGAGTCGCGAACGGAGTTTGCGGCGCCCAGGCTCGAATGTAGGGCGTGAGGGCTTCGGTCCACCACTTCTTGGTGCCTTCCGACGAAATGTCGGATTCGAGGGAAGCGATTTCACGTTTGAGAGGGGCGACGGGGGCATCGCCGGCGGCGATTTTGTCTTCGAGGTCGGCGATGTGTTGCCTGTGTTCAGTGATTCGCTCATTGGAATCTTTCAGCCGCAGGTCAACCCAATCGTGAAGCGTTTTCTTGCTCATCACGACCTCGACGAATGGATACACCGCCCCAAGGTTGGCTCCCCAAAGAAGAGCCACCATTATGCTGCAGACAAATGATCCGATCAGGGACCATTTGTATTTGAGCGTCATTCGCAAAGCGCGTCGAAGGTTTTTCATGTTGTCGCTTTGCTTCCCTGCTCGAGCGATAAAGACGAAATTTTATGATCTGGAGAGGTGCTGGCCAACAGCAGTTAAGTTCAGCAACCAACAGGCCGACGGGTTGGCCGATGGTCAGCTGGAGCCTGAATTTTTATGCGGCGTTTTTGTAAAACTCTCCGGCGACCATCGGTTTGCGACATTCGACAAACAGCGAATCGGGCTTGAGGATCGATGAGCCTTCGGCGTCGAGTTGGTAGCTGGCGTAGTCTTCGATTCCGCTGTCGGTCGCGGATTTGACGCGAAATTTGATAAAACCTCGCTGCAGGCACATTTCCCTTAGCGAGTAGCGGTCGTACATCCAGCGATGAATCTCGCCGCAATTGCGGAACATGCCTTCGTCAAAGGCACGCAGTCCTTTTTTTCCCATCAGCCGTCGGACGAACCAGCGAGCCAGTTTGGTGCGGGAATTGCTTCGAAAAAGTTTCCATTTCTTTTTGCGGGATTCATTGGCTGCCTCGTTTGCGGGCGCGTGTTTCTGACATCGCGATAATTCAGCTCCCACACGCGTTTGCACGAAACCCGAATTGCGAATGTCATCGGACGACATGTACTTGCCCATCCGTCCTCCAGAATGGGTCCGCACCAGTTGGTCCAGCAGTTCCAGTTTCATCCAGTTGTAGTTGATCGCCGCTCCCGGTTCGCTGGCCCAGGCTTTGGTGTGATACTCAAGGTACAGTTTGGCGATCCGCTCAAGGTTGGGGACCACGATGCGTAGCACGCCCCCAGGTTTAAGCACACGATGGCATTCGTCCAGCAAGCGAATTCCATCATCCGGATCGAGGTGTTCCAGGACATGTGAGTGGTAAATGCCGTCATAGCTCCCTGTTTCGCACGGCAGTCCCTGAGTGATGTCGTGCTTGGTGACAGAACGATCGGCAGGCTCGAGATCGACGTTGGTCCACGAAGAGTGAAAGCGTTGGCCGCAGCCTACGTTCAGCAGACGAGGATTCTGATTGTGGCTGTTGGTATCCACGGGGCGTTTGCGTCGGTTGCTGTGATTGATGGGGAGAAGGGAGCTGGAAATATTTTCGGAAGCTGGAAATATTTTCCGGTTAAATAGCAAAAGGGCTAAAGTCCGTAAATGGTGATTGGAACCCTGAAAAGTCGGCTGTAACTTTGCCGCGATGCCGCGAGAGTCCACTCGCTGATGGCTCATCGGGAACGCTAGCAGGAGTTCCTGATTGACGCCCGGCGTTCGGATTCGTTATCACGCTGACATGATTGAGCGGATCGACACACCCATTCTGTTTTGCAACTTCAACCGACCGGCACTGACCCGGCAGGTGTTTGAAAGCATCCGGCAGCGACGACCGACGAAGCTGTTTTTGGCATGCGACGGCCCACGTCCGGGCCATCGAGAAGATCTGGAAAAGGTTGGTCAGGTGCGTGGTGTTTTGGCGGAAGTCGATTGGGATTGCGACGTACAGCATCGGTTTCTGGATTCCAACGCGGGCTGCAAGTCGGCCATGTCCGCTGCCATCTCGTGGGCTTTTGAGGATGCCGATCGGCTGATCATTCTGGAAGACGATTGCTTGCCGGATTCGACGTTTTACGACTTTTGCGGGCAGTTGCTGGAGAAGTACCAGGACAACCGGCGCGTCATGTCGATCGGTGGGAACAACTTTCAGGCCGAACCAAGGTCTGATGCAAGCTATTACTTTTCGCGTTGGCCACACATTTGGGGTTGGGCGACGTGGCGGCAGAGTTGGCAGCAGTACGACGTGGAAATGGCGTCGTGGTCACGGGAAAGTTCGCAACGTATTCTCAATTCGATCTTTGATGATCCGGTGGCGGTCCGGCATTGGCAGGATACTTTTGCATCGCAGCACGCGGGGCAAATCGATACCTGGGACTTTCCGTGGACGTACAGCATCTGGGAAAGTGATGGCATCTGTATTTTGCCCGAAAGAAATCTTGTGACCAACATTGGCTTTGGCGCTGAAGCCACCCACACCACCGATCCGGAATCCTGGCTGGCGTCCATGAAAGCCTGGCCGGTTGAGACCCTTGTGCATCCCGGGTGTGTCAAAATCGACACCGGTGCGGATCTCTATTCGTGGGAGCACGTGTTTTTGCCCAGCGTTGCACGCGACGAACAAATCGACAAAGGCATGCGGCGTGGGTTGTTGCGAAAAATCCGCGACAGGCTTTCACCGCGGCGGCGGCGATTGCGTTTGCAGCAGAGGAGTGCCCTGTGAGGGTTGGGATCTTTTCGCCTTATGCGACCGTTGCGCCGCACTTCGAAGCAGAAATGGAGCTGGCCCAGTTGCACTTGGACGCCGGCGACGACGTTCACTATGTCGGCTGTGATGGCCAACTGACCAACTGCGATTTCAATATCGATCGCGACCCGCAACGATGCAAAAGCTGCCTTGGTCGCCGCGAACATGGACTTGATGCCGTTGCCGGCAAGTGCCATGTTTCGATGTTCGAAGCGGGGCACGGGTTCGACGTTCCGGAGCTGCTTACCCTTGAGCAGTTGACGAATTTTCATGTGGCAGGATTTGACGTGGGCTATGCAGCGCTTTCGTCGCTGGTGTCGGTTTGCCGTGATCCAGAACCGGACCTTGAAAAGCACGGTGAACTGTTGCGGCGGTTCATCAATTCCGCCCTAGCGACGTTTGCCCAGACGCTGGCGCTTCTCGATCGCCGACCGCTCGACCGCGTCTACGTTTTCAATGGTCGATTCGCTGCCATGCGGGCGGTATTCCGAGCTTGCCAGGCAAGAGGTGTGGATTGCTTTTTGCATGAACGTGGCAAGGACAAAGACCACTACGAACTGTTCGAGAATCATCTTCCCCATGACCTTGTCGGTGTCGAAGGAGTGATTCGAAAGCTCTGGGCTGACGCGGATCCGGTTCAGCGGGAGCGAATCGGTGCGTCCTGGTACGAGGATCGCTTCAACCGTGTGGAAACCGCTTGGCATTCTTTCACCAAGGACCAGCAGTACGGTCGTTTGCCTGCAGGATTTTCAAGCGACCGGCGAAACGTGTCGATCTTTTGTTCTTCGGATGACGAATTTGTCGCCATTGGTGACGCGTGGAAGAATGACTTGTATCCGAATCAGGTTCAGGCCATCGCCGCGATTGCCGGTTCGATGCGGGAGGCTGCCCCGGAAACGAGGCTGTTTCTTCGCGTGCATCCGAATCTGGCCAAAGTCGACAACGCCAGGAAACGGCAGATGATGGCATTGGACTTTCCCAACCTCGAAATCATTGCCGCTGACGCTCAAGTGGATACGTATGCTCTGCTCAAGGCCTCCGATACGGTGGCGTCGTTCGGTTCGAGCGTCGGGATGGAGGCCGTTTTCTGGGAGCGGCCATCGGTGTTGCTTGGTCCGTGCCTGTATCAGAACCTTGGCGGTCCGCTTCGCTCGCGTTCGCATCGGCAGACGGTTGAGCTTTTGTGCGATGAGCTTGAGCCGGCCGACAAGACGGGTGCGTTGATGTATGGGCACTGGTTCCAAGCCCGGGGGTATCCGTACCGGTATTTTCAGGCGACGAACTTCTATGAAGGCAAATTCAAGGGTGAGGTATTGCACGATCGGGAAGCCGCCGGGACAAAAAAGCGAAGCTGGTTGAAGCGACTTGTTTCCACAGGGCGGTAGGTGAACCGGAATGATTCACGACCACGGGCGTTGATTGGCTGACTTGAGAGTCACGCCCAAGCCTTGTGAATCATCCGGGGTAAAAGGGCCGGCGTTGGGCAATCGCCCGGCCTTTGAGCAACCGTCCGACTGTTGAGCTGCCGTCCGATCGTTCAGCAACGGTCCGATCGTTGAGAAAAGGCCTGCCGAATGCAATTCTGGGAAGCAATACGGGCAATTCGGATCAGCGGATTGCCAGCACCCGGATTCGTCTTGTTGATTCGGGTGCCACTGGAATAGATTGACGTGTCAGGATTCGGAAATTTTTCCAGCAGGGACAAGGATGTTCTGGCTTAACGATGCGACGGTATTGATCACCGGTGGAACAGGCTCATTTGGCAAAAAGTGCGCCCAGTTCCTGCTTGACCACTCCGGGCTGCGGAAGCTCATCATTTTTAGCCGCGACGAGCAAAAGCATGTCGTGATGCGGCGCGATCTGTTTCCCGCAGATCGATACCCGCAGGTTCGGTACTTCGTGGGTGACGTTCGTGACGCGGATCGTTTGCGGCGCGCGATGAAGGGCGTGGACTACGTGATTCACGCCGCCGCGATGAAGCACGTCGATATGGCCGAGTACAACCCGCAGGAGTGTATTCGCACCAACATCGGGGGCGCGGAAAACGTGATCAACGCGTCGTTGGATTGCGGCGTGAAAAAAGTAATCGCGCTTTCGACCGACAAAGCCGCCAGTCCGATCAATCTTTATGGCGCAACAAAGCTGTGCAGCGACAAACTGTTCGTGGCCGCGAATTCGCTTTCGGGAGAATGCGGTGCCCGCTTTGCCGTCGTCCGCTACGGCAACGTGTGGGAAAGCAACGGGTCGGTTGTGCCTTTCTTTCAATCCAAAGCTGCCAGCGGAACGCTGCCGATCACCGATCCGCAAATGACTCGATTCATTATCACCCTTGACGAAGCGGTGGCGTTGGTGGTGAAAGCTTTCGGTCGCATGGAAGGCGGCGAAGTGTTTGTGCCGAAGATTCCTTCGGCGCGAATTTTGGACATCGCCAAGGCCGTCGCCCCGCAGTGCGACACCAAGGTGGTCGGCATTCGGCCCGGTGAAAAAGTTCACGAGTGCATGCTGCCGACCGATGAGGCCAGGCAGACGCTCGAATTCGAAGATCACTTCATCATTCAACCTTCGTTTCGCATGTGGTCCAGCGAACCACCGCGATACGCAAGCTATGGGACGCCCTGCAAAGAAGGTTTTTGCTACGCCAGTGACACCAACCCGGAGTGGCTTTCGGTGGAGCAGTTGCGAGCCATGATTGGGTCGGCAGAGGTGACCGGTCAGGCTTCGGTTTCAGCGAAGGTGGCGTAGGAGCGATATGAGAATTCCCGGGACACGGCAGACGATTGATCAGGGCGACCTGGACGCGGTCACTTGCGCATTGCAGCGTGATCTGCTGACAACGGGCCCCGGCGTGGCCGAATTCGAGAGTGCGTTCGCCCAGGCCACTGGTGCGCGTTTTGCGGTTGCGCTCAACAGCGGAACCTCGGCCTTGCATGCGGCGGTCTGTGCGGCGGGGATTGGTGAATCGTCTGGCGGTTCGGCCGAAGACGAAGTCATTGTGCCGGCGATCAGTTTTGTGGCCACCGCCAATGCGGTGCTTTACCAAAATGCGAAACCCGTTTTCGCAGATGTTGAATCGAACACGCTACGAATCGACCCCGCAGACGTTCGTCGCAAGATCACTTCTCGCACCAAAGCCATTCTCGCGATGGATTATGCGGGACAGCCTTGTGACTATGCGGCCCTGCAGGAAATCGCCGACCAACATGGCGTGTTGTTGCTGGCCGATGCCTGCCACTCGCTTGGCGGAAAAGTCTCTGCCAATCATTCGACCAAAAAAGTTGGCTCGTTGGCGGACGTGTCCTGCTTCAGCCTGCATCCTGCCAAGCAAATCACAAGCTGCGAAGGCGGAGTTGCGACGACCAATGACGAAAGCCTTGCGGCACGGATGAAAGCCTTTCGCAATCACGGGATCTCTACCGATCATCGCGCCAGAGAGAAAAGAATCACCCATCAGTATGCGATGGAATCGCTGGGATACAACTATCGATTGAGCGACGTGCAGTCGGCGCTGGGGCTGTCGCAGTTACACCGTCTGGAAAAATTTACCGCCCGACGGCAACACCTGGCAGGTCTGTACGATTCGTTGTTGGGCGAATGTGATTTTGTGGCGCCGCTGGAGTCGGATGCTGCCGACGGACATGCGAGACATCTGTATGTCGTCAAGTGGAAGCCCGAGATTGCCGGATGTTCCCGCGACCAAGCGTTCACTGCGATGCGGAAAAGTGGGATTGGTGTCAACGTTCACTACCAGCCAATTTTTGAGCAGCCCTACTACCAGCGTCTGATAGTCAAAGGTGCAATCGAGGCTGCCCGCTGCCCAACGGCCAGGCAGGTTTACAGTCAGATCCTTTCGCTGCCGATCTTTCCCACGATGACTCAAGCCGAGGTCCACGATGTTGTCAGCAGCCTGAAGTCTGTTGCCGCGACGTGGCGACGCAAAACAGAGGTTGCTGCCTGATGAAAACCGTTGCGATTATCCAAGCCCGCCTGGGCAGTCAACGCCTGCCCGGCAAAGTCCTTCGTCAGATCTGCGGCAAATCCATGATCGAGCGGGTTTACGAAAGGGTTTTGCGCTGCGGGAGAATCGACGAAGTAGTGATTGCGATTTCTGATTCGGCGCATGATGACCTGCTGGCAGATTATTGCGATTCAAAGCAATGGGCTTTCGTACGCGGCAGTGAACACGATGTGCTGTCGCGATTCGTGCTGGCGGCTCAATTCACTCAAGCCGATCGCATCGTGCGGGTGACATCCGATTGCCCGTTGGCGGATCCGGAAATTGTGGGCCAGGTCGTCGATGTGCTCGACGGTGGCATGGATTACGCCTGTAACTTTTTCCCACAGCGTCTTTATCCGCGCGGGCTTGATGCCGAAGCCTTCACGCGAGAGACGCTGAGCCGACTTGACGCACAAGCCAAATCGCCACGGTACCGAGAACATGTGACTTTGTTGGCTTATGAAAAGCCCTCGGAGTTCAAGATTGGATCTGTTTCGAATCGGATGGACCATTCGCATCTGCGTTGGACCGTCGACACCGAATTGGACCTTGAGTTGGTGCAGACGATCTACACTCATTTCTCCAAACTGGACCAGGATTTGTTCGGGTACAGCGACGTGATGCGGGCGCTGTCTCACAACTGGCAGTGGTGCCAGATCAATCGTGAAATCAAACAGAAGGTGGCATAGTGGGAGCTGATGTTCTCAATGTGGTTATCCGGGCAGACGCCGGGCCGGGCGTGGGGACCGGGCACGTGATGCGGATGCTTGCCCTTGGGCAGGCTTGCGTGCGCTTGGGCGGAAGCGTCACGATGGCCGTCGGAGAATTGCCAGCGGGCCTTGTCCGTCGCATTGAGACTTCCGGGATTGAAGTTCGCCGCCTTGCCAACGACAAGGCTTGCGACCGCGACGCGAAGGAAACGCGGGAGGTGATCCGGGAGCGTAGCGCGGACTGGGTGGTGGTTGATGGCTATGCCTTTGGAAGCAACTATCAACGCCAGCTTGAAACGAACTCGAGCTTGATGGTGATGGACGACGGGAACGTTGATCGGGATTCGCCAGCCGACCTGATCCTGAATCAGAACGCGTTCGCGAAAGTCCCGTCCTGGCGGATGCCAGCGAATTACCTTGCCGGGTGCCGGTATACTTTGCTGCGCAGCGAGTTTCTTTCTGCCGCAGCGTGCCAGCCAAAGCACATCGTCAAACAGGCCCGCCGACTGCTGGTCACCTTTGGGGGTTCCGACCAGCAGAATTGGACCGCCACGGCGCTCAAGGCCATCGCGGTGGCAGGAAACAAACGCACCATTGTGGATGCCGTTGTGGGTGCCGGGTGTTCGTCGATCGAATCCCTGATGCATCTCAAACGGGAGCTGCCATATACGATCCGAATTCATCGAAATGTTGACCGGATGGTGGACCTGATGCATGGCTGCGACATGGCGATTACCGCTGGTGGATCGACCTGTTACGAGCTGGCTCGCTGCGGCGTACCGGCGCTGGCGGTCGCTGTTGCTGACAATCAGATTCCTGTCGTTGCTGAGCTTTCGCGATTGAATTTGTTGCGTCGATACGATCAGGGCCAGTCAGAAGATTCTCTTGCTGGGGCCGTGCGGATGTTGATGCGGGACGCCGAATCGCGAGCACACTTTTCGCTTAATGGTCGCAAGCTGGTCGATGGCCATGGAGCGTTTCGCATCGCTCGTCGGTTGGCGAACTCGGGCGTGAACCTTCGTCCGGCCACGATGGCCGATGCCCGGCAGTTGTTCGATTGGCGGAATGATCCCGAAGTTCGAAGCGTTTCCTTTCAGACCGGTCAGATTTCCTTCGACGCCCACAAGGTCTGGCTGGAGCGAAAGATTGACGACACCGATTGTCAGTTGTGGATCGCCGAAGATCGCAATGGAGTTCCAGTGGGCCAGGTGCGACTGGATTTGGAGTTTTCTGACGAAGCCACGATCAGCATTTCGGTTGACCACGCCCGGCGGGCTCAAGGGCTCGGCCGCGTATTGATTCAAAAGGCATGCCGCGCTGCGTTTGAGGAGATGGCAGCGCTGCGGTCGATCGTGGCCCGAATCAAACCCGGCAACGTCGCGTCGGAAAAAGCCTTTTTGGGGGTGGGGTTCAAGCAGGTAACGCCGGCCATGGTCTCCAAAAAAATCGCCAATCAGTACGTTCTCGCCCGCGAAACCGAAACACCGGTCAAACGAGTCGCCTGATCCGATGAGCAATTCGCAAGTACAAATCTCCAGTCACGTCATTGGTCCGGGCCAACCGGTTTACATCATCGCTGAACTTTCCGCGAACCATCTGCAGAGCCGTGACCGGGCCCGATCGATCGTGAACCAGGCGGCGGCTTGCGGTGCCAATGCGATCAAGCTGCAAACTTACACCGCCGACACGATCACGCTCGATTGTGACCTGCCGCATTTCCAGATCAACCACGGGACGGCATGGGACAATCAGAGATTGTATGAGCTCTATGGGAACGCCTACACGCCATGGGAGTGGCATGCAGAACTTCAGCAACTTGCCGGCGAATGCGGTTTGGACTTTTTTTCGTCGCCCTTCGACGAGACCGCCGTTGACTTTCTCGAGAACCTGAACGTTCCCTGTTACAAGGTTGCCTCGTTCGAGATCGTGGATATTCCGCTGCTGCGAAAAATCGGATCCACACTCAAGCCCGTCATCATGTCGACCGGGATGGCGACCGCAGGCGAGATTCGTGAGGCGGTCGATGCGCTTCGCGAATCGGGTTGCTCGCAGATCGTTTTGCTCAAATGCACCAGCGCCTACCCTGCCCCGCCGCAATCGATGAACCTTGCGACGCTGCCAGAATTGTCGCGACGTTTCGATGTTCCGGTTGGTCTTTCGGATCACACGCTGGATTCGAATTCAGCGATCGTGGCAACGGCGCTGGGAGCATGCGTGATCGAAAAACACCTGACACTTTCCCGTGACGATGGCGGCCCGGACAGCCATTTTTCGCTTGAACCGAACGAATTTGCGGCGATGGTGGATGCGATTCGCAGTGCTTCGGCGTCGCTGGGCAAGGTTCACTTTGGTCCGACATCGTTCGATGAAAAGAACCGTGACTTTCGCCCCAGCCTGTTTGCGGTTCGCGATATCGAGCCCGGCGAGTTGTTTGATGAAAGCAACGTTCGTTCGCTGCGACCCGCCACCGGGCTTGCTCCTGTGTGCATCGACCAACTGATTGGCCAAGTGGCTGCGGTAAAGATCCCAAGGGGAACGCCAATGTCCTGGCAACTGATCGGCGGAAAACGCGAAACTGCGTGACTGAGAGCCTTTGAGGGTTTTCCGAACCTGCGATACACTACGCGGTTTTCCATTGTCGCGCGTTTGTCGCTTTGAGCCGCTTTGTTGACCGAATCTGAACACAACCCACCCGCATGGCGGAACCTGTACCCGTTTGAGTCGCATTTTTTTGCTGCCGGATCGCAGCGGATGCACTTCGTGGACGAAGGCCCCCGCGATGCGCCGCCATTGTTGATGGTGCATGGCAATCCAACGTGGTCGTTCTATTATCGCAATCTGATTTCCGGACTCTCCGACCGCTACCGCACGATTGCCGTCGATCACATCGGCTGCGGATTGAGCGACAAGCCTGCAGCATCCGGGTTTGGCTATCGTCTAAGCGACCACATCGACAACGTTTGCTCACTGGTGGAACATCTGGATCTGCATGGCGCAACGCTGATCGCTCACGACTGGGGTGGAGCCATCGGTGTGGGGGCGGTACAGAAACTGCGTGAGCGCTTCAAACGCATTGTGCTTTTCAATACCGCAGCGTTTCCACCACCTTACATTCCGTTTCGAATTCGAGTCTGCCGCTGGCCGCTGGTCGGAAAGCTTGGGTTGCAAGGGATGAATCTGTTTGCCCGCGCCGCGATCACGATGGCGACCGAACGGCCCGATGGATTGCCCGCAGACGTGGCGGCAGGTTTGCTTGCGCCGTACGACTCGTGGGCCAACCGGATCGCGACCTGGAAGTTCGTCAAAGACATTCCCCTGGCCGCGTCACACGAATCCTGGCCGGTGCTGCAGCAGATCGAAGCACGCCTGGTGGACCTTGCTGAGATGCCGATTCAACTGATTTGGGGCATGAAGGACTGGTGTTTTCGCCCGGAATGTCTGGATCGATTTGTTGACGCTTGGCCGGACGCAAAAGTAACCCGATTCGAAAACGGTGGCCACTACATTGTCGAAGACGAACCTGAACGGGTTGTCGAGATGGTTCGTGGGTTTCTGGATGAGAGCCAGTGACAGGATCCGAACAAGATTCCGGTCTTTCGCTAGGCAGCATGGCGACGTTGGCTTGTCTGTTGGAAGTCACCGCCTCCAAGCCCGGGAACGTCAATCGGTCCAACGATTTCGCAGACGTTGGCTTGATTGATTTCCTGGCCAGTGCGGTGGCGCTCGGCGAGGCGGTGGAGGCCTTTCAGGCGAAACCATTTGGTGAAACCGTTTTGGAAGTTGCCAGGCGGACGACGAAAGTTACTTCTTCGAACACGAATCTGGGCATTAACTTGCTGATCAGTCTGCTTTCGAAAGTGGTCCACAGCGGCCAGTCGGTTGTCACGAAACAGATCAGCCAATACGTCGATTCGATCCCGGACGGGGAAATGGAAAAGATGTACCGGGCGATCCGTCTGATGAATCCCGGCGGGATGGGTGAAGCTCAGGAGAACGACATCGCGGGTGATTGTTCGGCGAGCGTCCGCGAGGTCATGGTTGCGGCCAGCGAGCGTGACCTCGTGGCCAGGCAGTTTGTCAACGGCTGTGCGGAGGTTGTGGAAAAGGTTGTCCCCTGGCTGGTCGATGGCAAGCAAAAATTTGGCAAATGGTTGTTGGGGATCGTGTGGGCTCACGTCAATTTAATGGCCGAGGTGCCGGACAGTTTGATCGCAAGAAAGCTTGGCGCGGACGCTGCCCGGCAAAGTCAACTTAGGGCAGAGAAGGCCATCGCGGCGAGTCTGGAAAGCGAAGAAGCATTCTGGCGCGAAGTTTCTGAACTTGATTTTTGGCTGCGTAGCGATGGCAACCGCCGGAATCCCGGAACCACAGCGGACTTGATTACTGCGGGGATTTTCGTCGGCATCGTGACCGGTAAAATTACCCAACCCTTTGATTGATTGACTGACTGATTGATTGACGGATCGAATAACCGTCGCCCTGCGGTGCGTCACATCGCTACGATGATTTTCGAAAAAGCCTCTGACGCTGGCAACCGCCCGCAAGGGGCTCACGAGATTCGCGAACCTTTCCAGTTTTGAAAATATGAACCGCGGCGAAATATGAACCACAGCGCGAAACAATTCGAAGTCTCATTGGAAAAGGAGAGCCTTGTCTTTTCTTCCGCCCACTTCATCACCTTTAACGGTAACGTTTGCGAATCTTTGCATGGGCACAACTATCGATGCAAATGCCGTGTCCGCGGCGAGTTGGACGAAAACAGCTATGTCGTTGATTTTATCGCGCTGCGAGATGCGCTCCAGGCGATCGTCAACGAGCTTGACCACCACGTGATCCTGCCGACCGGGCACCCGGCTATTTCAGTGGTTGAAGAAGGCAATGAAATCATTGCGAGATTTGAAGATCGGCGATGGGTGTTCCCGATTGCCGATTGCCGACTGCTGCCAGTAAACAACACCACCGCAGAGCTGTTGGCCGAGTGGATTGGCCAGCAGCTGATTCAGCGGTTGGACGAAAAAGTCAAACAGACGCTTTCTGCGGTCATCGTTTCGGTTGACGAAAACCACGGTCAATGGGCATCGGCCGAGATCGAATTGTAGCCTGTGGCCTGCTTGAGCCCGGATTATTCACGACGACGGGCGTCGATTCTACGTCTGGCCAACGGGAGCAAAGGAAAAGCTGAATTTCAACAAGAATTGCGAATCATCCGACAGATGAAAACCACACCGATCGTTTCATCGCATCAGAACTGCGGATCACTATCGGAACTGATTCTGACGCCCGCGCCTCGTGAATAATCCGGGTTGAGAAGTTCGTCATAAACGTTGCTGGTCGCCTGGGCCATGCTGACGTCTGAAAGGTGCTCACGTTGACGTGTGAACGCGCTTTGGCTCATCGATGACCAGCGTGCTGTATCGCCGACAATCGATTCGACCTGGTCGGCAAGGTCGATGACGTCGGAAGGCTCGAAGATCAATCCATCAACGCCGTCGCGAACGGCTTCGGGAATACCTTCGACGTTACTGGCTAGAACGGGGACGGCGTTTGCCATCGATTCCAGCACGACCATCGGCAGGCCTTCACCGTACAAGGATGGCAACACGAACAGGTCCATCTGTCGAAGCTGTTCGTTGACGTTCTTTTGAAAGCCGGTCCATGTGATCATGTCGGCAATGTCCAGCCGGGCTACTAGGCTCATCACTTCTTCCTTGTAGCCTTCGGATTCGAATGGACCGACAGCACGCAGTTGGACTTTCACGCCGCGTTTCTTGAGTTCGGCCATTGATTCGAGGAGAATCTCGACGCCTTTTCGCGGGCGAAACAGAGCCATCGTTCCGAGCGTCCACGTTGCGTTGGCTGCCGGCGGTTGTCGCTCGGGCAGGTCGTCGACCACTGCCACTCCGTTGATTACCACAGATAGCCGGTTCGAGTCGTGGCCTAGCTCATCACGCATGTATCCTCTTAGTGAATTGGAAACGCAGATCATTTTGTTGACTTGTCGAATTCCCCATGATTCGATCTTTGTGTTGACCCAGTTGGCGATCCCGCGGTTGCTGTCGCGGCTGATCGGGCTGTGAACGTGGTACACAAGCGGGATGCCCAGCTTTCCAGCGGCAAGGCTGCCGATCATTAACGACCGGGGCGTGTGGGCGTGAAGGATTTTGTAATCGTGTTCGCGAGCCAGGTTAATGACTTCGCGGTAGCAGGAAAAATCCAGCTTGTTCCGCATTTTGAGTTCGAAGAGCGGGCTTTGTGACTGGCGAACTTGTGGAAATTTTCCAGGCTTGACGCAGGCAAAGCTCGCCGCGTAGCCGAATCGTGGCAACGCCATCGCCAACAAATCCTGGACGCGTTCGGCGCCTGCGAAATGTTCACCGTTAATCAGGTGAAGGACTTGGGCAAGGTCGGTGGTTGAATCAACGTAAAGACTGTTGACTTCGTTGGACTTGATGATCACGGCAATTCTCGGGCAAACGTAACTTTACGAAAGCCTAGGTCACCGTTGTCAAAGTGGAGTTCGGTCGCAGATCGCAGAGCGGCCCGGATCGACGTTCGACGCGTCAAATCCAAATCAATCCGCAGAATCCGAACGGCGATACCGTTATGCGGCGTGCCGTTCGCCCGGAACCGGCATCGGAATGGTGGCGGGCGCTGGCTCCCGGGCACCGATGGGCATCTTGCGAAGCTGTGTTCCGGTAACCATTTCGCCAAGATCGATCAGCTTGTCGGCGTAGTCTTCGAAGCGGTACCGCGTGCGAACTCGCTCAACCGATTTGTCTCGCAGTCCTGACGCGACTTCCGGTTGACCCGAAAGCATCAGGATGACGTTGGCTGCATGACTGTGGTCGCCGTAAGGAACGACGAAACCTGATCCGTTTCCAAGTGCCTCCGGTGCTCCGCCAGAGTCGGCAAAAGCGATCACCGGAAGACTCGTGGCCATCGCTTCGTGGATCACGCAAGGGAACGGATCGACTCGTGAGGTAAGCAAAAACGCGTCCGAGCCCATGAAGTAGGGCTCAACGTTCTCGCGCTCACCAATAAAGTGGACGTATCCTTTGGCCGGTGAATTTTTCAGATCCAGTTGCACGTAATGATACGGCGAGTGGGTCCAGCGAGGCCCTTCGCCGACCCAGATGAAGTGAATCGGGCGATCGCTTTGATTTTGAGCAACGGTGCTTCGGGCAATATTGACGTAATGGTCGATGCCTTTTCGAAGGTCAAGGGTTCCGCAACCGAGCACGATAAAGGCATTTTCTGCCAGACCAAGTTCTTGGCGAACTTGATTTTTGGCATCGTCACGAATGATTCCGGTTCCAAAGTCCGGATTCAGCAACCCTTGTGGAAGGACCAGCCCCTTGCCGTAGGGGACATCGGTAAACTCTTCGGTGGCTTCGCGTACTGCGTGAGCCGGGAAGATCACTTTCTGGGACGCGTCAAAAACGGTTTTGTAATCGTCGTGGGTGTACGACGAAGGCAACTCATGGACCAGCGAAAGAGCAGGAATTCCTGCTTTGGCCAATTCGAGGGCAACAAATCGGGATTCCATGCTGTTGCAGACCGCGAGCATGGGAAGGTTGTTTTTCTCGCGCTGCACGAATCGGCTGACTCGCTTGCAAAGTTCATCGCATGCCTGACGAGGTAGATTCATGCAATCGACCGGCCCCAGTTGCTCGAAATTAGTCGCCAGGAACCCCCCGCTGTGGAGGATGGTCTCGCTCTGAATATCGCATTTTTCAGCGAACTGTCGCGCGATGTTGAGGATGATCTTGGGCGCACCGGTCCGCGTCGCTTCGTGTGATACAAAGATTACACGGCGTTTGGTGGGCTGATTGGATTGTTTTTTTCGGGAACGAAAAAGTTTCATGGTTGGTCCTGGAGTGGCTCGCCGTGCCGGTTGGAGACTCTGCATGTCGGTACAGATATGCAGGAGGTATCGGCGAGGCAGGGAGCCAAACTTTGGTAACTTCTGACGGTTAAGCAGAAGTTGCAAATTTGGAGACCGCACGTTAGCAGAGTGGCCGAATCACAGGAACGCGAACGCGATTGCTAGCGAACCGAGACGATTTCGCACTGCTGGAAGTGAAACCGGGACAGAAGGTCGGGCGCTGACTCGACGGTCTGATCGTCAGTCCGCGTTTACCGGTGGCGGTTTGTTTTTGTGACAGCAGAAGCCATCTTCAGCGCGCTGAACCGCTGTTTGAAAGCCTTGCCCGCAAGCCTTGCCCGCGGGCAAAAGTATGCTGCCGGACGTTTACGCGGATTTGGCGAACAGGTGTTGGAAAGGTTGACTCGATTCGCGAGCTTCGTCGACGGTGCTATCGCTGACGATTTTTCCGTGATCCATGACAATCACCCGGTCAGCAAGCTTCAGCGAGGACGCCCGGTGGGTCACCACGATCGTGGTTCGCGTCTTGATGAACTTTTCAAGCTCTCCGTGAATCAACGATTCGGTTTGGCCGTCGACCTGACTGGTGGCTTCGTCCAGAATCAGAATGCGCGGGTTCGCGACCACTGCACGTGCCAACGCAACGCGCTGTCGCTGGCCCGCGGAAAGCTGACTGCCGTTGTCGCCGATTTCCGTGTCGATGCCGTCGGGCAACGAATCGAGCAACTCGTCAAGCCGCGCGATGCTGATTGCGTTGGCGACTTCGAGCGGAGATGCGTCGGGTTTTCCGTAAGTCACATTGTCCAGGATGGTGCCGTTGAAGAGAACCGAATCTTGGGTGACCCAGGCAATCTGGCGTCGAAGCTTTCTGGGGCTGACGTCTTTCATGTTAACGCCGTCAATCAAAACGCGTCCGCGATTGGGATCGTAGAAACGGCAAAGCAAATTCATTAGCGTCGATTTGCCTGATCCATTTCCACCCACCACCGCCAGCGTCTGGCCGAAAGGAATCATTAGCGACACCGAACGAACGACGGGCTGTTTTGGCTTGTAGGCGAAAATGACGTCTTTGAATTCGATGCTCTGCTGGTGAACCGGAACCGGCACAGGATTCTCAGGGGTGCGAACACGGTTTTGCACATCGTAGGTGCGGAAAAGGTTTTCGCAGGCGGTATTGCCACGTACCAGCACGTTGACGACTTCGGTCATCTTTCTGGCCGGATCACTCGCTGCGGCCAGCAAGGCGTAAAACAGCAGCAGGGAAGTCGGTCGGATCGGCGTGTCGCTGACTTTAATCATGCCGAAAAGGTGCGTTTGCTCATTGAGCACCAACCAGGCACCGGCCAGAATCGCCATCGCGATCGAGACAATCCCGATGATTTCCGAGATGGGGCGAAGCAACGAATCGTACAGCGAAATTCGCAGGCTCATGTTGTAGAGCGTATCGGCGTTTTTGCGGAAACGTCGACGTTCGGTGCGTTCGCGGTTGAAAATCCGGACCGTTTTGACTTTTTGGAATGTCTCGATCAGCGTCTGGAAGACATCCGCCATGCCTTCCATCTCGTTTTGCGTCGATCGTTTCATCCGCCGCGAAATCGAACGAATGGCAAATGCACCGGCAGGCAACGCACACAAAGAAAGCAGCAGCAGCGGCAGCGAGATGTACGCCGCCCAAATCAAGCAGGTGATCATCTTCAGCGGTTCGCGAATACATTTGCCATAAAAGACCCGTAGTCCGCCAGCGACCATCAGCATGTTGTGCGAAAGGTGCGTCATCATGTTCGACGTACCCAGGCGGTCAATGCGGAACTGATCCAGGTCGAGGGCTTTGCGGTAATAAATCCGCCGCAAGTCCATCACCGTCGCGCTGGCAACGCGGGCCGTCAGCCAGGCGCTCGCGACCAGAAAGAATCCCTTTAGAGTGGTCAGGCACAGCAGGAAGACCATCGCCAACAGCAGCGTTTCGAACGGATCTCTGGGCGCCCATTTGTCCAAAATCGGTTTGACCGTATTGGAAAAGTGTTCCAGTTGCCGCGATTCGGCCTTGAGGCGGTCCCTCGCCATGTCGGTATCGACGTCGGCTTTGAAGACCACGTCTTTGTCGGCGCTGGGGTCGTCGATGACGGCCTTCCAGTCCGCGATGTCCTGTTCCAGTTTTTCAATGCGGGACTTGCAACTCTCAATTTCGCCATCGACCCAGTCGACCGCAGTTTCGTTTCTAAGAACAACCTGCACGACCGGAAGAATGGCCGTGATGCTGAATGACCAGAGGACGCTGATCATCACAGCACAGAGAACGGCCCCAATAATCGACCACTTGTAACGCAGCGACATCTTGATGGCGCGGAACATTGGTTTCATAGGGCAGTCGCAGTCCGTTGCGTGTTTCGTCGGCGGGAGTCCATTTCGCCACCGCGTGCCGATGTTGGCATTCGCAGTAGCGGTCGTCAAGCACAATCGACGTTTCCAGCGCTTGCCATGACGGCAGTCCGGTAAAAGGGGCTTGCTAGCACAGGATGGGCCGGTTGGGCGAACCAGCGGCTTTGCATTGTGACCGAAAGGCAGATTGCCAGCATCAACCCGGATTATTCACGACGACGGGCGTGACTTTCAGTTCAGCCAATGGACGCCGTGTCAGTCCGGGTAAAATCGCTTTCCTGAACTTCATTTGCGAGGTGAACCGAAATTTCCGTGGCGAACCCGGTGTCACGTTAGCTTTTGTGTGGTTCAACCCGATCTACGCCCGTCGTCGTGAATAATCCGGGGTAAATCATCCGGTAGATGAAAACCACAGCGATCGTTTCATCGCATCAGAGTCGCGGATCACTGTCGGGACTGATTCTAACGCCCACGCCTCGTGAATAATCCGGGCTCAAAGAAAGATCACCCGACACGCAGGATCGATTCGATCCGGTTGATGACTTCTTCGGCCGGATAAGCTGCATTGGGCAAGTTAATAGACTGGCCGGATTCGATCCAGTCCTGAACCTTTTTCTCGGCCGCCATCGCGGTGCTATGACGCCGATTGCCAAAGTGCTCGCCAATTTCCGAGAATGCTGCCCCGGTATGTTGGCGGGCCAGATACATCGCCAGCATGCGGGCCACCGAGATTTTGCGGCGACGCGATGAGGAACGAATTTCGATCGATTTGACACCGCAGAACTCGCAAACCGCCTGCTCGATCCCGCCCATGGTCGTGCCAACCGATGAAAACGCCAGCAAATCGCCAAGGACTTCCTGGGCGACAGTCATGTTGATCTTTTCGCCCAGCGATCTGGAAACGGCGTACAGTCGATTGATAGCGCCGGTGACGCGTCTGACATCGCGCGTCATGTGCTGGGCAATCAACTCGCGAACATCGTGGGGTAATGAGAATTTTCGCTTTGCACAGATGGATTCAACAATCCACATCCGGCCATCAAAACCGGGGTACATCAACGGACAGGTCAATCCACCGGTGAGCCTTGCGGCAAGGTCTGCACCGAGGTCTTCGAGTTCGGTCAGTGGGCGGTCGGATGAAACGATGACTTGCTTGCCCGCCCTTGAAAGTGCATCGACGGTTTGCAGAAACTCGCTGAGTGTGGCTCGCTTTTTTGCAAAAAAGTGAATTCCATCGATCGCCAACACGTCCAACTCGCGGTAGCGCTTGCGGAACATCGGCAGTCCACTGCCGCCACGAAGCGACGCGATGAACTCCGAAGTAAATTGCTCCGCCGCCACGTTGACGCAGCGACGAAGCCGAAGCTGTCGACGGCAATCGTTGATCACCGACTCTAGCAGATGGCTTTTGCCGCAACCGGTCGGGCCATAAATTAGCAGCGGTGAAAATTGTCCCGGCGAATCGAACACCTGCTCAACGGAAGCTTTGGCCAGACGATTCTCATCCCCAAACCAGAACGAACTCAGATAGCGGGCGGTGGAAGATGCCTTTCGCGCGACCGGCCCGGCGGGAGGCGTTGGTTGGTGAAAGGAAAACGTTGTCTGTAGGTCCTGCTCGGCGATGACAGGTTCTTCGTTCGCAGAAACAGGCACCCGTTCAGCAGCAGCGGAATCTTCGACCGCGCCGTCGGTGTTGATTTCCCGCGTCGAGTATTCGATCTCGGTTTGCGGGCCGGCGATGCGATGTACTGCTTCGCGAAGATCAGAAGAAAAACGATTTTGAAGACGGCTAAGGCTGAAAGGGCTGTCGGCGAGGATTTTGACGCGGTGACCGTCAAAGGTAATCGCGTCGCTGGCTTCGAACCACATGTCAAACACTGTCTGCCCGATATGACTGACAAGAGCATTCGAAATCGCGCTTGCAATCCGGGCCGCGTTTTCGTCGGCGAGGTTATCTGAGGGAGGTTCCTGAATCGACAAAATCACATCCTGAGTCTTATCGAACAATCGCCGCGGACAAAATCCGTTGCGTGTTTTCCGTTAACAGAGTTCATCGACGCCGATTCGTTTGGTGTGCGATGTGCCCTGACTGTGAGCGGCGATTCTATGACTGCTAGCGGCAGTGTCAAATGTCGTATTTTGATTTGTCAAAAGAAAGCGAAAAACGAATCTCATTCGCTGGAGGTTTTGAGAAATACGGCAAACTTGAACACTGAAAATCCGTTTTCAAAACCTGTGTGTCGAGTGGATAACTCGTAGATGATAGAGGGCAGTGGTTGTTCGCTGGTTAGCGATCATTGTGTCGCCATCGCCGCGGGTAGCAACGAGCGAAAATTTTCGCTCAGTGAAAACCTGCTTTTTGGGTTGTTGATTTCCAAAATTAGCGCCAGTTGTTGCATCGGATTGGTTTTGTCGATCACGGCGGGGTGCTGCATCAACAGTCCTCCCTGGTTGGAAAGGTAAAGCCCGGCCCAGTGTGTGGGCTGGGGTTTTAGTCCGTATTGCGAACCAAGCATTTGCACCAACCTAGACGCATCGCCGGTCCAGCCTCGATAGGTGATTCGCTGAAGATGATGGCGGGCGTCAAAATACCACGTCATCGAACCGTGCAGGTCCCATGAGTTGGTTCCTGTCACCAGCGGAACTCGCAATCCGTGCAAGCCAGAATCTCCGGGAGACGTGGAAACGCGATCCCAGCGCTGCATGATCCATTGCTTGGTGATGTCGAATCGGAACAGTGACGCCGGATCGGTAATCGGAATGAAGCTCAGCGGTGCCGAAGAAAGGTCCGGGCCGTTGGCATCGCCCCGAAATACGAACGTTTCGGCTTGGCCAAAGTCCGGCACCATGTCCCGAGAGATCGCCCCGTTGTCTCCAAAAGCAAACCGGGCCGCAGTTGGCTGCGATACCGTTGGCTGCGATACCGTTGGCTGCGATAGGCTAGGCGGGTTTGATGTTTGCGACCCAAAGCCAACGCCGCTTGCTGCTGGCGGCCGATTCCAGCTTTGATAGCCGCTGCCGGTGGCAGAGGGGTTTTGGTTCCACCATTGGGGTCCCGGAAACGCTGAGTTGGTCGATGCAAACGCAACGGGGGAATTGGAAAAGTTCTGTCCTTCGGTGTCGGTTCGCGACATATCCATTTGGTGGTACCGATACAGCATCGGAAATCCGACCAACGACATCAAAACAGCTGGGACTATCAGGGCTCGCAGCATGGCTATTCCTTGTTTGCAACAATATGCGTGAAAAAATAGCCGCGCAAAAACATGCCGGTGAGCGGATTCGTGTTCCGACGATAAATCAAACGCCATTCGCGACCGATTCAAATCCAGTTGTATCGAACTGGTAAACTTTAACCAAAGTTCTCTTGGATCCATTGCACGTCCACGCCCAGGACTGCCGCCGCGAATTCTTCGTTGGTGCGGCATTGTTCTTTGCGGACCTCGCATTGGTACTCCATTTCGGCGAGCAATTCGCGGGCCTTTTCCTCGGAGAGTTTTTTGCGGACGTGGCGAAGAAGTGTCTGGTAGTCGCCGTCTTCGATGGCTTCGGAGAACGATTGCCATCTGCCAATCATGTGTCCACGATTATTCTGCAAGATCAACGCGCGGCAAAAAGTCTCGATCGACTTCATTTGCATCAGCGCCGCGCAAGTTCCCGCAATGACCAACGCCCGGTCGCGATCAGGCATTCGGCGACGCTCCCTGAACGCTTGAGAGAGACGTAAAAAGAGAATGAGTTCCCGTTTTGGGTCAATTAGCACTGCCGTTGATCACTCTGGTGACAAAATGGAACAAATGTGAACCACTGCATTATAGATCGATTCGGCGGTCCAAGCTAACATCTGGTTTATGAATCCTGAGGTGCCCCCAGATTTTCAGTGGCTTGTCGCCGAAGAAGCAAAAGAAGGGCTCGCCGCTGCGCAAAAACTGTTCGCCCAAAAAATTAACCCGCTGAAGATCGCGAAACTGCTCCGCAAGTCCATGCCTGCGAGTCGCGCCGCGTTGGTGATGGAACAGGCTCAGTTGCGGCTGCGCGGGTTGAGGAAATTTCCCCGGGCGGAATCGATGTTCTTTACCGGCCGCAGTCTCGAACAGTCGTCTTCGGCGTTGATTGCGGACTACAAAGCACTACGATTCGCTGGCTGTGAAAATGTGGCTGATATCTGCTGTGGTGTCGGTGGCGATCTGTTGTCTTTGGCTCGCCGGGCAAATCGGGTTACAGGCGTGGATCGTGACCCCATCGCGGCCTTGTTCGCTCAAAACAACGCGGCAGTCAATGGCCTTGAAAATGTGCAGTTGGAATGTGCTTCGTTCGGCGGGTTCGACGTTTCCGGTTTTGACGGGCTGCACTTTGACCCCGATCGTCGGGTCGGAAAAAGGACCACTTTGACGAATCACTTTCAGCCCGCGCTTTCAGAAATTCTCGATGTCCTCAATCCGTCAGAGCAGCTCGTGGGGATCAAGATCGCACCCGGTTCGGCGATGAGTGAGAAAATTCCCTGGCCGGTGGAACGCGAGTGGATCGGAGATTCACGTGAGTGCAAGCAGCAGGTGATTTGGGTTGGCCCTGGAATTTCACGCGACGCAATTCGATGTACGGTGATCGCCAAAGACGCGGCGCAGGCAAGTTTTTGCATCTCGCGCAAAAACGCCTACTGCCCTCCCCCGCCCCGGTCGACTTATTTGGGGCCCTATATCTACGAAGCCCACGCTACGGTGTTGGCGGCAGGTTTGCTCTTCGAAGTCGCCGATCACTACCGCCTGAAAACGCTTGGCCCGGGGGTCTCGTGGTTGAACTCTAAAAACGTCCTCCGTGGCGTCGAACCGATTCTCAAAGGATACCGCGTTCGCAACGTGTTCACCGTTGGCCTTAAATCGCTGGCAGCGGAACTCAGAGACCTCGATGTTGGCGAACTGGTGGTGAAGAAACGTGGCGTGGACCAGGTGCTGGTGGACAATATCTCAAGGTTGAAGCTTACCGGTTCGAAAAAAGCGATCTTGATGGTGACACGTCACGGACGCCATCGCAGGGCGATTCTGGTTGAACGGATGCGCGATGCGGCGTAGCGAACCGTTTGCTTCCTCTGACGACAAAAAAGTGCTTCCCGGAATTTATTCCCGATTATTCACCACGACGGGCGTTGACTCTAAGTCTGGCCAACGGGAGCAAGGGAAAAGCTGAATTTCAACAAGAATTGCGAAACATCCGATAGATGAAAACCACAGCGATCGTTTCATCGCATCAGAGCCGCGGATCACTGTCGGAGCTGATTCCTAACGCCCACGCCTCGTGAATCATCCGAGTTTATTGGGCCACGAAGCCCATCACATTCATGGTCGCTGGCAATGGTCTACGTGATGGCCACCCATCACAAACCCGGTTGGACAAAAAACAAAAAAAGGCCACTTCGAAAACCGAAGCGGCCAGTGTCATGGGTCGACGCTACGAATCCTACAGGAGGTTCAGCGGATTCGAGTTCTGCTGCGTCATGTCTTCCAGCGCCGTGCTTGCCTTGCCGGAGAGAATCGATCCCGCTGACAAGCCTTCGCGTTGGCTGGCGTCTAGCTGAAGGGTTCGGTAGGTCTCTTTGCCAAGGTCGAACTCGGCAAGCCCAAGGGCAACTTGCTCGGTAGCAACGTGCTCAATAACTACTCGCGTGTTGCCAGGATTCTTGACGCCACGGAACGCGATGACCCAATTGCCGGCCTGGTTGGCAGTGTCATGGGCTTCGCCCAAAACAGAACCGTCCTCAGCGTAAAGCTTGGCAACCAACACGGTGCCTGGTTTGGCTCGACCGGCAAGGATCGGCTCGGGAGCAAGTTGCTCAATGTTTCGGCTAAGCAGCAATTCGCGTTGGCCAGAGAGTTGCTGGCTTAGTAATTCTGCGTCCTCGAACAACGACGTCGCGTTAGTGGCTTCGTTGGTGAATGAATCGAACGCAAACGTGTTCTCCGGAACAACAGTCCAGTCAACAATCTGGGTCACCTGATTGCCCGACGAGTCGATGGCTGTGACGACGACCTCGTAGTCGCCCTCAGAGCCCGGATCCGGAGTCCCGCTGATTACTCCGGTAACAGGATCGATCGACAGGCCTGGTGGTAAGGAGTCTGCTGTGAATGTCAAAGGACCTTCGACATCATCAAAGAACGGTGTCACGTCAAGGCTGGTGATTTCGTTTTCTTCGATCGAATCCTGTGGCGGGATGTTTTCGGTCACGACCGGTGCATCGTCGACTGGTTCAATGGTGATCGTGACAACAGCGTTGACACATGCTCCATCAGCATCGCAGGCTTCGTACTCAAATGTGTCGGTGCCATTAAAGTTCGGATTCGGAGTGTAGGTAAACGTGCCATCGGGTTGCAAAACAACGGTGGCGTTGGTGGGACCGTTGGTTACAGAGTAAGTCAACGGATCGCCATCGGGATCCAGATCGTTTCCGGCAACGCTGCCGGTGACAGGAGTGTCTTCGTTGGTCGACGTGGCGTCGTCCTGAGCAACCGGAGGAACGTTGGCCACGTTCCAGGTGAAGGTGTCGGTGACCGTTGCGCCGTCCGGATCGCTGGCCGTAATTACAACGGTGTAAGGTCCATTCGAAGAAGCACCCGGATCAATTGATCCCGAGACGATGCCCGTTACCGGATCAATGGAAAGCCCCGGGGGCAGGCCGTCAGCGGTGTAAGTCAACGGTTGGCCGTCGGGGTCACTGAAGACACTCGAAAGGTCCAGGTTCACGTCGTCACTGTCGAGGTTGCTTTGGTCGCCAACAGGATTGTCGACAACGGGGACATCGTTGACAGAATCAACATTGATCGTCGCCGTTGCGGTGGCCTGGTCACCGTCTTGGTCAGTGACAACGTACTCGAACGTGTCAACGCCGTTGAAGCCAGGATCGGGCGTGTAAGTAAATGTGCCGTCAGGATTCAAGGCGACTTGACCATTGGCTGGAGGCGTAACAATCGAATAGGAATTCGTATCGTTATCCGCGTCACTGTCGTTGTCAGCCACCGTTGAGTTGAACGGTGTGTCTTCCGGGGTGCTGAAGTCGTCGTCTTCAGCGACAGGGACATGGTTATTCACGTTCCACGTAAAGGTATCGGTGACCGTTTCGCCGTTGGTGTCTTCGGCGGTCACGACGACGGTGTAAGGACCGCTTGAAGAAGCATCGGTGTCGATCGTTCCGGTAATGTTACCCGCAGGATCGATGGTCAGTCCCGGTGGCAAGCCCGTTGCGGTGAAAGTCAGTGGGCCTTCGACGTCAGAGAAGTTCCCGCTGATGTCCTCGCTGATCACGTCAGTATCAAAGTTCGTCTGGTCAGCGATGGGACTTTCAACAACGGGAAGGTCGTTGACCGGCGTCACGTCGATCACAACCGTCGCCGTATCGCAATCTCCATCTTCGTCGCAGATCTCGTAGTCGAACGTGTCGCTGCCTGCAAAATCACCGGTGGGTGTATAAGTGAACGAACCATCAGGGTTGAACTGAAGCGTTCCGTTGCCCGGACCGTTGATCAGTTGGTAAGTTACCGCATCGGCATCCGGATCGCTGTCATTGTTGACAACGCTTGCCGTCAGCGGTGTGTCTTCGGCGGTGGTGAAGTTATCATCTTGGGCAACAGGGGCGGGGTTGGCGACGGTCCATTCGAATGTTGATTCAACCGTCTGGCCGCTGGTGTCGGTGGCAGTAACGACAACTTCGAATACGCCGTCATTGTCGGGGCCATCTTGCGATGCACTTCCGTCGATCGTTCCGGTGATCTCGCCGGTCGTCGGGTCGATCGAAAGACCGGCCGGGAGTCCGGTAGCACTGAACGTCAGGGCCGGATCGTCCACGTCAGAGAATGCTCCAGATACATCAACCAATACCACATCGGTGTCGATGTTGGTTTGGCCGGGCAGTGTCGTCGCCACTGGTGCATCGTTGGTGCCGTTGATGGTCACCGTCAACGTCGCCGCATCGGTGCCACCTTCGCCGTCGCTAACGACATAGTCAAAGGTTTCTGTAAGCGTATCGCCCACATTAAGTGCTTGTACAGCAGGATTTGATTCGTCCAGAGTGTACAGGTATTCGCCGTTGGCGTTGACGACAATCGAGCCGTAAGTACCAATGACGGCAACGCCAATGTTGGCGGCGCTGTTCTCGAAAGAGGCCACTTCAAGACTGTCGCCATCAGGATCCGAATCCACGTTGTTGCCATCGTCATCCGTCAGCAGGTTGCCGCCCTGGATCGGATTGACGTCCTCGGTGACCGAATTGAGGTTGTCTGTTGCAGTCGGTGCAGGATTGTCAACGGTCCACGTAAAGGTGTCGGTGACCGATCCGCCCAGTCCGTCACTCGCGGTGATCATGACAGTGTACGGGCCGGTTGTCGAAGCTGACGGGTCGATCGTTCCCGAGATGATGCCTGTGGCTGGATCGAGTGTTAATCCCGGTGGCAAGCCGGTGGCACTGAAAGTCAGCGGATCCGAGTCACCGTCCGAGAACGAAGTCGAAACGTCCACGTTGACAGGGTCAGAGTCGAGGTTCATCTGGTCTGCGATGGGGGAATCAACAACGGGAATGTCGTTGACGCCACCCACAACGATCGTGACGGTGGCGACATCGGTCGCTCCGTCAGCATCAGTGATGGTGTATTCGAACGTGTCGATCCCATTGAAGTTTGCATCGGGCGTGTAAGTAAACGTTCCATCGCTGTTGAACACAACCGAACCATTGCTCGGGCTTGTGTTCTGTGTAAAGGAAACCGAATCTCCATCAGGATCGCTGTCGTTGCCGCCAACCGAACCTGACACCGGTGTGTCTTCGTCAGTTGAGAAACCATCGTCAGTTGCAACGGGTCCGGGATTGTCAACGGTCCATGTGAAAGTATCAGTCACCGAACCACCGTTGCCATCGTCAGCAGTCACGATGACGGTGTAAGGTCCGCCCGCCGAAGCACTTGGATCCAGGGTGCCCGATACGATGCCCGTGACAGGATCAATTGTCAGCCCCGGAGGCAAGCCAGTCGCAGAGAAGCTGAGCGAGTCGCCTTCGGTATCTGTAAAGGCCGTCGAAACATCAACCGAAACAGCTTCGCTATCCAAATCAGCTTGATCTGGAATCGGAGCGGCAACCGTTGGAGCATCGTTGACCGGTGCGATGTCGATTGTGACTGTCGCATCTGCCACAGCGCCGTCGGCATCTGTTACCTGATAGGTAAACGAATCGGTTCCACTGAAATCAGGATCCGGTGTGTAAGTAAACGAACCATCGTTGTTGAAGACAACCGAACCGTTGCTTGGGTTGCTGGTCTGCGCGAATGTCAGCGTATCACCATCAACATCGCTGTCGTTGGTGCCGGCGAAACCTGACACAGGCGTGTCTTCGCTGGTCGTGAAGCCATCGTCAGTCGCGACAGGTCCGGGATTGTCAACGGTCCACGTGAAGGTATCAGTCACCGAGCCACCGTTGCCATCATCGGCAGTCACCACGACGGTGTAAGGTCCGCCAGCGGAAGCACTTGAATCAAGCGTCCCTGAAATGACACCGGTCACAGGATCAATTGTCAGTCCCGGCGGCAAGCCCGTGGCATTGAAGTTCAAAGGATCGCCATCGGTATCTGCAAATGCCGTTGAAACATCAACTGAAACAGCTTCGCTGTCCAAATCGGCTTGATCTGGAATCGGAGAATTCACGACAGGAGCGTCATTGACGCCACCGACGTCAATGGTCACTGTGGCAACATCGGTTTGTCCGTCTGCATCTGTGATCAGATAGTCAAAGGAATCAATTCCACTGAAATTCGGATCGGGAGTGTAGGTAAACGTTCCATCATTGTT
>CALFWR010000061.1 GCA_937928555.1 uncultured Pirellulaceae bacterium
AGGCGTGGGCGTCAGAATCAGTTGAGACAGTGGTCCGCGACTCTGATGCGATCAAACGATCGCTGTGGTTTTCATCTACCGGATGATTCACATTTCTTGTTGAAATTCAGCTTTTCCCTTGCTCCTGTTGGCCAGACGTAGCATCAACGCGCGTCGTCGTGAATAATCCGGGCTGACGAGCGGGTACTTTTTGCCAGCGATGAACCGACGAAGTTGACCAAAGTTGACCAGAGTTGAGCGGCCGTGCGTTGCCGGAGCGGCGAGCTTGGTGAATCAGTTGGGTGACGTTCGAACGCTTCGAAGCCCGGACTTTCTTTTGTGCTGCCGAAGTATTCGCGCCCTTGATCCGACTTACGTTTTGCGATCGACGCCGCGAGCTGATTCGATTCGCTGCCAAACGCGGTTAGCTGCTCGAGTTGTCTTTGAACTTGATAGCGTCGATCAATTTTTTGACTTTCCCGTCACCGAGGTCTTTCCCGGACACCGCTTCGATTGCGCGGACGGTGTAGCCGTATTCCAAATCGTAATCGATGTCAAATTCGACTTCGGTTTCGGTGCCTGACTCGGGATTGTCGCCACCGCTGACTTTGGTTTCGATCAGAGAATTGAGCTGCCCAAAGAGATCGCGAACGTCGTCGCCGACAATTGTTTTGACTTCGACGTCGTCGTCCACTTCGATCGTCGAAATGGCACCCGAGTCGCCCGCTCGCAAGAGAATGCGGATCAACTGTGGCTGCTCGGTATCGATTTGGTCATTGACAGATGCCAGCGGCATTTTGACGTTGTAGTCGCCTTCCTGAACAACGACCTTGAAGGTCATGATGAAGAAAACCAATAACTGGAAAACGATATCGATCATCGACGTCATTTCCAGCTTGATCTCCTCCTGTTCCTGTGGTTCAAATTTCATCCTCTAGTATGCCTCGTCTTTGACACGAAGCTTAAAATTTTCCAGCTCGTTTTTCTGGCACCTAGCAATCAGTTCCTGCACCACTCCGGTCGCCGTTTTCTCATGCGAGCGAATGATGACGGCAATGTCGGAAACAGCGACGTTCTCGCGACTGGCGTTGTTAACCTCCTGTCGAAAGATCGGATCCATCGTCGAAATCTCCGGAATCGGCTGGCCAGCAAAGACAACCGAACCGTCAGGCTGAAGGTTAAGAATAATCTGGTAGTCGGGACGTTCTTCAGGCGGTACCGCAAGCACGCTCTTGGGCAGCAGAATATCCTCGGCCCGATCGACTTTCGAAAAGTTGATCAGCAACATGAAGAACGCGATCAACTGGAACGTCATGTCGATCATCGGCGTCAAATCGCCTTCGAGAACCTCGACCTTCTGTTTCTTTTTGAATTTCACTGGTGCTCCCTGTTCGCGACAGACTATTTCTTCTTGCCGCCAACTTTTTCGAATCGGCCCATCAGGTTTTCACTGGTGATGCCAACTTCGAGAACGCGGCGCTGAACAAGGTTACGAAGAATGTTGTAACCGGCGATAGCCGGGATCGCGATCGCCAAACCAATCAGGGTCGTCAGCAGCGCCGTCGAGATGCCCGCAGCGAGCTTACTTGGATCCGGCGTAGTCCCTGCGGTCGCGATAGTGAAAAACGATTTGATCATCCCGTGAACGGTACCGAACAGGCCGATCATTGGACTGAGCGTTCCGATCAACGCCAGATAGCTCAACCGGTGTTCCAGTTTCATGCTTTCGTCGCTGCCGGCTTCCTGCATCGCAGCGACCGCTTGTGGGTAACCGCTGGACAATCGAGCCAAACCTGCCGACAGGACCGAACCCAAAAAGGATTCATCCGTTTTCGCCAGGTCGTAAGCTTCCTGGTAGTTTTTTCCGTCAAGGTGCCCTTCGAATTCTTCCACCAAAGCCGTCGGGCAGACGCTTTCTTTGCGAGCAGCAAGCACGTTCAAAATGAACATCGCAACGAGCACAAACGACAGAATCAAAAAGACAAGAATGTATTCAATTCCGAGGCTATTGATCAGCCAACCCAGGAGATTGGTGTCGGCGGCCGCTTCAGGCGGGTCTCCCTGGGCGAACACGACTTCGGTGGCGAATAAAAAACAAACCGGAACCAAGATGGCCAAAAATGCAAAACGCCGGTTGAGACTGCTCAACTTAATCCGCGGCATACCAATAATCTCCAACATGTCTGTTTCTGTTCGGGGGAATCTGATTGTAGTTGCGGCCGGTTGCCGATGGAAGTTGTCGGCCAGACAATAAGACCGACGAGGAGCGGTTTGTGCAGTTTAGCCCGGTTTATTCACGACGACGGGCGTTGATTCTACGTCTGGCCAACAGGAGCAAGGGAAAAGCTGAATTTCAACAAGAAATGTGAATCATCCGGTAGATGAAAACCACAGCGATCGTTTCATCGCATCAGAGTCGCGGATCATTGTCGGGACTGATTCTAACGCCCACGCCTCGTGAATAATCCGGGTTTAGTTCAGTTGAGACGCCCACCACGAGTTGCGGTAGCGGGATTTGAGAAGATTGCGATATTCGGATGCCCGGTCGGTCTTCTTTTGGGCCGTCCAGATCGAAGCCAAACGGTAGACGGCTTCGGCGTGGGCGTCAGTTTCAGTATCAAAAAGCACGTGAGTGAAAAGAAATTTTTCCACCGCACGAGGAACGTCATTCTTTTTCAGATAACAGGCCCCCAGAGCGTTGTACGCGTAGGCAAACAGTCTCTCGTCGCTGGGGTCTTCCGCGTCGATGACCTGTTCGAGTACTGCAATCGCCGCATCGACATCTCCGGACAATCCTTCTGCTTTGGCTTTTTCGATTTTTGCGAGAGACCTGTACATTTGCGTCGCGTCGTCGTTGCCGGCAAGACCGATCAGGCGATCGAATTCCTGTGACGCCTCCGGGATCCTGTTTTGCATCAACAGCGTTTCACCTTTTTGAAAGATCCCCTCGGTTGCGTATCGCGGCCACTTGGTCTGTGAAAGTTTCTCGAACTGATTGACCGCAAAATCAAGCTCACCAGCGGCGATTCCAAGCTTGCCCATCCACGAGGTCGCCGGAATAGAATGGTGACTGCTTTTGAATTTGCCCAGAAAGCTACCCATTTCGGATCCCGCTTCTTTGGCCGTCACGTTTCCACCCGAAAGAGCAAGTTTTGCTTTTGCCAACGCGCGGTAAAAAGCGATTTCCGCTTCGACCAGTGGCTTGCCTCCGGCTTTGGCCTGATCCAGTTCGTCCAAAGCGTCCTCGTACCGCCCGGTTTCGATTCGGTCCCGTGCCCGCTCGACCTCCGGTGGTTCTGAAGCGGACACGATCTTTTCGATTTCCCAAACAGGAACTTCTTCGTCTCCGTTTCTTCCTTCGAATTTGACCGACGTCGGCGTGACACCAACGATCTTGCCACCGACCTTGGAGATTTTTCCACTACGGCGAATCCGATAGATCGAGTCCCCCTGGGCGCTTGCGCTCTCTGCGACCAAGCAAACCGTGACCAAAGCCGTCACAACGGCGGCAAGCGAATAAGCGGTATTCTGTTTCATTAATTTTCCAATTCGTTCTCTGTTCCAATCAGATCTCTGCTCTTACCTGGCTGCTTTTTTGAGATCACTGTGCAGCTGGTCATATTTTGTTTTCCATGCACCAACATCAAGATCGTCGAATCGCTTGAGGGCATTTTCAAGTTCCTTCAATGCACTTTCGACTGCTTTTTTGTTTTGCTTGATTTGTCCGTAGCGGAACCGGCCAAGGATCGAATAGTAGAGGGCTTCACGAAAGATCGCACGATACTTTTCGTTTTTCCGCGTGATGCTGGTGATCGTCTTCCAGCCCCAGATCCTTTTCTTTTCCTTTTTTGTTTCGGGATCGCGGTACTTGCCGGTCCCCATGATCGCGCGGGTGAGCGCCTGCGGGTCTTTTTGATTGACTCCCCAGATGTGAAGCGTTTTGGCAGCGTCCATTTGCACATTGATCGCGCTGCTTTTTTCAAGGATCTGTTGAAAGCTGGCCACGGCTTTGTCGTACTGGCCGCTTCCCCGCTGGGCCAGTGCAAGCTGATGCTGGTAGTTCAGTTCCAGTTTCGGATCGTTGCCAAACCCGGCTTCCCTGGCAGATTCCAACGAAGAAATCGCTTTTGAAGAAATCTCTTTTGCCTTTTCGGCTCCGCCTTCTAGGGCCAGCATTTCAGCAATACCCAACAGCGTTGAGCCCGCCCAAAGTCGGGTTTTGGCATCTTTGGCGACGCTCCCGATGTCCCCAAAGAAGGACTTGAGCGAGTCTGCAAAGCTCTGCTTGGCCGCCAGAGAAGGCAGGGCTTCGAATTCGCTCCGCAAGTCACCGGCGATCTTTCGATAGACGGCACTTACCATTTTCTGGGCATTCGGATCGCCTGCCGCTTCGACGCTCATGATCCCGATGACGTCCTTTGATTTGTCGATCCAGGCTTGCTTGTCCGACTTGCCCCGCATCGCCGCGAGGTATGTATTCAGCGTTGCGTTGTAAGCGGACTGACGGAACCGGGCGTTGGAACCTAGGGCCTTGTTTGATTTGATCGCACCCAACAGCGACTCCGCCTGCCCGACGGCCTCATCGATGTCCCCCAACTCGCGGTTAGCATCAACAAGGTAAAGCGCCGAAACGGCAGTGTAAAAGTCCATCTCCGCAGGGTCTTTGCTGCCCACCGCGATGTCAAGGAAGTTCTTCGCCTGGGCAGCGAGCTGTTTCTTTGTGTCTTCGTCTGCATTTTTTCGCGAACTCCAAACCTGCTGCCCCAATCGCGAAGCCAACGCAGCCCGGGCCGTCGATTGGACCGGGATTCTGTCAAAGAAATCGTTGGCCTGGTCAAAACGCTTCTCCAAAACGGCAACCCGTGTTGCCGCGACCGCCGCGCTGGCGACACCCGCACCGTCAGGCCATCGATCCATCACCAGGGTCGCACCGTCAGAAACCTGCGAGAAAACACTGGCCTTGTCGGCAGGGTCTGCGGCGTCGTAAAGCTTCTCGTAGCTGCGAACCATCAACCCGGCGGCCTGCTGGCTCCAGTCAATGGTGGGATACTTTCGCAACAGAAAGCGACCGATGACGGCGGCTTCTTCGTGGCGACCTTTGGCAAAGTAACAATAGGCTTGCAGGTAGCGAATGTTGTTGCGGTCCACCCGAGGCGTATCCGACTGAGCCAACTTCAGCGCCATGCGAAAGAGCTCAAGCGTCGCGTCGGCACGCTGCTCAATCGAAGCGCGGCTTTCCTGCAACTGCTGGGCTTTGTTGTCTTTGTCGACGCCATCAACAAGCCTCGCGACCTCACGTTCAAGCTTTGCCGATTCTTTCAACATCGCCTCCAGGTCGGCAACCATGGCTTTGCCACGGTCCTTGGCTTCGACAAAGCTCTTGGGGGGTTCCACCGGTTCAGCCGACACAGTTGCTGCGGTGATCGACACGCCCCACTCGTTCATGAGTTTGGCGGCCGCTTCGCTGTGTTGGGTCCGAGAGCGGGCGACTTCCCGAGCCAATCGCGAGCCTTCGGTGGCGAGCTTGCGGGACATCGCGGAATCTTCGGATTTGACCTGTTCGGATTTGACCCGTTTTGCCCGAGCCAACTCCAGCCGCACTCGCATCCAGGTCGGACTGCGTCTTTCTTTTCGATCCAGCAAACCGAGCGGCGTTTCGGCAGCACGAATCACGACATCAGCCGGATAGTTTTCGAGCTTGGGCCAGGTGTCGATGCCCACCAACAGGCCGGCCCGCTGCAGCCTTGCCGAGGGAGCCGGGTATTCGAAGACTTCCTTGAGAGCATCGCCCGCTTTGCTCGTTTCGCCAGCCTGTTGATAACAGCGAGCTGAAAAGGCTTTCGCCATCCGGCCTTCGCCAAACTTTTCATCGTAGGCTTTTGCCACACCTTCGAATTCAGTCGCCGCCTTGAGCATCTCGGCTTTGCGTTCGGAAGACTCCTCGTCAAAGGTCAATGCATACGTTTCCATGACTTCGGGAATTCGCAAACGGTTGCGAACATACTCGCCGCGAAGAGCCGCCAGTTTGTCATTGGAGTCGGGGTCTTCCGGGTCGATGACAAAGTTCTCAATCTGATCCGCCTGGGATGTCTTTATTTCCTGGTACTGCGTTACCGCGTCGCCGAGAAGCTGCCGAGCCTGTTGGGCCAACTGCTTCTTTTTATCACCGGTGGCAAGCTTGGATCCGGACTGGGTCAGGTAGTTGCGGCCGCGAATGTACTTCACCAATGAGCGACGCTTGAGAACGTCGGTGGCTTTAACCGGATCGGTAACCGAAGCCGCGTACCGGGCCAGCAGTTTGTCGGCTTCATCGAGTCGCGATTCCTGCTTTTTTGGGTCACGAACCTGACGGATACTGTCAATCAGTATCTGGGCTCGCTCGAAAGGGATCGTTTTTTGAAACGACTCCGGAACAACCTTGCTGGTCGTCGCATGCTCAAGGTAAAGCAGGGCTTCGTCAAAGTAACCGCGCTGCCGCAGGGCAGCCAAAAAGGCTTCCGCGGGTTCTTCGGCTCTGAGGTCAGACGAGCACGAAAATCCGAAAAACAACAGCATCGCCGCCACGATGAACCGTTTGCAATTGCCGCACCGGGCTACTTCACGCGTCCACTTTTTCATATTCCCCTTGACCCCTTTTCCTTTTCTCTCACAACTCATTCTAAATTGTACGGCATCAAAATTGAATGGTCTGTAAAATTGAAAATTCGCCCGATCATTGAAGCGAAACTTCCCCAAACCACACGAAAGTCATGGCCGAACACGAATCAGAAGACGAGGCCAACGTCGAGGATCCGATACCAGAAACTGGCCGCGAAAATATCTTTGGCAAGGCTTTGAGCGACAACCAACGCCGCTCCGTCAAAGACGCCTCAAAAGCAGTGCGCAGAAGACTGTACTTTCTGTTCGCCATGCTGGCGTTGGTGATCGTGCTCATGAATGAAGCGAAAAAGCCCGAGCATTGGCAGTGGATGGGCTTTGACAAGCAACCTTCTGACGAACCAATTGTCCTTGATCCCGAACAGGATCTGACCAGTTCGTTGCCAATCGACGATCAAAGCGAACAAAATGGTCTGGCAAATTCCCCCAGCCGGGGACCTTCTTCGGCCGCCGTTTCGAACGTGGCCAAACTGCACCAACAATTCATCGAGCAAATCTGGAGAGCCAGTGACACGCCCCGCCAAACCGAACTGATCGATTTGATAACCCGCTGTGCCTGGTCAAGCGGTGTGCAAAATCCAACATCCGGCGGAAGCGACTCGCTGGCCACAACGCTCCAACGGTTCGTTACTTCACAGCACAACGACGTGGCGATCTCGACAATGGACCAAGCCGACCAAATGGCTCAACGCAAAGTCATCGATGAGCTTGCCAGGCGATGGACTGAAAAACTGATCCCGGCTTTTGATTCGGCTGCCAACGGCAAGGACATCACGATGGCTCAGCAGTTAGCCGCTCGCGAGTCGCTGGGGGCGTTTACGCAGCTTGCTCACGAACAACTCGAAGACCTCACAACGGTGGGGAGAAAATCCGAACTTCCTGCTTGGCTGTTGTTCTGGCGACGCGCAACCTCGCCCGCTGCCACGGACGAAATGACAACCGCAGTATCAACGGTGGAATTGCGAGCCCAACCCAACGCATGGCGCGGCAAACGCGTCACGATCCGCGGCTCACTGCTGGCCGGCCGCAAAGTCAAACTCGAATCAAATTTGGCTTTGGATCAAGGACATTACTTCGAATGGTGGATCGCCGATCGCGACGGCAAAGGAGAAATCTACTGCCTCTACACATCGCAACACCCCGACACCGTCACAGCGGGCGAGAAGCTTTCTTCGTTTGACGTCCCCGTCGAAGCCACCGGCTACTTCTACAAAGTCCGCGCCTACATCGACACGCAGTCGCAAGCCAACTACTGCCCACTGATTCTGGGAAAAACACTCGTTCCACTGGCAGCGGCACCGGCGTCAATCATCAACACGACGGGCTTACCATCGGCGTGGGTCATGGGCTTGTGCCTGCTCGGGTTGGCCGCGTTCGCTTTCGCAATTGCGATGATGGTCGATCGTCAGGATCGCGAAAAGCCCCTTGGTCCCCGAGGCGAAATGCTGGAATCGATCAACGAAAATCTGGCACAACTAAAAGAGGATTCAGATATCAAAACGGTCGCTGAAAAAATACTGGAGCTTGACGATGAAAGCTGATCTGCGCCTGCTTTTGCTTTTGCTGTCAGTGGTTTCGATACTGCCGCGAACCGCCCATGGCCAGGATTCGAAAAAGGTCGATAAAGCCATGGAGCTGTCCGGATTGTCGGTTAGCGAAACCTTCGAAGTCGCGGATTACCTGCCGCTTAATCCCGGCAACGCGATCTTTCGAAAGCTCTTCTATCGTGTCGGGCAGACATCAAACGAAAACCTCGAAGCATGGAGCAAGCTTTCGATAGAGGCGACCCACCAGCAACTTCTGGATCAACCGGGCAAATTCAGATTCCAGGTCTTTGCCGGCACTGCGACGGCCCATTCGATAGATAAGATTGAACTCGAAAAACGCGTTGAGGGATTCCCCAACGCTCTCTACGTTGCCGAGTGTATCAGCCCCCAGGGTGAGCCACTTTCGATCGTTCTCAGGCAACCGATCGGCGCGTGGACGACCGGTCAGCCGCTGGCCACGCCACAGCCGATTCGCTACCACGCGTTTTTTCTGGGAAGCTTTGAAAGCGATGAGGCCGGCCTGAAGGTCGAAGAGGACTACTCGAATGAACAGCCATTGAGCCCCACTCAAAAGTCAACTTCAGAGCCGGTGTTTATCGCCAGACGAATCGAGTGGCTTCCCGAAGCTCCCTGCGAATCACCAAAAGTCACACCGTCGATGGTGCATCTCGCCGCCAGGGGCGTTGATGCCGCAGGGCTCCGCGACACGATACTTCCGCACAGCGCCAAACCGCTCAGCCCACGGGAATCGCGATTGTTCTATCGGATGATGCGGGCAGCCACCGATTCCGAAACAATGCCCGATGACACGGTAAGTTTTTCCAAACTGATGCGCAGCCCCAAGGACCTGATCGGCACCGCGATCGAACTTCAGGGTCGGATCAAACAATGCGTTCCCGTTTTGGTAAACGACGAAACAACCCGCAAGACCCTGGGGGCTGACCAGTGGTATCAGGCAACTTTGTTTCCTGACATGGGCGGAAAAGACATCGTCATCAGAAACCGCAGCGGCGAAGACGAAGTTTACACCTCGTTTCCGGTCACGTTATGCCTGAAAGAACTTCCCGCAGGCCTGACGCCGAAAACCTTCGAAGGCAAATCCTTTCGCGTGGCCGGCTACTATTACCGAATGTGGATCTATTCGTCCCAACGCACCGACAATTCAGAATTGCCAGGACAAGTCAGCCCGCTTGTGATGGTTAGCTCGCAAACTGAAATCCAGGCCAACGAGGCGGAACTGGATCTGTTCATCGCCCTGATGGCTACCATGATGTTGATCGCGGTGATTGCAGTTGGCTTTTTCGTGTTTCGCTCACGCCAACCGACTCCCGGTCGAACTGAGCCCTTGCCCGATATCATCGACACCAACTTTTGAACTTGAACTCTTCGCCCTTTCATCAAATCGTTTAACCAAATTGGAAACCCGCAGCGCAAGCGAGGCCGCGCAGCAACGTGCTTGGGGTTTCTAGCCGCAATCCAATCCTCGGCTCGTCTGATGTGCAGATTTATTCACCCGGATTATTCACGATGCGTGGGCGTGAGAATCAGTTCCGACAGTGATCGGTTACTCTAATGCGATGAAACGATCGCTGTGGCTTTCGCCTGCCGAATGATTCACATTTCTTGTTGAAATTCAGTTTTTCCCTTGCTCCTGTTGGCCAAACGTAGAATCAACGCCCGTCGTCGTGAATAATCCGGGATTCAACCGCGAAATACGCGAAACACGCGAAAGTGCCCTGACAAAATCGCTCCTGTCTTTTCGCGTATTTTGCGTTTTTCGCGGTTCAAAAAGTCGCGATAAAACCTCGTGAATACGGCATTCCGACCATTTCCTGACGCATCGTCATTTTTTCATCACATTGCTTAAAAACTTGTGTATAACGTAAGAACACAAATTGACGACGCGTCAGAAACACCATGAAACCTTCAAAACCCAACAAAAGACAGGAAATTCAGCGTCGCGAGCGACAACTGCTCGAAACCGCCGGTCAAATCCTGCTGACCGAAGGCTATTCAGAACTGTCGATGGAGCGGCTTGCTGACGAGCTAAACACCGCAAAAGGCACAATCTACAACCATTTTCCCAACCGCGAAGAGATCGTTTTGGCGATGGCGGTTCAAGCGATCAACAAACGCCAGTCACTTTTTGACGCAGCGTCAACCGCCAAAGGCGGATCGCGGATGCGGATTCTGGCCGTGGGAGTCGCTTGCGAAATCTACGTTCGCAGCTACCCGGCGCTGTTTCTGGTTGAAAACCTTGTTCGCCACGCCTCGATCTGGGATCGCTGCTCCGACGCCAGACGCGACCTGATGCGTAACTGCGAGCACCGCTGCATGGGCCTGGTCGCAGGTGTGGCTCGCAGCGCGATGGCCGACGGCGACCTGGAACTTCCGCGCGGGCTCAGCCCTGAAGAAATGGTGCTCTCGCTGTGGGCGCTGACATCGGGTTCGTATCTGATCGGTGCCACCAGCCCTTCACTTCCCGAGATTGGGATCGGCAGCGTATACCGCAGCGTCCGAATCGGAATTTTGCACACCATCAACGGTTTCAATTGGCAGCCCATCTGGAACCTGGACGAACACGAAAAAAGAATTCACGAAACGACGGATTCTGTTTTTCCCGACGAACCATCGCTTCCTCCAATCGAAGACGCCTAGAGACAGCCATGAAATTTTTCAAATCAAAATGGATCGGCGTGTTTGCCGCAGTCGTGCTGCTTGCCGCTGCGGCGTGGTACCTGTTTCCGGGCAAGCGCGTCAACGGAGCAAGTTCACCAGATCTAGAGTCCGCGATTTCGCTGCAGGTAGTGAGTGTCATGAAAATCGAAACGGGACCATCCGTTTTCGTGCCCCAGCGATACACCGCCACTGTCGTTGCCAGGCGAAGAAGCAGCCTTTCCTTTCAGGCCAGCGAGCGCATCGACGAGATCCTTGTCGACGAAGGTGACACCGTCAAAAAAGGCCAACTGCTTGCCCGCCAGGACCGTGTCGCTTTGGAAGCACAGTACGGCGCGGCGGTCGCTCGCGCCCGACAGTCACGAGCTGTCTTGCTGGAACTGGAAAAAGGCCCCCGCGAGGAAACCATCCAGGCGTCCCGCGCCGAGATGACGCGACTTCGAGCGCAGTTACGACTTGCCGACGCCACTCTCAAGCGACAGGCAGAACTTCGTCGTTCGCGGGCTTCCTCAGCCCAGGAGTTCGACGCGGCCCGATTTGATCGCGACGCAACCACCGCAGCGATTGAGTCCGCCCAACAGAGGCTCGACGAACTGGAAGCCGGAACGCGCACCGAACAGATTCAGGCCCAGCGTGCTGCGGTAGAAGTCTCCGAATCGCTTGTCGCTCAAGCCAAAGCACGACTCGACCAAACCGACCTGTTCGCGCCCTTCGACGGACAGATCTCCCGGCGAATGCTCGACGAAGGCAGCCTTCCAGCGCGCGGCGTCCCGTTGCTTGACCTGATCGAAAGTGGCAATCTTGAAATTCGTTTTGGTGTTTCGCCAGAGATCGCACTGGAGCTTCAACCCGGCCGCGAGCTTCAGTTTTCGACAATCGGACAAACGTCATCGATCGATTCGGGCGAACTGACGCGTGGAGTCGTTCAACGCATTCAACCCACACTCGATCGCGAAACACGCACTCGCCTGGTCATCGTTTCGGTTCCTGTTTCCCAGGCCGGAAAGCTTGTCGATGGCCAAACGGTTCACGTCGAATTCGCGATCAAACAAAAAGACGCCGAAGGTTTCTGGGTACCCTCCGAAGCACTGCAACCTCAAGTCCGAGGTTTGTGGTCGCTGCTGGTTGTCGATGCCAAATCCGAAACGGCAACCGCCCAGCGACGCGACGTTGAAACATTGGCCACGTGGGGAACCTGGAGCCGCGTTCGCGGAACGCTTCAGGCGGATGACCTTGTCATCATCGCGGGTGCCAATCGCGTTTCGTCCGGACAACAAGTCAACGCCACCATTGAACAGATTGCGCGACCGTGGCAAAACGGAACCCAATCAATCGGAGTGGAACAATGATCCAAAACGCCGCTTCATTGCATTGGGCCACCGCCGGCATCCGCAAGCCGCGACTGCTGATCATGATGATCGCGTTGCTGGTCGTCGGCGGCCTCTCATCGTGGTCCGTTTTGCCCCAAATGGAAGACCCCGTTCTCACATCGCGAGCGGCCACAATTTCCACTCGCTATCCGGTCGCCGACGCCGAACAAGTCGAAGCTCTGGTCACCGACCGCATCGAAAAAGCTATCCGCGAAGTCGAAGAAATCAAAGAGATCCGGTCGCAAAGCCGTTCGGGCGCGTCTTTGATCACAATCGAACTGCGAGACGATGTGACCGAGTCGGGTCCAATCTGGAGTCGCATTCGCGGCAAAGTCGAAGACTCGATTGTTGATCTTCCTCCCGGCGCGTCGCGTCCGCAATTCGACGAACTCGACGTGCGGGCTTTCGCCTGGATCGGTGGCCTCGCCTGGAAGTCCGACGTCCAGCCCAACTACGCCATCCTTGGTCGATTCGCCAAAAACCTTGAAGACCGCATCCGAAATTTGAGCGGAACCGACGACGTCAGCAAATTCGGACTGCCCGAGGAGGTAATCGTTGTCGAAATCGACCCCTCACTGCTGGCCAATTCGGGACTTTCGGCTGCCGACGTGGCGGCTTCGATTCTGGCCGACGATGCCCGCAACGCCACCGGATTCCTGCGCAGCAAAAATGAAACCCTGGCAGTTGAAATGGCGAACCAACTGGCGACGGTCGATGCGATCCGGCAACTTCCCGTCAAAACCGGTAGCGAGGCAAGCCAGTTTGTCGTCGTTGCGGACGTCGCAAACGTCGACCGGACGATCGCCGATCCGCCTTCGGAGCTTGGTCAGATCGATGGCCGCCCTGCCCTGCTGGTCGGAGCGATGGTCCGCAACCGAAGCCGCATCGATGACTGGCGCAGCGAACTCGAAGTCGTGCTTGAACAATTTCGCGGCGAACTTCCCCCAGCAATCGAACTTAAAACCGTTCTGGATCAAAACATTTACGTCCAAGGAAGGCTCTCCGAACTGCTTTGGAACCTTGCCCTTGGCTCGCTGGCGGTTTTGTTCGTCGTCTGGCTGCTAATGGGATGGCGAAATGCGGTCATGGTTTCAACGGCACTGCCGCTGGTTTCCCTGGCGGTTCTTTCGGGTATGCGGACGTTGGGAATTCCGGTCCATCAGATGTCAGTGGCCGGTTTGATCATCGCGCTGGGCCTGTTGATTGACAACGCGATCGTCATTGTTGATTCGGTCAGCAGCCAACTGCGAAAAGGCAAATCACGCATCGAAGCCGTCGGCGAGACTGGCCGCATTCTCTCGATTCCGCTGTTGGCTTCCACGCTCACGACGGCATTCTCGTTTGCACCGATTTGCCTGATGGAAGGTCCGGCCGGAGAATTTGTCGGTTCGATGGCAATCAACGTGATCATCGCGGTGGCAAGTTCGCTGTTTATCAGCTTGATGATCATCGCACCGATGGCCGCGATTCTGGACCGCTTCACCAACACCGGTTCACGGCCCAAAAATCGCAACGCTGGCTTGCCGCCCGGATTTTTGCTTCCGCTCTTCAAGCGTGTCCTCCGCACGGCGATCGCACGACCGGCGCTGACAACACTGGGATGCCTGGGACTGAGTTTTGCCGGCCTGTTTGCACTGACAACTTTGCCCGACCAGTTCTTTCCGCCGGCCGGCCGTGACCAATTCAACATCGAACTTGAACTGCCCCAGAATGCATCCTTTGCAGAACTGTCCCGGTTAACCGAACAGGTCAGCGATGAATTGCTGCAACATCCGCGAGTCACTCAATCCACCTGGTTGATCGGACGCAGCGCACCGACGTTCTACTACAACATCGTCACGCGGCGTTTACAGGCCAGGGAGTTCGCCCAGGCGATCGTACAATTGGACTCCAAGGAAAACAGCGTCCAAATCATTCGCGATGTTCAGAACAGTCTGCAGGAAAAGTTCCCCCAAGCCCGCTTGATCGCAAGGCAACTTGAACAGGGGCCGCCGTTTGCGGCTCCGGTCGAGCTTCGATTCTTTGGCCCCGACCTAGAAACACTGAAAGACCTTGGTGAACGAGCCCGAAAGCTTTTGTCTGAAATCCCGGACGTCGTTCACACCCGTGTGGAACTCAATGAGGCCATTCCGACGGTCCAGATTGACGTGTCCTCCGAAGACGCACGCAGAATCGGGCTTCGGCCCGGGGAAATCGCAAGGCAATTGAATTCGCAACTTGAAGGAGCGGCCAGCGGGTTCGTGCTTCAGGACACCGAGCAAATTCCGGTTCGCGTTCGAGTCGCCAGCGAGCAGCGGGGGTCATTTCAGGACCTTCGCAACATGGACATCGTGCTGCCACAGTCCGCAAACGCAACCGTCGATTCCGATCGCCGCGTCCCGCTGAGTGCCATTGCAAAACTGAAGCTGACACCCAAAGCCGCCGCCATCAATCGGCTGCGCAGTACCCGCATGCAGGAGATTCAGGTGTATACAACCGCCGGCGTGCTGCCGTCCAAGGTGCTTGCCGATTTGAACAGAAAAATGGAACTGGAAAACTTTCTTATTCCACCTGGCTATAAATTGACTTACGGCGGGGAGGCTTCCAAACGGAACGATGCGGTGGGTAACCTGTTGGCCAGCGTGGGTGTTCTGATCGCTGCGATGGTGACGACTTTGGTGCTTTCGATCGGATCGTTCCGCGGTGCTTTTCTGATTGGCATGGTTGCGTTTATGGCGATTGGATTCGGCGGGGCCTCGCTGTTTCTGTTTGGCTACGCCTTCGGTTTCATGGCGATCGTGGGAATCATGGGGCTGATTGGAATCGCAATCAACGATTCCATTGTGGTGCTCACGGCGCTACGCGAAGACCCCGAAGCGTGCTCCGGCGATGCCGAGGGTATCCTCCGCGTGACCCTTCATGAAACGCGGCACGTCCTGGCGACGACGTTCACGACGATCGCGGGCTTCTGTCCATTGATCGTCGCTGGAGGTGGCTTTTGGCCTCCGATGGCGATCGCGATTGCCGGCGGGGTGGTGGGGTGTACTTTGCTGGCGCTTGTTTTTGTGCCCAGTTCGTTTGCTTGGATCATGAAGAAAAAGGGCTTGCCGCAACGCGACGAAGAGACAAACACTTCTACCCGTGAGCCAGCACCTCGGTACGAGCCAGAGGAAAGTCCTGCCGAGCTGGTCGCAAGGTAGGCTTTGGCAACCCGACGGCGCGCACCGGCAAATCTCGTTAAAAGAAATCCCGGGTCCAAGAGGGCTCGTCCATTCTCTTCCGAATTCTCTGTCTTGAGAGTCCAACATGTTCAGCTGGTTTCGCAAACGCCGCCGCAAGAAACTTCTCGCCCAACCTTGGCCCGAGGCCTGGGACCTGCACCTTCAGCGCAACGTCCGGCTCACCTGGGAGATGACGCCTGCCGAAACAGAGGCTCTCAAGTCACGCGTCAAAATTTTCGTCGCTGAGAAGCACTGGGAAGGCTGCAAAGGCCTGCAGCTGAACGAAGAAATCAAAGTCACCGTCGCGGCCCAGGCATGCTTGATGCTGCTGGGCGTGGACGACTACTACTTCGACAATGTAAAAACCATCCTGATGTACCCACAAGCTTTTAAGCGAGAGACTGGCGATGGAATCAGTCAGGGGAAATCGCAGTACCGTGCCGGCGAAGCGTGGCAGGGCGGCCCGATCATCTTGTCCTGGAAAGACTCACTCCGCGGCGGTCGCAACGAAGACGACGGCCACAACCTGGTGATCCACGAATTCGCCCACGCGCTTGATGGGCTCGACGGCGAGATGGGCGGCAACGTCATGTTCAACGACGCTGCCGCAGGAGAGGCCTGGCTAAAAGTGGTCGATCGGGAGTACGCTCAGTTGGTTCGCGCCAAAGAATCCGGTCGGCGAACTTTGCTCGATCACTACGGCGCGACCAACAAAGCCGAATTCTTTGCCGTGGCCTCGGAGACCTTCTTCGAACTACCCCGCGAACTTTCCCGTGAACACGAACAGCTGTTTGCCTTGTTGCAGAAGTATTATCGCGTTGACCCCAACCAGTGGCAGCGGCGCAGGTAAGTTGCTTCCTCATTTCTGCAATCGATCCACGGGATGAAAACGTCCACCTGGGTTTGTCATGGGGGAACACCTCGCAGGCATTGCCATCGACAGTGATGGAGTGAAAAACTGGCCAATGAAACGTCGATAAAACCTGGTTTGGAATCAACAATCAGACGACCCGGAAGACCAAAAAAGAGCTAAACTGGCCTCCTGCTTTTTATACTGTATCCTCGCTTCTTGTCCTGTTTAGTGGAATCGTCGATTGTGAAAATGAAAACGATCTCGATCATTGTTTGCATTCCTTTTATTTTGCTCGTTGGCTGTAGCGGGCCAACGGAGCAAGCGAAGACTGAAAAAACTGACCGCATTCCATCGGTTGCCAATCCAGCGGACCCGTCGACCGGTGAGGCCCATACCGCACAAGCAAATGAGCCAGCCGAAATTGTCTTTGGCGATCAATTCCCGGAGGTTATTGCTGTCAAGGCAACGCACTCCGGCGAAGACCGATGGCGTTTCGACGTAACACTTTCGAGCACCTATGATTCGCCACAGCGGTATGCTGACCGATGGCGAGTCCTCGATGCTCAAGACAATCAACTGGGCATGCGCGTGCTGGGGCATGACCACGCTAACGAGCAACCCTTCACCCGTTCTCAAACCATTCAAATCCCCAGCAACAACGCAGATGTCGTTTTTGTGGAAGCACGTGATCAGGCGAACGGATGGTCAGGGCAGCGCTATCAAGTCAAGCTGCGATAAGGAAACGAGACAGCCAAATGAGGTGGCCCATGCTTCACGAGGGCCAGAAAAAGGGTCAGGCTACTTCGTTTTTCTTGGCCTTCCGCGTGGTCGCAGGGAAGACTCGATGCCCAGACGCTTGGCGGTTTTGGTTTTCCATTGTTCCTTGCCAAAGGGTTGACCGCGATCGATGCAGAGCTGCAATGCTTCCTTTTCTGCTTCGCTTACCGGCTTGTTGACCCACTCCAGCCAGTTTCGCTTTCGTTTCACGGGTCCCGGATCGAGCACCGGAACGGTTGTGTCTTTGGGAGGCGTGCCCACTGAAGACCATGGCCAGTTCTGGGCTTTGCGGACTGGGATGGTTTTAGCGCGAACCGGATTTCGTTCGACGTAACGCATGACCGTCAGCAAGTGCGAATCTTCTTGGATGGGAAACGACTTGAATCTCCCTTGCCAGACATGGCCACTGGAGTTGTAGTGTCTGTGATATCTGCGGACGTGTGCGGTGGAAAGCCACTGCATCCAGTTGCTCAAGTCCCCGTCATGGAAAGGCAAAAGCACCAGGTGAAAATGATTTGGCATCAGGCAATAGCTGAGAAGACGCATTTCGATGCGATCGCTGGCTTCGGCAATCAGTTTCAGGAAAGCCGCATAGTCATCGTCCTTGTGAAACACGGTGTTTCTTCCGTTGCCACGGTTAAGCACGTGGTAGCAGATGTTTCCAATCGATACTCTGGGAGGTCTGGCCATGAAGGCAAGGTAAAGCATACAATCGCCAATGTCAATAAGTAGCCTGACCCCTTTTTATTTACTCAGAGTGTGGTAAAGTCGCTCCTGACATAAAACCGCTGCGATCATGCGCAGGTCCGCCGGCGTGTCGGACCGATGCCGGCGTAAGAGCCCAGCTCCGTTCTTTTCCGTTTCGTTACCTGCGAACTCAATTGACACCACTAAACACGCAACATTCGAAGAGCCTATAATACCTTCGCTGTTCCATAACAATTCATTGACTGACACCTCATGCACGCAACTTCTGCAAAGTACAAAGACGGAAAATGCTTCAAGGATCATTTTGGCGGCTTTGATGAATTCAAGCCAATAAACCTCGTGATTGGCAGAAACAATAGCGGGAAATCGAGGATGTTAGATTTCGCCCAAGTTCTATGTGGCAAAGAGTTGAAGCCGAATCATTTGAGTGGGAGTTTTTCTGGCGTTTTTACAGAGGAAGCTCTTCAACGCAATTTCAACAAGACAACGTCAGAAGGAATCCTCAGGGGTAACCATTGGGAGAGTCACGGCAAACTATGGGTCGGAAAAACTGTCAAATGGGAAGTTGATCATGGTGAAGTTACATTCGAAATCAAGGACTACGAAGAATATAAATCTCATGGATATGATGAAGTTGAAAAAGAACGTGAAGATCGGATAAAGACCACGTTAAGTTCCGTAAAGCCGCCTTTTTTTCAGAAGGGGTTCCGACGAATCCTGGCTGATCGTGACATTCAACCAGAAACCAATTCAATTTCGATGGAGTTGGATTTTGCGGGCAACGGCGCAACAAATATCATTCGTCGTTACTTGCGAAGCACTAATGACAAGTACGCAAGAGATCTCATCCAAACGTAAGCGTTCACGGGTCGTGGTCTATGCAGCGGCGGATTCGACTTGGGATTCAGTTTCCTCTGGCAGAAGCGACGGTGCATTTTTTGAGTTAAAACTTGCTTCCATGGCCTCGATGAGAAACTGATATGCGTTGCGTCCC
>CALFWR010000062.1 GCA_937928555.1 uncultured Pirellulaceae bacterium
TCTGATGCGATGAAACGATCGCTGTGGTTTTCATCTACCGGATGATTTACATTTCTTGTTGAATTTCAGCTTTTCCCTTGTTCCTGTTGGCCAGACGTAGAATCAACGCCCGTCGTCGTGAATAATCCGGGTTGATGTAAGGATTGTATACCGATCCAGTCGGACAGGAAAACGAAAGTTCACCTGAACTGGCATGGAACTTCGCTGTTAGTCGAGACGATGGTCAGGCAGTGGCCGTCAAATTCGCAATTACCGGATCGTCTCGCACGGTTGCCCGACAAGCTCGCGAGGAAAGAGCTAATTTGAGAGCGTATTGGTCTTCAAAAGCTACGTTTCGCCAGCGTTTTCCGACCGGGAAGCGTTTGTTGCCCAAAGAGCCCCTTCTATGAACTCCCGTATTTTACGGAGAAGTGGGATCGGATGGTCAGCGTTGGTAGCGATCCTTGCAGTTGCAATGCTGGGAAGCTATTTGCAGACAATTCGCGATATTGACGGCAGGGTTTTTGACTCTTTCAGGCGGGCTTTGCACGTTCGGGAGGTCGATTCATCGATCCTTGTTGTCCAGTGCGATCCGTCTGTGCTTGATCGCGACAATCCGGGTCTCGAAAGACTTCTCAAACTGATTGATGGTTGCATGCCGAAGGCCATCGGCGTGGTCAGCGATCGCGCGGACTTCGGTGTCGATCCTTCGATCGTGGGCTCTCTTCAGCACCCTCTGATTCAAGGCATGCCGGCGTGGTCGATTGAAGCCGAGCAGCAAAGCGAGACGGGGTTCTCGGAATTAAGCTTCGAACCGCAACTGGTGTTCCGTGATTCTCAACATAGAGTCGACGTCGATGGCAGGCGTTTGTGCTCATTCGAATTCCTGTTGGCCAGCGAATCGCAAGAAAGACCGATACCAAACAAAGGCCTGACGGGAGTCAACTTTGGCAATGCTCTGAGATCGTTTCCGACGATTGATGGCGAACAAATTCTCAGCGGCAACTATCTGCCGGAAATGATCAAAGGCAGCCTTGTCATCGTGGGCGAAGCATTGCCGGAGCAGATGGGAGTGTTCACACCAGTATCCAGAACGATCCCAATGAGTCGCCTTGAGGTTCGCGGCCACGTGATCCGGACATTGCTTGTCGGCAACGGGATCTATCGCGCCAACTCATGGTGGGGCTTTGTTTGCATCGTGTGTGTGTGGGTTGTTTGTGTCCTTGTATTCCGTGTCATTTCTAATCGCATGTTTCCGTTTGTGGCAGCCTGTTTGGCGATCGCTGTTCTGTTGGCTTGCTTTTTGGTCCTTGTCGTTGCAAATGCCTGTTTGCCGGTAACGGCGATGCTGTTCCTTGCTCTGGCGGTGCCAGTTTGTGCAGGGTTTTTACGCTATCGAATGATCGCCGAAGCCCTGGCTTTTTGGCGAACCCGACTGGGAGCCCAGGCCGCTACCGTTTCGCAACAGAAAGGCCAGTCGGCGTGGGAGTTGATTTCCATGTCGGCGGGACAGCTTTTCGGTCCGTCTCGCCTGGTGCTGTTTGAACTCGAACCGGGTCATTCGCGAATGTCGCTTGTCCTGACCGAAGGTTGTGGGGCAGATTCGATTCTGGAGCGTCGGCGGGACATTAGCCGAGATCCGTGGCAAGGTTTCATCGAATCCGGACTGCCGGGCAAGCATTCAGGGCGTCCCATATTTGATCGCGTGGAGAGAAAAGAGAATTCTGAAGCCGAAAATCGTGTCGCCAGTGTTGGGGGCACCGAGTTCATTGTTCCTTTGCTGGTTCAGGGCACGATTTTCGGCTTCATGGTTCTCGAAATGAACACTGCGTCACTTCGCAACTGGAAGGACTTTGAGAATGTCCTCAAGGAGTTCTCGTTTGAGATCACGCGGATCGTTGCTCACAACCGGTCCGCCGAAGCAGGCGCAAAGCTGGAATCTTCATGGCGGCATCGAATCCTGCACGTTCCCGAGTCGATTGAGTTTGAGAAAATTGAACGCCAGCAGAGAGCCATCGCCGTTTCCTGGTCGCAGATCGAGCAATCATTTGAAGCGAACTCCGGCTGTCGGGTGCTGTTCGACGCATATGGCCGTGTCCTGAAGTTAAATTCCAAAATGATCCGCAGCGTCGAGTCCGGGCAGGCGATTTCCGAAAGTAGCTTTGTGGAGCTTGTTCCGCGGATCGCCAGCGTCAACACGGCTGTCGCTCGGCAGTTGATGCGAAAAACTCTGATACTTGGACAACGCTGCGAATTCACCACCAATGCGTCGCGGATTGATGGCAAGGTCATTCTCAGCCCTGTCGCATGGGGTGACAACGACGGCGAGATGCTTAATCGCGGTGTGTTGCTTGAGGTATTTGACCGGACGCAAAGCGAGGAATCTGCCGAACTCGATCACGTGCTTGGCCAACTGGTAACACTTCAAACAACATTGACATTCGCCATGGGAGCAACCGATTCGCACGCTCGATCCGCGGTTGCGGAAATCGTTACAGATCTGTCTACGTTTTTGTCGCGTGATGAAAAATTGCTGCCTCAGTGCAACGGAACGACTTTTGAAAGGGTCTGGCGCGTTGCAGAGTTCAACGCCCGGCCGGCTCTTCAAAAGTCAAACCTCATGACAGAATTTCGCGTCGAAGATGGCAATGCCGTTGTCTTGCCGGACGCCAAAGTCGTTGGGTACGGCATCGAAACCTGTCTTTCGGTCATGTCCGAGATCTGCTCCAACGGAACGCTACTAATCGATTCAATCCAAACAGAAGACAGTTGGACACTAAAGTTCCGAAACAGGCTGGCCGATCTGGCTCCGCGGCATGAATTTTCATCGCCGGGGATCCTCGGGACCCGGCAAACCGACATGCTGTTTGATGTTCGCCTAATGATGAAATCTTGCGGCGGCGCCCTGGACGTGGAAGACAACTCTAACGGCGAAGCTGTCTTTCATCTGACGTTTCCGGTTGTCCAAGCGCGGGAGACAACTTGTGTTTGAGTCATGGCAACTGCATCTTTTCCCGTTCGACTCAAGCTCCATCACCGTGACGACCACTGTGTGGTTGGGAGTGATGATGGCCGTGTTTTTCAATCTGCGGCTGGGCTGGACGCTGTCGGCGTTGGTGGTGCCGGGGTACCTTGTCCCGCTGATGATCGCTAGGCCAACCACGGTGGTGGTGATTCTGTTTGAATCCGTGATCACTTACTACATTTCAACCTGGATCTCGGAAGCCAACCGGGGACACAAGTACTGGAGTAGCCTGTTTGGACGCGACCGGTTTTTCCTGATTGTCGTTGTGAGTATTCTCGTTCGGTCGACGATGGATGGCTGGTTGCTACCGATGCTCGGTGATTACCTGGTGCAGCAAGGATATTTTACGCTTGACGTCCGCAGTGATCTCAACAGCTTTGGACTGATCGTTGTTGCGTTGATCGCAAATTACTTTTGGAAGCCGGGTTTCGCTCGTGGAATCATGCCGCTTTCGATTCTTGTTGCCGCGACATGGTTTGTCGTGCAGTGTGTGTTTGTTCCCCTGACGAATTTCAACATCGGGAACTTTCATTTGCTTTACGAGGACGTAAGTGTATCCATGTTGGCCAGCCCAAAGTCCTACATGGTGCTGGTCGCGACAGCCTGGATTGCGTCCTGGATCAACCTGCGTTACGCGTGGGATTTCAGCGGAATCCTGATTCCGGCGCTCTTGTCGTTGCTGTGGGTTAGCCCCGAAAGGATATTGTTTTCGCTGCTGGAAGCCTGGTTGGTGTTCCTGATCGGTTCCCGATTGTGCAACACGAGTTTCTTCCGAAGTCGGTCGATCCAAGGGGGTCGCAAACTGGCTTTTTTCTTCACGATTTGCTTTGTGTTGCGTTTTGTGATGGCCCACGCGATGGCAAGTTGGGTGCCGGAATGGAAGGCCACTGACTTTTTTGGGATGGGCTATCTGCTTTCGACTTTGATGGCAATCAAGATCCATGACCGCGAGGCACCGCTGCGGATGACGAAGGGCATTGTCCAAGTTTCGGTGCTCGGCGCGGTGGCTGGCTGTCTGTTGGGATACCTGTTGGGTTTTTTCGTTTCAGCATCCAATGAGCATCGTCCGGGCGCAACGATCGCTTCGAATGGTTCCGCTATTACGGCGTCGGGGCAGGATCTGCTGACGTTGTTGCGAGAGGAAAAAGTTCGCCTGTATCGGCATCGCTCGTCAGGCCACACGGAAACTCCGTCCCGGGCGACGGTTGCAAAGTTCAGCGATGCGATTCAGGTGGCCAACCGGCTCGAGGGAAGTTTTTCCGATCCACTCAACCAAAAGACACTGGGGTGGATCGGGAAGACGTTGGCTGAAATAAACTTTGAGTTGGTGGTGATCAATGACAAACACCTGCTTGTCCGAGAGATGGAACCGTTTCGTGGCTGGGGCTGGTTCGTCATTTCACCTGGCTCGCAAAAGAAGCTTGCCATCAGTGTTGAATCACCTCTGGAAGAGCGTTGGAGCGGCGAATCTGCAGTTTATTTGCTTGACGCTCTGGACGCTCGCTCGCTCGCGGTGGCCGCGACGCCGATTATCAAACGGGGCGAAAAGCAGCAGAGTAACAGGCTGTGCGAGGCTTTCGCCCAATCGATTGAAAAAACGGAACGACTCGCCATTCGCGGGACTTCCTCTTCGTTTGGATCGCAAGCAGCAAACGCCGATTCGAACACGCTGGCGATTGATGGCGGTGTCCTGAAAGAACTTGGCTTACCGCAGCTTGAATCGCTCACCGGTGTATTTCGCGTCCGTTGGAACAAACTGACTGCTGAGAATCTGCAACGCAGTCGGCTTGGCAATGTCGGGCCACGAACCTGTACGCTGTACCTGACTGAGGATTCGCGTCGCAATTTGGCCGCGCGTAGCGTGATGGCAAATTCGGAAACGTCCGGTCAAACAGTGGAACAAATCAACGAACGCTCCATCCTCAAAGTTCCAGTCAGCGCGTGGCTCAAAGAAGTGCAGTCTGCGATTTGCCAACAGGGCTCAGACGAGTACGTCACACCGCGAGAAGAAGAACTGCTGTTCATCGACGAAGAGATTCTTGAACCACTGGTGGAACTGGTCGATGGCCTGCCACAGCAGCGACCATCAGTAGCGGACTTCGAAAGAATCACGGCTCTCAATCACGCCGCACGCAGCGTAGGATATTCTTTGGACGTCATCCACGATGCTGACTCGGATGACTGGTTCATGGGTTTGCGAGAAAAGTCCAGCGAAGTGGCTTCGTTTGGTAAACCCGTCAACAGGCTGGGTTGGGGTACGGTGCTGTTTCGGTTCGGAATGAAACATGACATGTGCGTCGAAGTTCCCCGGCCACTTTTCGAAAGAAAGTCTTTTGAATTCGGGTCGAGCCTGTTCCGCTTTCCCGGCGCGTCGGCCCTGTTGATCGCCGGGTCGCACCCACGAGCCAACCGCGACGGCAGCAGCGACATGACACGCTCTTTCAATCGTGGCAATCTGTTGAATCTTTCGCGACACGTCCTGCTGCGTGAACTTGGCAGTCGTCCGTTTCTTGTTGTGCAGACTCGGTCGATCCAGGCACCGGTTAAATCGGACATTGTGGTCGCAACGGACAACGGAGCAGTTTCTCGTAGAGCACTTTCCCGCTTGCAAAAATCGCTCGTTGACTGGTTCGATGCCGATGGCCTTTCAGTCGAATTTGTTGACGGGCGAGCCGATGTCGCGGGTTACGAACTGGGTGTGCTGATAAGAGCAACGACCAATCAGGTTTCCGAGAACAAGGAAGTCATCAGCTTGTGGCTTTCACCCGGCCTGCGGGCAGCCTATCGACAGCAACAGGAATTCGACAACCTTAACGCGCAGTTGCGAGCCTGTGGCCTGGCACAGATCACCGGCGGACGACCTTCGCTGTGGCATTTTGAACAAACGAAGTTTATCGGTGAACCACTTTCCGCAGAACTGAAAAAATCGCTTTTGCAATACGCGTTGAACCATGACGCGGTACAAATGCTGACAATGGTCAGAACGTTCGATCAGTTTCAGTTTTTGCGTTTCTTCGATGAACTTTCGGGAACAACCCTGATCGTAATCCGAAACAGCGAACAACAAATTGTTGGGATTTTTAATCCGCGAGGGCTCGAAGGACCAACTCTGTCCGTTTCGCAAGTCACCGAAAGCGAGTTCGGTCAATTCATCAGTTCAAGGGGCGTGTTGATGGAGGTGAACGATGTTCAGATTCCGTGACACTCTGCCGATAACGATTGGATTTTCCCTGATTGTCGCGATTGCAAGCTTGATCTTTGCCAACAAAGACAGGCTTGCGACTGCAGACGATGAATCGGTTCAGCTTGCCGGGCGGCGTCGTAAAATGGCGATGAAGGTCGATTCGACGTGGACTTCGTGGCAGATACCGGTAACCGCGACCGCGATGCGAATCCTGACCAACGCAGCGATTGATGAAGACTACGACGTCGAAACGAACAAGCCCTCGATGCGCGAACCGCGTGAGGGATTTCGCTATTCGGTCGAATATCAATTGCTTGATGCAGGCCTGAGCGTGATCCGGCAAGGCCACTATCATTTTCGTGGAAAGCTGACCGAACAAGCGGACGACGAAAGCGGCGACGCAAAAACAAGCATTCAAATGTCAGACAAAGCCATCCCGGTGACGTCGACCCGGATCATGCAAGTTCAGTTGGGCGGAGACCTGGACGATGTCCGTATCGTTCGCCTACGAAGCCACCGAAAGGACCAGCGGCTCGATTCAATCCTTGCGAGGATTGTTGCCAAATCCCAGCGTAATGGCTTCGATCGAATCGGGGCTTGGCACAAAATCACCGACTCTCGCAAGGAATCCGTCTCGCGACATTGCGTTTACGACCACCAGTTGCTTGGTGAAACCGAACGGATGAACCTGCTGAAGTGGAAGTGGAGCAGAGCCACGCCAATGGGAAACTTTGCACGTGAAATACTCTATTTCGTCGGCGAAAACAGAGCCCCTGCGGTCCAAAGGGAGCTTCCCCCTCCTGGGCAAATTGTCAAACCGGGCTGGAGAACCACGGTCGAAGTCCCCGAAACCCCGGGACGCCTGGAAATCATCGGGACGCCATTGAACACCGATACTGATCGTATTGGCCATTTGGCCGTACATCGAGATGGAGCCAGTGGGCGCGAGCAGATTCAGTTAACGTTTCCCGATTTGGAAGATTCCTCAGACCAACCCCAGCACAAGGAAACATCTGTTTACCTCGAAACGTTTGGGGGACTGTTGGAGATTGAATCGGATTCTCCGGTGGCGTTGCGGTATCTTTTCCACGACCAGAAATTGGAGGCAGGACCGACGGAATTGTTTTCAGCCAATTCGCTGTTGCCGTTTTATCTTGCCGATGAACAGCCGGTCGTCTATTCGATCACGCATATCGACGATCAGCCAACGCCTCTCAAAATTGGTTTTCGCATTGCCGACGAAAGTCTCTTCAGCGGACGTTCAACCGAATCAGAACTGAAAGCTACCATGGAAGTCCTGTGGCGATTCGTCGACAAGGAAGGCAAAGAAATTTCATCCGGATTGATCTCGGAAACTTCCGCCAAATCGAATTACGAAAGGGTAACTCGAAGCGGTACTGGGTTTTCGGTTTCGGAGCCTGTTCGAAAATGGTTTTCAGTGCCGGTGGGCGTGGCCAAAGTCGAATTCTACGGTCTGGATTCTTCGGTGCTGGTGAGTGCATTCGTCCGGCCAGACATGCTGGCCGCAAAAACACGAGTCCCGGAAGACTATCGCGACTCTGGCAGGGCTCATTCGCCGCATCGCAGGTGGTTTGTAATTCGGCCTGACAACATGAGCCAATATGTGGCTCAAAACCGTAGAGTGAATCTCGCGATTCAGCCAAGGCTTGGGCCAATCGACCAGGAAGAAACCGACCGGCGGGCGTGGACCGTATTCCGACCCAACGGCGATTGGTTGGGCGTGCAGATGATGGTTCCGTCGATGGACCCGCTGGAACTAATCGATGCCATGCCAGCAGATTCCACGACGCAATGGCGTGAACTGGAATCGGGTGCGGACACCGCCTACACGCTCGCACCACAAACCCACGCCGATGGGATGCTCAAGCTGGTGTTTGTTTCCGATCAGCCCGCCGGAAAACTGAGCTTGAGTTGCGATGGCGAACTGGTTCAGTCGCAAGATTTCGCCTCGACACGTGGTGAGCTATCGGTTCGGATGCCGCAAGCGTCTGGTGTCTTGCGGGCTGAATTCCAACCCGGCGTGAGACTGTTTGTGCGTGGAGTTCAAACCGAAAATCCCAATACATGGTTGCGGCGAAGGGCGATACGAATCGCGAACAAACCCATTCGCTTTGATTACCAAAAGCAAACACGTGACGAAGAGTTCTTGACTCTGACGGTCTACCGCGAACACGACGAGTCTGCGCGAGCGGATGTTTCGGTTGAAATCATTCCCGAACAGGGTCTGGACCTGTCAGGAGAGAATCCGCGAGAAAGCTGGACGATTCTCAAACGCGAGTATGACTTGCAAGAGCTGCAGGTCGCGCCGTCGGTGTTGATCGATCGACCGGGCCGTCTGGATTCCGGTAGCCGGTGCTTCGTCAAGCTTGGATCGGACTTGCCGCCGGGAAGATACAGCATCGTTGTCAATCGAAAAAATTCATCCAGAGGATTCTTTCGACTGCATCAGGCAACCGTCGATAGTGGTCAAGTGAGACGAATTGGGGTTTTTGATCATTATGAATAACAAATACGATAACCTGAAATTCACGGCGTCAGTATTGGCTCTTGTTTCTCTGCTACTGGGGGCACTGCTGCTGACGTTTGTCCCGCGTGGCACCGCCAATCAGGTCGCCGACGTATCGTCCGGTTTGGTTGGCAACGATTCCGACGAGCAAAAAAGGGCTGCAAAGGCGTCAATAACCGCAGCCAGTGAGCGACCGAAAACAGAGCACAGGACAGAGTCACTCAGGAAGGTCTACTCGCAATCAGCAGCCAGCGAAAATCAGCACTTTGAGCCCTGGGCGTCTCAGGAAGTGGAACAATTCGAGCAGTTGCTGCGTCAGGAATTGGATTCCGATAAGCCATCGCCGACCGCCAGCCAGTGGCTTGACCTGGGATGGGTTGTGTATCGCAATGTCAGCCAAGGAACCGTTTTCATTGCCGAACACAAATCGCGTCGCGTCGGGCGCGGCTTGTACGCGATTCGAACTACCACAGCAAAAGCGATCATGCTTCAGGCACCACACCGATTTTTTGATCAGATGACCGGTGTGATTGCGAGAAAGTTATTCGATGAGCACACGGTCCGTGCGGCGGCATGGAATACGATGCACCGGTCCAAGTTCGACGTGGCACATCAGGACAACAGTTTCTTTAACGTGTTTACGAAAGTCACGACCGAGGTGTATCCTGATTTGATGAATGTGCAGTTACACGGCTTCGACAACTCGGATGTGCGTGCCACCATCAGCCAGCCCGAGAAACCTCTTGCAATCGTAAGCAACGCAACGGGCTTCCCCAGCGGCGCAACCAAGAGGCTGGCCCGCGAATTGAAATCACTTTGGGGCAGCAACCGCGTTTGGCTTTTCCCTCACGAAACCAGGGAGTTGGGAGCGACGACCAACGCCCAAGGCAGTTTGATGCGAAAGTCAGGCAACAAGAACTTTTTTCACGTTGAACTGGCGAGGGAAATCCGTGACCAGTTGACCAAATCGAAAAAGAAAAGAACCGAACTGTTCCGAGTTTTCAGTTCTTCACTGTTGCTGCAGTAACGAGGCGACGATGACCAGACGCGTTCTGACAGAAGCAAGTTCGGGCAAGGTTCCGTATAGACCCGGATTATTCACGAGGCGTGGGCGTAGCTTTCAGTTTAGCCAATGATCATCGCACGGGTTGTAAAAGAGTCTCAGTCCTAGACTTCATCAACGAGGTGAACCGAAATCTGGGCGACAATCCAGCTTTGACCTTCGTATCAGTGAGGTTCAACGCGAATCAACGCCGGTCGTCGTGAATAATCAGTCTTCAAAGAGCCCCAGGTATTCGCGGGCGTTCCCGTAACAGACCCTTTCCACCAGACCTCCTACCATTGCGAAATCCATCGGCAAGAGACCCTTTTCCATTTCGTGGCCAAGCATCTCGCAGAGGATCCGGCGAAAGTACTCGTGGCGCGTGAACGACAGGAAGCTGCGTGAATCAGTCAGCATCCCGACGAATCGGGAAAGCAGCCCGGTGTTCGAGAGCGTATTGAGCTGCCACTGCATGCCTTCCATCTGATCCAGGTACCACCAGCCGGATCCGAACTGCATCTTGCCCGCGACGCGGCCGTCCTGAAAGTTCCCGATCATCGTGCTGATCAAATAGTTGTCGCTGGGGTTCAGGTTGTAAACGATTGTTTTGGGCAGGCAATCGCGTTGATCAAGCCAATCGAAGAACTGGCCCATCGTGCGACCTTGCGGCACGTCGCCAATCGAATCGCAACCAAGGTCCCGGCCTGCCGAATGGAACAGCCGCGTGTTGTTGTTGCGAAAGACTCCGACGTGAAACTGGTTGGTCCAGTCTTTGGCGTGGTCCAGGCGAGCCAGAAACAGCAGCATCCATGTCGAAAAAGCATCGTGTTGGGCGGCGTCTGCGGCGGTGCCTTGCATCGCGGCGTCAAAGATTTTCTCTGCGTCTGCCTTTTCACAGAACGCGGACGGGATGAACTGGCAGCCATGATCGCTCAATCGAGCCCCCATCCTGTGGAAGAAATCGTGGCGGCTTTCGATCGCAGCAAGAAAACCATCAAAGCTCGAGATCGACTGGCCAGCGGCTGTTTCGAGCTTCTTCACCCATGCGATAAATTCTTCCGGCAGGTGAACGAACAGGGACCAGTCGGGCCTGAAAGCGGGCAGCACTTTGACGTCGAAGCCATCGTCGGCGACTTGTTGGTGGTACTCCAGCGAATCGGTTGGATCGTCGGTGGTGCAAAGTGCTTTGACGTTGAACTTTTCCAGAATCCCGCGCGTCCGCAGCTCATCGCGGCTTGCGATCTGTTCGTTGCAGCGATCCCAGACGGATTCAGCGTTGTCTTCGGTCAGCAATTCATCGATGTCGAAAAATCGCTTCAGCTCCAAATGGGTCCAGTGAAAAATCGGGTTCCGCAAAGCATGTGGTACCGTTTTGGCGAACGCGACAAATTTTTCTTTGGGCGAAGCCTCGCCGGTGCAATGGGATTCCGGGATCCCGTTGGCTCGCATCGCCCGCCACTTGTAGTGGTCGTGGTCGATCCACATCGTGAACAGGTTTTCGAATCGCCTGTTTTCCGCGATATCTTTGGGCGAAAGATGATTGTGGTAGTCGATGATCGGCTGCGGGGCGGCAAATTCATGGTAAAGCCGTACCGCTGCAGGGCACTGGAGCAAAAAGTCGTCGTGTATGAACATAGTTGAAAAGAGAAAGTTGTGGAGGGTCACGGGTTGCGACAACGCGGGTTGCGACATCGGAAGCCGGAATCGCCGGGCTTCGGGAGGTGGTCGAGCAAGCCTCGTCGCACGCCACGAATATCTTAACCGGAATTATTCACGACGACGGGCGTTGATTTGCGTTGAACCACACCGACGCAAAGGTCAAAGCTGGATTGTCACCCAGATTTCGGTTCACCTCGTTGACAAACTCCGCAACAGAGACTTTCTTCTAACCTGGACCGCGTTTATCGGGCGAACTGAAAGTCACGCCCACGCCTCGTGAATAATCCGGGCTTAAGCCAGCGGCGGCTTTGTTGCTGCCCGTCATTTTCAGGAAGTCGCGCCGAAGTTACCTTATGGAGTTGTGTCAGTTCCCTTGTACCCGGTTCCGATCCCTTTTTTCCGATAGCTCCCATGAATGACGCTTCTCTAAACTTTTTCGAAACGCTGCTTAATACTCCTGGCGTTTCCGGCTACGAAGAACCCGTTCAGCAAGTCGTCCGCGACTATGCGGCTCCGTTTGTTGATTCGATGAAGACCGACAATCATGGCAATCTGATTCTGTGCAAAAACCCGGACGCCGACATCCGACTGATGTTCGCTGGCCATTGCGATCAGATTGGGTTGCTGGTTTCTTACATCGACGACAACGGTTTCATCTACACGCAAACGGTTGGGGGCTGGGATCCGCAGCAACTGATTGGACAGAACATGACGATCTGGGCCAAAGACGGACCCGTCGAAGGCGTCATTGCCCGCAAAGCGATTCACTTGCTCGACGAAGGCGAACGCAAGAAAGTCGTCCGCACCAAAGAGCTATGGATCGATATCGGTGCTAGGGATCGCGAAGAGGCTGAATCTCTGGTCCGCGTTGGTGACAGCGTGACGCTACGTCTCGGAATGACGAAGCTTCGCAATGGTTTGATCACAGCACCGGCGACTGACAACCGGACGGGTGTCTGGGTGGCCGTCGAAGCTCTCCGCTTGGCAGCGGAAATGGATGTCAAAATCGGCATCTACGCGGTCAGCACCGTTCAGGAAGAAATCGGACTTCGCGGCGCCCGTACCGCTGCGTTTGGCATCAATCCGCACGTTGGCGTGGCCATCGATGTGACTCACGCGACCGACTGCCCCAAGATCGATCCCAATCAAAACGGAAAAATCAAACTTGGCGGCGGTCCGGTGATCGTTCGCGGCCCCAATGTCAACAATAAAATCAACACCCGTTTGCACGAACTGGCATCCGCGGGCCAGTTGCCAGCGCAAACCAAAGCCCTCGGTCGCGCGGCGCCGAACGATTCCAATGTGATCCAAACCAATCGAGCCGGTGTGGCGACGGGTTTAATCGGAATTCCCAACCGCTACATGCATTCGTCAGTAGAAGTCATTTCGCTGGACGACATCGAAAATTCGGCCTTGCTGTTGGCAGCGTTTGCCAATTCGATCGCCGCGACCGACGAGTTTGTTCCGGGCTTGTAGCGGCCCCGGCCGGTACTAATCGGTGCTAGCCGGTACAACAAACTTTCGCATCCGGATCGCTACCGACGCTGGTGTTAGCGAACCGCTGCCTGATTCAACAGTTCCACGCTGCGGATGATGTCCAGACGCGGAAAGCGTTTCATAATGAATTTGTTGCCTTCTCGTTTAAAACGACCTTGAATGTCTTCGCCTTTCGGGTTCTCTCCGTATTCGGTGTTGATCTGACGAACCACTTCCATGCCTTCGATGACTTTTCCGAACGGCGTGAATCCGTCGCGATCAAGCGCCCCGTTGTTGCCAAGGTTGACAAACATCTGTGTGCTGCGCGAATTGGGCCTGCCTGTTTTGGCAAAGCACAGCGTGCCCGGCACATTGGAAACACCCGCGGGTCGATCGTCGTCGATGGTGGCATTGCCCCAGTCGTCGTTGACTTCCGGCGAACCGTGAATGCCGAATTGAAACATGAAACCCGGCACCGCGCGAAAGATGGCAATGTCCTGGAAGTACCCGGCAGACACCATCTGATGGAAGCGATCGACTCCCCGAGGTGACCATTCGCGATTGACTTCGGCCACAAAGTCACCCTTGGTGGTGCGGAACCGAACGCGAAACTGATCGGGAGCCTGTGGGTCAACGCGTGGCGGAGGAGGGACTTTGCTGGCCGAACCACGCGCCGAATCGCCAAGGAATTCGTTGGCAGCCAGCGGATTACGATCCACAGCCGGAGCCGGCCCGAACAGGGATCGGGCTTTGGCACATCCGGACACCAAAACGACAGCCGCAAAAATCAGAATCCATTTGTTCATATTTCTTCCCTGAATTGAACCGAATAGTTCACGACCACGGGTGTCTGTTAAGCATGATTGGGCCAATTTCGACGCCCTCACGTCACCAACAGTCCGTGTTAAAAAGCACGCATTCTCTGGCATCCCCTGCCAATGCATCATTCTTGCAAATCCGGCGAACTGGACGAATATCAATTCGGAATCGCAAATTTCGGAGCGAAACCCGTTATCATCCGGAATTATTCACGACGACGGGCGTTGATTTGCGCCGAACCTCACCGACGCGAAGGTCAAAGCTGGATTGTCGCGCAGATTTCGGTTCACCTCGTTGATGAAGTCCAGGGCAGAGACTCTTTTCCAACCGGTGCGCTGTTCATTGGCTAAACTGAAAGTTACGCCCACGCCTCGTGAACCCGGATTATTCACGAGGCGTGGGCGTCAGAATCAGTTGAGACAGTGATCCACGACACTGGTGCGATGAAACGATCGCTGTGGTTTTCATCTACCGGATGATTCACATTTCTTGTTGAAATTCAGCGTTTCCCCTGCTCCCGTTGGCCAGACGTAGAATCAACGCCCGTCGTCGTGAATAATCCGGGATCGTGGATGACCGAACAGGAGAAAAACGTTTTGCCTACTTACATCGTTCGATACGGAAGCATGCGAATTCTTGCCACCATGACGGGCGAGGGGAGTTCCGTCTTTCGCCGCGGCCAGGAAGTCGTCGTCAAAACAGAGCGCGGCACCGAGACCGGTCAGGTGTTGTGCGAAGCCACCGAAGACGCGCTGTCGCACCTTGATGATCCGCCTTACGGAAAGATCCTTCGCCTGATGAGCGAGCAGGACGCGATCGAGCTTGCCAATATCGAAGGGCGACGGAACCAGGTGATGAAGGACTGCCAAAAGCATATCGATGCCTTGGCCTTGGAGATGCAACTGGTCGACGTCGAGCAAATTTTGGGTTCTCAACGAATGGTCGTTTACTACCTTGCACCCGAACGAGTGGACTTTCGCGAGTTGGTCAAAAACCTTGCGGGCGAATTCCGAACCCGAATCGAGATGCGTCAGATCGGCGTTCGCGACGAAGCGAAGCTGCTGGCGGACTATGGCGATTGCGGCAAGCCGGTTTGTTGCAACAACCATCTTGTCAAAATGCCACCGGTGTCGATGAAGATGGCCAAGCTACAGAAGTCGACGCTGGATCCGACAAAGATCTCCGGTCGCTGCGGCAGGTTAAAGTGTTGTTTGCGATACGAATTTGACACCTATGAAGAGATCCAGAAAACCCTCCCCAAGCCAGGCGCGAGGATTTTGACGCGACAGGGCAAAGCCAAAGTCGTCGCACAACAAATTTTGGCTCAGCAGTTGTTAGTTGAGACCGAAGACCATCGACGGATTTTGATCGATGCCAGCGAAGTGCTGTCGGTGATGAAGTCTTGAACGCCGAAGTAGTGAGGGCTACGGCCTGCATTGCGCGTTGATGCGACGACTGGAAGCCGTCACCGGTCGCGCAGTGTAGCGGCTCGAAGCGATGGATGCTCTCCCCGCCAACGAAGAGCGCTGGGGCGCTCGCCACGAGAGGAGACTGCCGGAAGCCCACGCCACAATGAGCCTTGATGGGGGTGTCCCAATGGCCTCCTTCCCGTAGAAAAAAAACGTGTCAAAATGATGAGCAGTCCGCCCTGAATCCAGGCGAATCCGACTACGAAATAACTGAACACGAAATCCAATGGCAACCGCAACCTCCACCGTCAAAGTCCTTGTCCTCCGCGCCCCTGGCACCAACTGCGATGAAGAAACCGGGTTCGCGTTCGACGCCGCCGGAGGCCACAGCGATTGTGTACACATCAACCAGTTGATCGAAACGCCGCAAATGATCAACGACTACCAGATCCTGTGCCTTGCCGGTGGTTTCAGCTACGGCGACGACATCGCTGCCGGCAGGATTCTCGCATCGCAGATGCAAAGCCGGCTTTCGGATGTGATTGCAGAATTTCACGCCGCTGGAAAATTGATCCTTGGCATCTGCAACGGGTTCCAAATCCTGATCAAATCGGGGTTCCTGCTGCCCAAAGACCAACAGGGCCTTCCTGCGACACTCACATGGAACGAAAGCGGTCGCTATCTCGCCACCTGGGTTGATCTCAAAGCCAACTCCAACAAGTGCGTTTTTCTCAGAGGCATCGACCGGATGTACTTGCCGATCGCCCACGCCGAAGGCAAATTCGTCACCCGAGACCAATCGGTGCTGCAGTCTCTGGCCGATAACGATCAGATCGCGTTGACCTACGAGCTATCGGACGATGAACCAAGCCCCAACGGTTCGGTCGCAAACCTCGCGGGGCTTTGCGACAGCACGGGTCGAATCTTTGGGATGATGCCTCATCCCGAACGCCACATCGATCCAACGCATCACCCTCGCTGGACACGGGATGGTCTGGCCGCAGAAGGCGACGGGATGGCGATTTTCCGCAACGCGATCGGATTTTTCGCGTAGCGGTCTGTTGCGATTGAAAATGCGAGTTGATAGCAGTGGCATCGTTGATAGCAGTGACATTCATCCCGATGGCCAGCCCAAAACGGCGCCACGTCAGCGAGGCTACCAGTTCCGGCTTTCCCTACCGGTCACCACTGCTGTATCTGGGACCGCATTCCGGGCATTGACCTGACTTGGGTAATGCAAGCAAAAACAAAAAAAGCCCCGCGCGTGTCGCTCGGGGCTTTCTTCGTTGAATTGTCACGATCCTAGATCACACCACCATGTGTGTTGTAAGGATACATGTGGCTTGGCTGGTCAAGCAGCCAGAATCGGTGCCACTCTTCGCGAAGCTGTCTGAGGTCTTCGGAGGTGTAGATCAACTGGCGTGCGCGAACTGCTGGATCGGCGTCGTAGATTGGCAAAAAGCAACCCACGCAACTAAATAGTGAAACCGCCAGTAGCGCCGTAAAAACGAATCGACGCATCTCAACTCCTCCGTGATGTATGAAAGATCTTTGATCCAGAGCTGCCCAAACTGGCAAGCGATTCTCACCGGGCAGATCAAAGCTGCTCGGCAGCCTTTTTCCTGTCCTTTTCTTCGTCAACATCGGACGCGGAAGTTTAATCGGCAAGGACGAATTATTCGATATAGTTTGACATCACGGTAATTGATAGCAGAACGTGGCAAACCACGCAGTTAGCACGCAATGCAAAAGCCACGCTGACCTTGCACCCCGAAGCACCCAGCTTGTGAAAGTTTTCCATGTTTCGGGGTTGTTGGGAAAGAAATCGTTCTAGGGGTCAGCCTCATGGTGACGAATAAGCGTGTTGTCCGGGAGTCCCGTTAACCTCCTGAACCAACCCGCAACAAGTAGACCCAGCTCTTACTCGCCAGTACCCGCAGGCGAGGTCAAGTTTCCCAACCGGGCTTCGAGCCAACACGCTCGAAGTCCGCCACGATACTTGATGATCCCGGTGCGCACGGGGTAGCACGCCGATTGCTGTCGTTTGCCCAAGCGGTCCATTTACCCAAGGACCCAAAGCATGTCATCATTGTTTTCAACGGCCCGTCTTCGCGGTGCCTTCCGATGCTTCATTGCTGTTGCACTTGTCAGCAGCTTTTCAGTCGACCCGACCGACGCTCAGGATGTGCAAGCGAAAATTCGCATGCGTGCACCGAAAACGGATACCTTTACGGATATCCAACCGGTTTTCACATCGTTTCCTGCCATAGCTACGGTTCTGCAAGACCCGGCACCTGTACCTGTGCCTGCGGTCGCTCCACCGTCACCGGTCATCGCTCAGCCAGAACCGGCATCCGGTCGGGTCGCCTTGGCGTCGGCGCGGCTGACGTCAACGAGAGCCACTGCTCAAAAGATCGCGACGAAATTCGTAAAATTTCGCCAGGACGAAATCGCACCAGCCATCAACGGGGCGACCGAGTCAGACGAAGATCGCGGCGAACAAATCGGCGTCATCTCGCAGGAGAACTCACAACTTCCCGGGCTCAAAGGGCCAGTGAAGATCTTTTACGACGCTCGCACAAACAGCGTCACGTTGATCGGTGACGACGAAGACTGCGAAATCGTCGAAGCCGCCATCAATCAAATGCGGGAAGCGAACGAAGATGCACAAGGCATTCCCGCATCGGTTCCACTGCGGTTCTCCCGTAGTGAAGACATCGTCGACAGCATTCGTCAGATTTACAATGATAACTTCGCCCGGTCGACTGGCGAAGCCACCATCGAGGCACTTCAAACGCCTAACGCACTGTTGGTTTTTGGTAGCAAGGATGCGATCAAGGCCGTTCAGGACATCGTCAACGAGATCGAAAAAAGTGCTCCCGCTGAAACAGAGGGAGACTTCATTTCGGTCAACCTCAAAAACATCTCGGCTACCGCAGCCAAAGCACGTTTGGACGAGTTCTTCGAAGGCCAGCCCGATGCAGGTCTTCCCGCTGATGCGGTCGCGGTCGTCGCTGATTACCGTAGCAACACCATCCTTGTGCGCGGCGATCCGTCACTGGTTAAAAAAGCCAAACTGCTCATCGACGCGATCGATATCGACGAGGAAACCAAATCGACCAGCTCCGTGCGGGTCTTTCAACTGCAAAACGCACTCGCCGGAGAGCTTTCGGTGATCCTTCAGGACGCCATTAACGGTGCCCTCCGCAACGTGCCCCAACCGCTTCAGGCCAACACCGGAGGTGGAATCACATCACAGGCGACCAACAGTCAGCCTGCCGACCAGGTGACTTCCGAGATCCGATCATCAAAACTTGAACTGCAAACCATTGGACGTAACGGTGAAGTCGTCTCCAGCGGGGTGCTGTTCGATGTCCGTGTGACTCCCGACACGTCCAGCAACTCACTGATTGTCAGAGCCCCAGCGAGCGCGATGCCACTGGTCGAGGAACTGATTCGACAACTCGACCGCTTGCCCAACGCCGAGACCGTCATCAAGGTCTTCCAGATCTTTAACGGTGACGCCGAACAACTGCTCAACATGTTGGAGCAAATTTTTGGTGTCGGCCAGGCTGCGAACCAGAACGTTGGTGCCAACCCGGGCAACCTGAACCAGCTGCCGCTTCAATCCGCCGCAGCGACTCCCGGCTCGACGCTCGTTAACCTTCGCTTCGCCATCGATCAACGCACCAACTCGATTATCGCAACCGGTCCTTCCGGTGAGATGCAGGTCGTGGAAGACCTGTTGAATCGGCTTGACGAAGATCGACGCACACGCCGCAAGACAATCGTCTACCGGCTGAGCAATGCCAACGTTCTCGATGTTCAGGAAGCTCTGGACAACCTGCTGGAAACCCGCAGCGATCGAAACTCGACCGACCCGCGAGTCTTTGGTTCCGTCTTTGCCGACCAGGAAATTGTTGTCGTCCCTGAAGTGGGAAGCAACAGCCTGATCGTCAGTTCACTGCCGGAGAACTTTCCCGAGATCGAAAACATCATTAGGCGACTGGATCGCAGACCGCCCATGGTCAAAGTCAAAGTCCTCATCGCCGAAGTCGATCTTGGTGCGATCGAAGAATTCGGCGTGGAGCTTGGCGTCCAGGATTCTTTGCTGTTCGACCGTGGTCTGGCCGGTGGGGACGTGCCGGGTCCAATCGGGCCGGCAGATATTGGATTCAACTTCAACAATGCCAATGCCGCCAACCAGGCCAACGTTCGACCTGGCCAGGTGGGAGCACAGGCACTGTCGAACCTTGCCCTTGGTCGGGTTAACACCGCACTGGGCTATGGCGGACTTGTTCTCTCTGCTGGCAACGATTCGGTCAGCGTCCTGTTGCGAGCCCTCAAGGACAAAAACGCGTTGCGTGTTTTGAGTAAGCCGCACATCATGACCCTGGAAAATCTTCAGGGCCGTGTGTCAGTCGGTCAGTCTGTGCCTCGAATCACCGATTCCACCCAGACGATCAACGGAGGTATCTCCAACGGCGTGGAAGACCGCGATGTTGGTGTGATCATGGAAATCACGCCCCGCGTCAGCCCCGACGGGATGATTGTGATGTTTGTCAACGTCGTCAAATCAGCCCTCGGAGCCGAAGAAACCGGCCCTGCGGTCGCGGTCGACAACAACGGAAACGTTGTCCGTCAGGCTCCCATTAACGCCACGTCGGCGCAAACCACAATCATGTCCCGCTCCGGGCAAACGATTGTCTTTTCTGGTCTGATCCAGGAAACAAAAACCCATATCGAACGGGGAGCACCGATTCTGTCGGACCTTCCAGTGATCGGCCCGCTGTTCAAGTTCGAGTCCGATGAAGCCCGTCGCAGCGAGTTGCTGATCTTCATGACGCCGACTTTGATCGACACCGAACAGGCCATCGACGCTCAGAATAACGATGAGATGAATCGGATGCACTGGTGCCTGTGTGATGTCGCCGAAGTTTACGGCAACACAGGATACGACGCCCATCAGGCAGACATGGAATCGCTGCAAACCGTTTACCCTGATCAAAATTCGATCGAAGTCCGGGACTTGAACACGGATCAAATCGAAATGCCAGCCTTTGAATCGTCGCAGTTGCGTTCTGATCCATCTGTCAGAAGAGTATCTGCCGAATCACAAGCCCGTACCTCGGGCGTGGATGGTGCCGCTTCCCGTATCGGCACAATCAAACCTCGCAAGTCGCTTCTGCAAGGAATTGCAGATCGAATTCGAGGCACCGATCGTCCAAACCGGAACACCCGCAACCGGATGGACTTTGAATCTCTCAAACAATCTCACAGGACCCGCTAAGTACCATGTTCCGACCCAGAACGACACTTTCAATCGTAGCCGCAGCAGCGGTTTTGATGACGGGCTGCACAAGCATAAATTCTAAACTGCCGTCTGCGGCGGGAGTTTTTGCCAAGCCCGAATGGCTTCAAAAAAGCCGTGACCAACAACAGGAACCCGAAATTGATTATCAGGTTCCCGTTAAGATGATGCTGGTCTGGAAAGACGGTGTGCTTTCCGATATCGGCACAGATTCGATGCGTGGATTTGGCGGACGCGTGTTCTTTTACAATGCTGCCGGTGATGTCGTACGTGTCGACGGAGATCTTGTGATCTACGGTTTCGACGATTCGGTTACCGAACGAAACGGAAGCGAAGCCGACAAGAAGTTTGTCTTTAAGGCGAACGAGCTTCAAAGTCACTACAGTAAATCCGGCCTGGGACACTCATACAACTTTTGGGTGCCCTGGGACAAGGCAGGCGGTGAAGAAAAGAGCGTTACGCTGCTTCCGTTCTTCAAAGCTCCAGACGGGCAAATTGTCCGGGGCGGCCAGTCAATTTACACTCTCAGAGGCCCCAAAGGGAAACTTGAGATGGAAGAACTGGCGAGCAAGAAAAAGCCAGCATCGCCAGTGGCAACGGCCGACTTTCTTGACACCGGTGCTTCGAAAACCGAAGTTTCGCAAGTTGGTTTTGAGGACGCGTCGGGCAAAACGACCAAACGTGTTCGTACCACGACCATTGATTTGCCTCCCACGCTGCGTCGCCGACTGTCGCAGAATATTGCCAGTCAAAACAATGCCGTGCAAAAACAAAAAGCGGATGCTTCCAGGGCAATGGCCGGACAGGAGCAGTCGACAACAGGAGTGGCTTTGCGACAACCCGCCAACGGCTCTGAAGAATCAGAACCGGCGACACCTCGCAAAAGGTACTCCTTTGGAAAGCCCGGAGAACTGTAGTTCAAGTTCCTCTTGAGGATGTCAGCATGAGCCAACACTTACGCGATGCAGCGGTGGTCTTCAAAAGCCTGTCTCAACAGCAGGCCGAAGAAGTCCTCGGTCGCCTCGATCACGACACGCAGCAAAAGCTTGCCCAAAGCGTCAATGCGCTCGATTCAATCTCCGGCCACGACTTTTACCGCATCACGCGACGTTTTCGCGATGAAGCGTTCCATAAGTCATCGGCCGGGACGATCGACACTAACGCCGAAGACGCGTTGCTGTTTGGCCGCGGCTCAGTTGACAAACTTGAGGAAGCCTTCCTGTTCCTGAACTACCTGGGCGCAGACCAGCGGAGGATGCTTCTGGAGTCCGAACACCCGCGGAATGTTGCTCTGATTGTATCGACGCTAAACCCGATGCTTGCTTCAGCCATCATGGGTGAACTCGACGAGGCGTTTCGGATTTCGGTTCTCAAACGGATCTGCGAGATCGAAGACTTTGATAAAGCTCGTATTTTGGAAGTTCGCTACGCTTTGCGAATGCGAGCCAAAAAGATGGTCATCGTCGACGCGTGGCAAAACCGCGGTGTCGACGTAGCCGCAAAACTGCTTAGCCTTTCGGATTCCAAAACCCGGCAAAGCATCATGGGTTGGATGACGGTTCGTGATCAGGAAACCGCAAACTACCTCGAGTACAAACTGATTTGCATGGATGACCTCGCAGATCTGGATGACGAGTCGATTGCGGCGTTACTCAAAGCCGTTGATACAGCGGCGTGGGCCGGTGCTCTGCGATCGGCGATGCCATCGGTCGTCGGCCGAGTCCTCAGGGCGATGGCTCCGCGACCGGCGGAGATTGTTACCCGAGAGATGGCTTCATTCGATCCACTGGACAACGATGCGATGCAGGAGTCGGTCCGAAAAGTCATTTCGGTCGCCATCAAACTTCGTGACGCCGGACAGCTTTCCTTTAGCGGTGAAACGCAGAACACAGGAGAACCTTCCCGGCCTCACATCGCTCCAACTCGCAAGGTTAAGGAAACAGACAAAGCTTAACCCGGATTATTCACGACGACGGGCGTTGATTTGCGTTGAACCTCACTGACACGAAGGTCAAAGCTGGATTGTCGCCCAGAATTCGGTTCACCTCGTTGCTGAAGTCACAACCAGAGACTCTTTTCCAACGGGTGCGATGTTCATTGGCTAAACTGAAAGTTACGCCCACGCCTCGTGAATAATCCGAGTTCAAGACGCTCAAGTGAAGCAACTTATTCGTCTGAGTCCACCGAAAACTCGGTAATCATAACGTGTTTGTAAGTTTCGCCCGGCTTGAGGACTGGACTGGGGAAGTGCGAGATGTTGGGCGAGTTGGGCCACTTCTGCGTTTCCATATTGAAACCTGCATACTTCTGGTACGGGAAATCGCCTTTGCCGCGGTTAGTTCCATCGAGATACGTGCCGACATAGAACTGCATGCCCGGTTGGTTGCTGCTGAGCGTGAACCGTCGTCCACTCTGCGGGTCACTGACTGTGGCGACTTTGCGCATCTGGTCGGTTTCGCCGGGGATCACAAAATTGTGATCGAAGCCCAGGGGCACACCGTTCCCGTCAAGTTTGGCGAGGTCGCGACCGATGGTTTTTGCCTGACGGAAATCGACGGGCGTCTCGGCGACCGAAGCAAGCTCGCCAGTCGGAATTGCTTCGGCATCGATCTGCGTAAATTGATCTGCAAAGACCTGGACTTCATGATCGAGAATGTCACCGGAATCGTGACCGGACAAATTCCAGTAAGCATGTTGAATCAGGCTGACGACGGTTGTCTGGTCGGTCGTCGCGTTCATCGTGGTGACCAATTGGTTGTCGTTATTCAACAAATAGGTGACGGTAACATCCAGGTTCCCCGGAAAACCTTCTTCACCATCGGGTGAGACTCGGGTAAACGTGACCGAGGGGCCATCGTCGGTCATGGTACTGGTACCTTTCCAGTAGCGTCGATCAAAACTTTTCAGGCCGCCATGAAGCGTATGTTTTCCATTATTGACGGGAATGTTGTATCCTTTTCCCTCCAGCGAAAATTTGCCTTGGGCAATCCGGTTTGAATAGCGACCCACGATTCCACCGAAGTAGGGGTGGTCGCCGGTGTACGGTTCAAGACGATCGAATCCCAGAATGACATCGGCCACGTTTCCGTCGCGGTCCGGCAAGTGCAGTTCGGTGATGGTGGCACCGAAGTTGGTCGCTTTGAGAACTAGGCCGTTGGCATTGGTCAACGTCCAAAGTTGGACAGGCTGGCCCTCATATTGCCCCCAGTCCCTGGCAGAAATAGTGGGTTGGTCCTGCATTTGAGGTTCCGCGATTGCGGCACCGGGTTTTTCGTCGAGCGGTTTCCCGTTGGTGCTCAGGATCTGGAAAGTATGCAATCCTTTTTTCTTACCATCGCGGTATGTCCAAACAACTTCTTTCTTGCGGTTGACTTCGAAAATTTTCGGAGCGTCCCGGTCGATTCGTCCAGCGGCGTAACTGCAGACGACAATATTCCCATTCGGTAAAACCTGTCCACCGCAGGGATCTTGCAACCACGGACCGGGCAAGTCATCGTTGGTTAATTCCCAAACCCGTTTGCCATCGAGATCAAAGATCGTGACTCGATTTCCTTGCGTGCAATTGACTACCGTGTCGCCGTTGGCCAATCGAATCGATGTAAACGGCCACGTATGGACCTTGCGTTCGGGATCGTCAGGCAAGGCGGTATCAATGGTTTGGATCACTTTGCCCGTCGCGTCGTACTGTTTGACAGCAAAGTCCAGCAGATGAGGAACCAGGTATGTGCCGTCGGGTAGTTTGCGTGCCATCCGCGTTTGCAAGTGAAAGTTCTTTTTTTGGCAGGACAGCGGAAATTCGACGATGACTTCACCGTCTCGATCAATCTCCAGCAGTCGTGGCGACGGTCCGGCCTCGGTCAACACGATGTTTCCATTGTCCAAAGGCTGTGCCGAATTGACTTCCTTTTGAGTTCCCTTGTAGCTGAATAGTTGCTCGCCAGCGCGATTGACGATCACGACACCGCCACCGGGAAAAGCAAAGTCGCCTTTTTTGTTGGCCTTCACGGTCAACAGGATGGTACCATCGGCCAGGACATGACCATCTCGCGTCGCGTGCGGGTACTTCCACAAGATCTTACCGTTGTTGTCGGCAATGTAAGTCCTGGAACCCGTCGCCAGAAAACTATGGGTAACGTCAGGCTGTTGGGCTTGAGCAACAAGGCTCAATGTGAACACAAAGAGGAACGCGTAAATTATTTTCATGGTAAGTGTTTCGCGAGGCGGAATTCGGGATTGCTTAATAATTTGGTGTCGCGTTTGATTTTGACACGGTTAGCTGCTGTCTTGGTTAAGCGGTAACTGGAATTTTGGGATCAACATTAGCGTAAACGTTTCTCGCGTCCTGCTCGTAGGATCTTTGCATCCATGCAAAGAAGATTTTTCGCTTTTGACTAATCCGGGCTAATGCCAGAAGTGTTGCCAAGGGAAGTGGGTAACAGCCTTTGGACCGCTACCCGACTTCTGGCCTCAGAGCCACGTGGCGCTCGGGTTGCTCCTCGGCAGAGCCCTGTCCTCCAGCATGGCCAGACTCAAAATAACATCGTTGCCATCAAGCCGCAATCTTTTGAGCCCGTTTCTCTTTTTGACGTTCACGTGCCAACGAAAGACGCTCATCGCGAGCAACCTGAATCGCATCGGCGCGACCGGCAAGCTTGTCCGTAGGCGTCACGTAACCAATCGCACTGTGAAGCCGCGACTTATTGTAATGCTGCACGTAATCAGTCACTCGTTTGGTTGCTTCTTCCACGAGCCATTACCTCGGATTATTCACCACGACGGGCGTTGATTCTACGTCTGGCCAACAGGAGCAAGGGAAAACCTGAATTTCAACAAGAAATGTAAATCATCCGGTAGATGAAAACCACCACGATCGTTTCATCGCATCGGAGTCGCGGATCACTGTCGGAACCGATCTGACGCCCACGCCTCGTGAATAATCCGGGCGTAAGAACTGTTGTGGGAGCTTGCCTTTGCCCACCACAGGATTTGCCAGAATTGGTCAGAACCGTTGGCGTTTTGACTGGAATGTTGCACTATCGTCGCGAAAACGTTACTTCCAAATCCCGGAAACGATGTGATACTTTGGTCGCCGACGAACGCGAGGGAGACTTGCTGGAATTCTTCGTTGTGTAGGTGTCAGGACCGGTGACGTCTGTTTGGTTGAAATCTCGTTCCAGAATTCCTCAAGGGCTGCGACACGATCGGAAGTGGGCGGATGGGTGCGCAGGATCGCCGGTTGCTTTCGTCGTAGACCGGGACGAAGGACTTTTTTCCAGAATCCGCCCGTGATGCCTCTTTCGAGCTTTTTAAGTGCCGAAGCGAGTGCCAGCGGATCGCCGGTTAGCTCCGCTGCGCCCCGGTCGGCATTGAATTCCCGTGTCCGTGAAAGTGCCAGTTGCAACATGACTGCGACCGTTGGTGCAAAAAACAAAATGGCTCCGGTCCACAGCCAGCTGAATCCGCTTTGGTCGTCCCCGCTCAATCCGCCAAAGAGCATCATCAACAGACCCACGCGAGAGATGAGCGAGATCGTTCGCGAGATGATGTCGGCGAATCCCAGCACGGTGGTGTCTTTGCAGCGCACGTGTGTGATTTCGTGGGCAAGAATCGTGGCGATCTCTCGCGGGTTCATCATCCGCAAGATGCCGTCGGTGACCGCTACCGCCGACGAGTTGCCCCTGCCGACCGCAAACGCGTTCGCCATCCGCGAGGGGATGTAGTACAGCCCGGGGTGTGGCGAGAGTTCGGCTCGGACGCATAATTGGCGATACATCTCAAACAGCTCCGGGGCCTGATGAGGACCCAGCGGCTGAGCCTTATACATTCGCAAGACGATTTTCGCGGATGCCTGCTGCCCCATGAACAGGCCAAACAGAGTCAAGCCAACTGCGATTATCAGGCCGGTTTTTCCGCCTAGAACGAACCCCACAAAGCCTCCAAGGATCGCCATCGCGACCAGCAGCATGATGGTTTGCAACAGGTTGGAAGATCTGTTGGCAAAGTTTGAGAGAGTCAACTCGTTCAACTTTAGTCGTCCAAAAAACGTTGTCCTATCGTGCCGATACGATCAACTCAAAGGGTCGATGGTCACTCGTTTTATCCGTGTCAGGAAAATCGCCTTCTCTGACGATCACTTTGCAACTGCTATGCCATTGTGCTGCGGCGTTGGCGACAAAAGCGAAATCCAACATGCTCCCCGGGTAGTCGTCCTTTCCGTCGGGATCCTGCGGATTGTCGTACCAGTTGGTGTCGATCAGTTCGACCGGTTCTATCCACTTGAAGACATTGTCTTTCATAAACAGGCGAAAGGCCTCGTTGCCTTTTCTGGTTTCGAAAACGTAATCAAAGTTATAGTCGCCCACAGCGATGATGGGAAAAGTCTCTTGACGAGCCCACTCGACGAGTTGTTTCGCCTGCGTCTGTCGGACTTTTGCTTTGCCTCGGGCAAGATGATTAACCACCACTAGGATCTCACTGCCCGTTAGCTTGTCGCGAAAGTGGGCCACCAGTGGACTTCGATAACGTTGCTTGAAGTTAATTTTTTCGATCTCAAATTTGCGAACCAACTCAAGGGTGTTCCGATTGTAGATCAGCATCATGCGATCGTCGCGCCCCGATCGTCCGGTAATGGATTCGAATTGCTCACCAACGGCGTCGCGGAAAAGTTCCGAAGCACCCGGAAGAACTTCGGTGAGCGCAACAACATCGTAGTCGCCCATCTCTGCCAATTCGCGGGCAATGACCTCGGGTTCCGACCCGCCTGATTCGACGTTCCATGACAGTAGCCGCAAGCTAAAATCCACCACCGCATCAGTTGGACTGGTCGCAACTGGTGCAGGAGTCGATTCGCTTTTCAGGGCATCGGAATCAGAGGCTGGCGTGGGATCGACGTTGGCGTTTGCCGATGCGGTGTCGTCGGGTGCTTGTTTTGCGACATCTTCGCCTTGGCAACCTCCGGCAAAAGCCACAGCGGCGACGATAAACAGAAATCTTTTCATGGGTCTCTTTGCAACAAATGGATTCATCAAATTGGACTCAATCGCTGCAAGTTTGCCAATCCCGGCACCAGTGACAACAAACGGCCGATTCAATTCAATTTGGGCACTGGGCTTGTCGGGTTTGCGAGGCAAGCAAAAAAAAGGCCACCGAATCCCGGTGGCCTTTTGATTTCAAGTTGGAAAATGTGAACTACTTGTTCCGCTCTTCTTTTTCCTTGCGACGCTTTTCGATGACTTCTTCCTGCACGTTGGCGGGCGTCCGGCGGTAGCCTTTAACTTCCATCGAGAAAGTTGCCTGGCCTTGTGACATCGAGCGAAGGTCCGTCGCGTAACCAAAGGTCTCGCTGAGTGGAATTTCGCAGATGATCGTCACGCTGCCGTCGGCTTTCATGTCCGTCGATTCAACGATTCCGCGGCGCGATGTCAGGTCACCCACGATACCGCCCTGGAACTGATCCGGCGATTCGATTTCGACCAACATGACGGGCTCAAGAAGTACCGGTTTCGTCTTTGGCATGTACTCACGGAACATGCCGCGGGCAGCGGTCTGGAACGCCATCTCCGAAGAGTCAACGTCGTGGTACGAACCGTCTTTGAGGTGGCACTTGAGACCCACAACCGGGTACTCGGCCAGCACGCCTTTGACGATCGACGTGCGAAGTCCTTTTTCGACCGCAGGAATGAACTGCTTTGGGATGCGACCGCTGACGATCGAATCTTCGAACAGGAACCGCTCATCGCCGACTTCTTCTTCGGTGTCCTCTGGAAGGACTTCCAGAGCACCTTTGATGTGGGCAAACTGGCCCGAACCACCGGACTGCTTTTTGTGCTTGTAGTCGAATTCGGCGGTTTGCGTCGGCGTCTCACGGTAGGAAACTTTGGGAGCGCCCACGTTGACGTCCAGTTTGTACTCACGCTTGATTCGCTCAACGTAAATATCAAGGTGAAGTTCACCCATTCCCGCGATCAGAGTCTCGCCGGTTTCCTCGTCACTGAAAACGCGGAAGGTCGGATCCTCTTTGCGGAAACGCTGGAGAGCTTTACCCATTTTTTCAGCGCTTGAACGTTCAGCTGGCTCAACCGCAACGGTGATCACCGCCTCGGGAACAAAGATGTTCTCCAGAGAGCAGGTCTTTGCTGCGTTGGCGTAAGTGTCACCCGAGGCGCTGTCGATGCCCATGACCGCCACGATGTCGCCGGCGTAAGCTTCGTCCAGTTCCTCGCGTTTGTCCGAGTGCATGCGAACGATTCGGCTGAAACGCTCTTTGCGGCCAGTACGTTGGTTAAAATAAGTTTCGCCTTTCTTGATCGTGCCCTGATAAAGTCGCATGTAAGTCAGTTGACCGAACGCGTCTTCAACAAGCTTGAACGCCATGCCGACAAGCGATTTGTCTTTATCAGGAGCAAGGGGAATCTCCTTGTCAGGATCTTCGTAGTCCATGGCCTTGATGTCGCGCTCAAGCGGAGACGGCAGGAACTTACAAACGGCATCGATCAGAGGCTGGACTCCCTTATTGCCAAGGGCGGTGCCGATGTAGACCGGTGTGATTTCCTGAGCCTGAATCGCCTGGGTGGCGACTGTGTAAATCAGCTCTTCGGGAACGTCGGCTTCGTTGAGCAGCAGTTCCATCATCTCGTCGCTGAACATCGCGAGAGCTTCGAGCATCTCGCTGCGTTTCTCTTGTGCTTTGTCAGCAAGTTCGGCTGGGATTTCAGCTTCGACGACGTTTTCACCTTTCGCGCCTTCGTGGCGATAGGCAACCATACGAATCAGGTCGATGCAACCTTCGAAGGTCTCACCGGCACCGATTGGTAGCTGGAAAAAGACAGCGTTGGCGTTGAGCTTTTCTTTCATTTGCTCGACGACACTGAACGGGTCCGCACCGGTGCGGTCCATCTTGTTGATGAACGCAAGGCGGGGAACTTTGTAACGCCGCATCTGACGGTCAACGGTCAAGGACTGGGCCTGAACACCGCCGACTGAACAAAGGACAAGGATCGCACCGTCGAGAACGCGGAGTGAGCGTTCTACTTCCACGGTAAAGTCAACGTGACCAGGAGTGTCGATCAGGTTGATGGTGTGATCACCCCATTTCACTTGCGTCGCAGCACTTGTGATAGTGATGCCACGCTCCTTTTCAAGTTCCATGTGGTCCATAGTCGCGCCGTCACCGCCACCGCGGACTTCTTCGATTTTGTGAATGCGGCCTGTGTAAAACAGAATGCGTTCACTCAAAGTTGTCTTGCCGGAGTCGATGTGGGCAGAGATCCCGATGTTTCGGACTTTCTTCAGGTTCATTGAAGCACCATCAACAAAAGTTGTTCTTGAAAAGTAATGAAAGGAATGCCAACAATTGGCGATTCACTGTACGGCTATCGGCGTCGTCATCATGGACCGGTAACGCAACGAGTGCGTTGGTTGACAAAAAGCCAAGAAATGACCGCGAGTCCAATAGGCAACGTCAACCACGTCCGTGCAATTGACACCACCAACCCGTGGCCAAGGTGCTCTAAGTCGGAGCAAATCCTGATCACTATAAAGGCTGATATTATCCCGTAGCGGAATGATAGTTGAATACTGGATTCAGGGAAGTCCACTTTTGCCAGGCAAGCGGTTCCCCGGGCCAAGGTCTGGGACCTTTGGGACGCGACCCGCGACCGGGTTCCCGTTCGGAGCCCGATTTTGCGAGCCAGAACGCCGCTTTAGTGGGCTGTTACGGGTTCTGGGGCAACCCGAATTCGCTGATGGCCGTGAAACACGCCCTCAAATGAGTCGGCAAGCACCAGCTCGTTGGCTGGTAGATCAAATGGGACTTCTTTGTTCATTCCCGATTCGATCGCAATCTCGTGGGCCAAAGTTTCAAGTTGAGCCAGGTTTGCGGCGAAGCGACGCTGGAAACTTTTCGCATCCAAATCCTCCAGCAAGCGGGCGTTCATTTCGCGGATCAACTGCATCTGCGAAATGTCGATCACTCCGTCGGTGCGAGGCCGGTCCTTTGTCTGCTGGTGCCAGTCCCGAAACAGTTCTTGCATGAAATGATTGACTTTGCCAAGCCGTTTAAGTCGGCCAAGGTTCCGCATGTACATCGTCTGCTCGCACATTCGATCCTGCATAAAAATGAACGCAGTGATCGACCAGTAAATCAGGTAGTCCCAGAGAATTTTTACCGGCATCACCGTCGGGTTACCGAACATGCAATACTGATCCTGATAGGCGGTGCAAGTTCCGTAGTAAAAGCGTTTGAAAATTCGATCATAGGAAAAGGCCCGGATGCGGAAGCCTTTGCCCGATAGGTCACGCGAAATCAAATCGGTCAGGAATGTGTTGCCAAACGCAATAAAGTCACTGCCCGGAGAATAGAACGGGTCGTGAAAAAAGCCAGCTTCTCCGGTGATGCCCCAGCGGTGCCGCGAGAACACCTGGTCGCATTCAACGGCGTAGCGCTTGATCGCGCGAAAGTCCTGCAGGTTCTCACGGTTGTCTTTGACCACGTCGGCCAACTGCGGTTCGAACTTTTCCAGCCACGTGGTGGCTTTATCGATCGAGTTAAAATCCGAGATCGAATGGAACTCTTGGGCCGCAACGATCCCGATGCTTGTCGATCCGGAGGACAGGGGAATGATCCAAACCCAGTATCCTTCGCCCATGAAGTGATTGGTGCTGTACCAGCGAGCGGTCAGCCCCGAATGTGCCGATTGCCAGGAAGGGTCGTTGCTCCAGTCGTCGATTTTGATTCGATTACTGAACCGGAACCAGGCCGCGTTGCCGATGTGTGGCGATTCTTTTTGCATGCCAAGTTTGCGTTTGAGAAACGCACGCCGCCCGGAAGCATCGATCAGCCACTTTGATTCAATCGTGTGTATTTCGCCGTTGATGTCGAAGTCCACCGCATGGGCATCGCCCCGAGCAACACGAACATCTTTGATGTTGGCTTGGTCGATAAAGTCAATGTTTCTTTCGATGCACAGGTCGCCCAGGTGGTTTTCAAATCGCCCGCGGTCGAGTTGATAGGAAGGGCAGGGGGCGTATCGCTGTCCGCCGAGTTCCAATCGTTTTTCAATTTGCGAGTTGTCGCCGGCGGGAAAGAAGAATCGCAAACCGAGCTTTGGCAACTGGTCGGCGTTGATGTGGTCCTTCAGCCCCAGCATGGTGCCGAAGTAGTGCGCGGCGACTTCGACCGTGGATTCGCCGACTTTGTGGGCCGCTTCGGGCACAGGGTGCTTGCGTTTTTCGATCACCATGATCGAGGCCTTGGGCAACTTTTGCCGCAGTTGGATCGCGAGCGAAAGTCCGGCGAGGCCTCCGCCGAGGATGGTTACGTCTTGCATTGGGGAAAGTCCGGAACAGGTGCCTTTTGTTGTTACGGCTTGCATCTTCTATTCGATGCGTTGCCGCTGCTGCTAAATTTCCAACATCTCAAATACATCACACAGCCGATTTTCATTCGACGCCTGGTCCGCGATGTCGCTTTCGATTTGCGGCTGCAGGCTTCGTACGCGCTGGGTGATTTCAAACATCAAATCGCGAATCAGTTCAACGTTCTCGTTGAAGCGGGTTTTCAAATCGGCGTCGGAAAGTTTCTCGACCAGTTCTTTGTTCAGCCGAGTCATGATTTCGATGTTGCTTTGGTCTACAAATGCCGCCGGTGCGCTAACGTGCGGATCGTTTTGATACCACGACCGAAAGAAATCTTGCATCTTCAGGTTCATGTCGCGAATGTCTTCGATCCCGCGATGAAGCGTCTGAATGAAAGGGACGTCGGTGAGTTTTTCGTTGAAGTACAACAGCGCCGGAAAGCCCCAGTATACCGCGTAGTCCCAGACGAACTTCAGGGCCATAATTCGGGGATTGCCAAATAGTGGATACTGGTCGCGATACGTCAGCAGGTTGTTCTGGAACAGCGTCAGGAAAACGCTTTGCAGAGTTGGAGCCAATTGCTGGATCGAGTTGCCGTCAAGGTCTTCTTCGATCAGCTTGCCGACCATCGTGTTGCCGATCGCAATGAAGTCGCTTCCCGGCGAATAGAATGGATCCAAAAAGGCCGCCGCTTCCCCGACCAGACCCCAGCGGTCGGCGCTGAAGACCTGCCGCGAGCCACGAGACATTTTCTTGATCGCGAGGAAGTCCTGCATCTTTTCGCGATGCGGTACGATCGCATCGGCGCACTCGGGCTCGTTTTCACGCAGCCACGCAAGCGACTTTTCGAACGAATTGAGTTCCTGCAGTTTGTGAATTCGCGGATCGGCAACTATCCCAACGCTGGTCGATCCGGTTGCAAGCGGAATGATCCAAACCCAATAACCTTCGCCCATCAGGTGGTTGGTACTAAGCCAACGCCGTTGGACTTTGCCACACAACGTCTGCCACGATGAATCGTCACACCATTTGTCGATTTCCAGGCGATGGTCGATGCGAAACCAAACCGCGTTGATGTCGTGGCCAAGGTCTTCTTCCAGGCCAAGCTTCCGTTTGATGAACGCCGCCCGACCGCTGGCGTCAACGATCCACTTCGCATCGATGGTGCTGGATTGACCGTCGCGAACAATGCGAATTTTGTGCGTGGTGTCCCGCGTTCCGTTTTCTGATGAATCGAGCGTGACTTCTTTGACGCGAGAGCCATCGAAAATCGTTGCTCCCATGCTGATGTCTTCTTCGGCAAGAAAGTTTTCCAGCCTGCCGCGGTCCATCTGGTAGCTGGGTGCGGTAAAAAAGCTGCTGCCGCCGACTTCGGTTCCTTCAGCCAGCGATTGCCACGGATCTTTGAAGAAGAACCGCAAGCCAAATTTGGGAAGCTGGTGATCGGTCAGATGCTTTTTCAGCTTCAGCTCTTCGCCGAAATAGTGAGCCCCAATTTCGACCGATGATTCGCCGACCTTGTGCGTCGTTTCGGAAACGGGAAACTTGCGCTTTTCGATCACCGCGATGTCGATGTCCGGTCGCTTCATCAGCAGTTGCCGGGCCAAAGTCAGGCCCGCGAGACCCCCGCCAAGGATGGCGACGTCGTATTTTCGATTGGCGATCATGTTGTCGCTCCTGACTGGAAATTCGTCGTCCGGGTGTTAGTTGGGTTGGGCATATTTTGCGACCTCCGTGATCCAGTATCGCTGTTTTTCAAACACGTAGCCAGGCAAAGCAAGCTTTCTTGCGCCTTTGAACGTGGGGCCGAAATCCAAGGCGATGCCCAGCTTGTACAGTTCTGTGATCACGTCCAGATAGTGGCCCTGTTGCGTGTCGAACTGCATGGTCGTTGAGTCCTTGTTGATTTGTCCGCCAAACCGAATCCGAGCATCGGCTCCGAATTCCGTGACCAGATCAAGAACTTCGTCGCGTTTGACGTGGGCGAACACATGCTCGCGCCAATAGTTTCCGCCGGGCGACTTGTGGACGGGGATCATCTGACCGGATCGGGCACAAGCCAACGGCAAATTGGGCGGATAAAAATTGAACTGGTCCGCGAAAGCCTCAAAGGCATCAAGCTCGTCATCCGCCGAAGTCGAATCATCCGCCGATGTCGAATCATCCGCCGATGTCCAATCATGCTTGTGGAGTATCTCGTAACTTTTCTGAACAAGCACCGCCGCGTCAAGGAAACAAAGGCAACCCGCGACGCACGCTGCGGCGTATTGCCCGCTGCCGAATCCGATCGCAAGGTCAGGCTGGATGCCCCACGACTGAAGCAGTTTGGCCACGCCGCAGTGAAACGCGAATACATCGGTGTAGTTAAGCTCTTCGGGTTCATCCGTCCCGGCAAAGAGACTCGCTTTGGGTTTGAGCCCTTCAAATTCTGCGGCTAGCCGTTGGTCGATTTCACGGATCGCATTGCGGAAGACGGGTTCGTGGCGAAACAGCTCGCGAGCGACTCCGATTTCAAATCCGCGGTCCGAAAATTCCCAAACGAGAGTTGGGCTGGTTCCTGCGGGCTGGATTTCCTGAGCGCCGCGATCCAGTAGGACGCCGGCAAGCTCGTCCAGTGTCGCAACATGTTCGGCGATGCGGTACCGGTAGTGCCGTCGGCCGACGGCGAGCGTCGAGCAAATATCGCGAAGATTGGCGTCGGGTTTTTGCGATAGCCAACGGTGGAATTCAGTGGCAAGTTTGGCCAGCGATTCCGGTGTTTTGGCGCTCAGTGTGAACAGTTGTCGTTTGGATGGGGCAGGTGGTTGGGGCGCGCTTTCGCTGTTCGGCAAAGCGATTGGCGAATTGTTTGGCGAATCGTAGCCGCCGAGCACCACGTGGGCGTTGGTGCCGATCAAGCCGATCGCGGTCAGTCCGGCGAGGCGTTGTTCGACATCGGGCCAGTCCGTTTTTTCGGTCACCATTTTCACCGGCAGCCGCTTCCACGGAACGTGAGGGCTGGGTTGGTCAAAGTGAACTTGAGGCGGAATGGTGCCTTTGTCCAGGCAAAGAACCGTCTTGATCAGCCCCGAGACTCCACCGGCGGCTTCGAGGTGGCTGATGTTGGCTTTCACGGATCCCACCAGCAACGGTTGCTCGCGATCGCGGCCTTTGCCATAAACTCCCGCCGCGGCCATCAATTCCATCGGATCGCCGTACTCCGTTCCCGTTCCGTGGGCTTCAAGGTATTGGACCTGCGAAGGCGCAACGCCGGCGTCGCGTAGCGCTTCGGTGATCACACGCGACTGGGCTTTGCCGCTCGGTGCGGTGATGCCGCTGCTGGTGCCGCCGTGAACGACCGCTCCGCCGCGAACCACGGCCATGATTCGATCGCCATCACGCTGGGCATCGGAAAGCCGCTTGAGCACCACCACGCCGCAGCCTTCGCCGCGACCAAAGCCACTGGCGTCGGCGCTGAACGACTTGCAGCGGCCGTCTTTCGAGAGCAAGCCGGCTTTGGACATCAGCAAAGAGTTGACCGGAACGAGAATCGCGTTGACGCCGCCGGCCAAAGCCATGTTGCAACTGCCTTCCTGGAGCGAGCGGACGGCTTGCATGAGCGCCACCAGCGAGCTACTGCTGGCAGTATCGACGGCAACGCTGGGGCCGTGAAAGCCAAACACGTAGCTGATACGACCAACGCCGGCGCTGTGCGAAAGCCCCGCACCCTGGAAGGCTTCGATGATCCCTTCGTCGTCCAAAGTCGGAATGAACGCGTAGTCCTGGCCCATAATTCCCATGAACACGCCGACGTTGCTGTCGGCAAGCGGTGCCGTGGCGATCCCCGCATTTTCCATCGCAAGGTAAGAATTCTCCAGCAGCATCCGGTGCTGCGGATCGATCCAGCAGGCTTCCTGTTGACTGATGTTGAAAAACTCCGGGTCGAACTGATCGATATCATCCAGGAAACCGCCGTGACGGGTATACATTTTTCCAGGCGTTGGTTCTTCGCGGTAAAAGCGATCGATGTCCCAGCGATCGGCAGGGATTTCCCGCACCGAATCGACACCATCGACAAGGTTCTGCCAAAACTGTTCGACGTTGTGGGCTCCCGGGAACCGGCAGGCCATTCCAATGATCGCGATGTCTTCGCGGTCGATTGATTTTGGCTGTTGGATTGCGACGGCTTTTGCAGATTCCGGTTTCGATTCGCCAGAATCCGATTCGTTAACCAGTTCCAAAACGTGATCGGTGATCGCGTCAATGCTGGGGTGATCGAAAAGCATCGTGGGGCCGACGTCGAACCCGTCGCCGAGCATTTGCTGAAGTTCGGTGCCGAATTCGACCGCCATCAGGGAGTCCAGACCCATTTCGATCAATGGCCGATCGGTCGCGGGCGCATCGGGCGTGGAGAGGATCCGTTGCAGTGACTCGCTGACAATTTTCAGCAGGGCAGGGCGTCTTTCGGCGGTTGCAAGTTTTTTCAATTTGGCGACCAACTGCGAATCGCCCTGCGATCTTTTTCGTTTGGCGGGCGCGAGTTTGGAAAGCATCGGATTCGCGCCGCTCATCGGCATCCGTCGCCAATCCGCATCGATCACGGTGGCTTGGGTCAGTTGCGATGCGAGCATCTTTTCCATCACCGTGTGAGCATCGTCCACCGAAAGCGGCGCGATTCCCTGAAGCGAAAGTTGTTTGCGGATTCGCTCGTCGTCGGCCATGCCTTCGGTCCACGGCCCCCAATTGATGCTCGTCGCCGGCAAGCCGTTGGCTTTGCGGTGTTGGGCGAGGCCATCGAGAAACGCATTGGCCATCGCATAGTTGCTCTGCCCGCGTGAACCGAGTGTCGACGCGGCGGAAGAGTACAGGACGAAGAAGTCCAGACTGAGTCCCGCGGTGAACTCGTGCAACAGTCGCCCGCCGATTACTTTGGGGGCCAGCACATTTTCGAAGCGCTCCCATGTTTGCTGGTCGATCAAGCCATCGTCCATGACACCCGCAGCGTGGATGACGCCGCCAAGGGGAAGCAGGTCGCTGTCAAAGCGGGCGAACAGTTTCGCGATCTGCTCGCGCGAAGAAAGGTCCGCATTGTGGACGATGACGTCGCAGCGAACGGTGTCCAAAAAGGCCACGGTCTCTTCGTCCGGGTCGCGCCGCGAGACCAGAACCACCTGACCAGCGCCTTTTTCAGCAAGCCACTTTGCGGCGACGCGGCCAAGCTTGCCCAGCCCGCCGGTGATCAGGTAAGCCGCTTGGGGACGCGCGATCGGGGCTTCGGAGTCCTTTAGTTTTGCCGGAATCATCCGCGGAACGAAAAAGCCATCTTTCCCGATCGCAATCTGATTGTCTTTGGTTTCGCACAGTAAAACGTCCACCAGTGAATTGGCATTCGATTCACCACTCAAATCAATCAGGCGAACTCGATACTGCGGTTGTTCGGCACCCAGAACACGGCCCAATCCCCAAAACTGATGCTGCTCCGGGTCCGGATCAAAGTCATGCACGTTGACCGCATTGCCGGTCACGATTTGAATTCCGCAATCAATGCCGCGAATGTCTCGCTCTTGAAGGGCAGCGAACAGGTTCAACAATCCGCTGACGTTTTGCCTGGCTGAATCGGCGGACGAAGTGTCGATGATCCACGTGATTCCGTCAGGAGCCCACTGGGAATCGTCGGCCGGGTCCCCACCGGTTTGGCTTTTCAGCAACGCGCCCCAGTCCTCGCTCGCCCCGACAACAGCTGCGTGGTGGCCTTTTTCCTGTAACTGATTCGCGAGCGTGTTCGCCAGATCAGAATCCGGATCCGCGCAAGCAACCAGCCAGTTCAACTTGCCTTCAATCGGCGCCGTCAACCGCAAAGGCTCCCAGGCGATCTCGTAAGCCAGACGCTCGACGCCCTGGCCGGCCATCTTTCGCATCGCAGCAAGGCTGACCTGTTGCACACGTAGATCGACCAACTGCAACAACACCGATCCATCTTCGCCAATCAGCGTCAGGTCCGCTGTGCGAACGGCCCCTTCGTTCTGTTTCCAAACCGCATGACAGGTGACTTCGCCCGAAACCGTGCTGAACGAGTCGATCCGGCCAACGCCGACGGGCAAAAATAAATGGTCGCTGTCCTCTTTGAGTAAGCCAACCGCCAGCGAGTGCAGGGCTCCGTCAAGAATCGTGGGCGATACGTTGAAACCACGAATGTCGGCCTGATCGACCAACGTTGTCACGACTTCGGTTTCGTTAAAAGCAATCGACTGGATGACCTGGAACTGCGGGCCGTAGTTCAAGCCCAAGGATTCCATGTGGCGATAAAAGTCTTCCACGTTGCCGGTCTCAGAACATCGCTCGACAAGCGACGCCGTCTGGATCTTTTCTGGTCCGTCGGTTGTGGCGGATTCGAATTTCGCGGTGAAGTGACGTTGCCAGCTTTTGCCACCGGACCACGATTCAAGCGACCGTCCCGTTTCGGGATTGGATTTGATCACGGTCTGGATGGGAGTGCGGGCGACCGGTTGCAGTGGCAGTTCAAAGGTCGCATCGACGATCGATTGTCCTTCTGCGGCCGCGATCGCGATCTCAAGCCACGCGGCCCCCGGCAGCACGACGTTGCCCATGACTTCGTGATCGGGAAGCCAGGCAGGGCTGTCGGTGTCGACGAAACTCTCATAACGTTTTTCATTGTTGGCACCGGCAAGCGAAATCTCACTGCCCAGCAGTGGGTGCGCGGTGTGGAACTCCGCATGAGCGGCCCGAGGTTTGTCCGGCCCCCAAAATCGACGACGCTGAAACGGATACGTCGGCAACAGGACTCGGCTCGCGTCGGAGTCGAAGTCCGCAAAGAATTTCTCAAAATTCGGATTGGCACCGTGGACGTATAGCTGTCCCAAACAGGCAACGATCGAATCGTGGTCAGCGTTGTCCCGAACAAGGCAACATGCCAGTGAATCGGGTTGGCGTTTCCAGTTTGCCGCCGCCATCCGCGTCAGCACTGCGTGCGGACCCAGTTCAAGCAAAACGTCGACATTGACCTCGTTAAGCCTTTCGATGCTGGAGGCATAGCGAACGGCGCTGCGAATGTGTTGAGCCCAGTATTGCCCATCAAGCACACGGTCGGCGGCAAGTATCTCGCCGGTGATGTTGCAGACCAGGGGGATCTTCGCCGGCGCGAACGTAACCGAATCGGCGAACGTCGCGAAGGGTTCCAGGATCGGATCCATCAGGTGCGAGTGAAACGCGTGCGATGTGACAAGCATTTTTGTGCGGATGCTTTTTTCAGCAAACACCGATTCGATTTCTGCGACCGCGGCTTCGGTCCCTGAGACGACCATGTGGGTGCCGTTTTCGGCGGCAAGCGAAACGTGGTCGCGACCATCGATGGCTGCTGTGACTTCTTGGTTGGAAGCAAACACGGCCAGCATCTTTCCGCCGCGCGGCAGGCTGCCAATCAGGCGTCCGCGTTCGCAAATAAGTTTCAATCCATCGTCCCAGGACATCATCCCGGCAACGCAGGCGGCCGCAAATTGGCCAACGCTATGGCCCAGAACGATGTCCGGTTGAAGGTTCCAGCTTTGCAGCAGTTTTGCCAGCCCCATTTGCACCGCAAAGATCGCGGGCTGAGTCCATGTGGTGTCGTTGATCCGATCCGATTCGCCAAACAGCACATCGCGAAGCGACTCGCCGCGAAGCGACTGAATCTGCCGATCACAAAAATCGATGGCGTCCCGGAACACCTCGTAGCGATCGTAAAGCCCAGCGGCCATGCCTGTGTACTGCGATCCCTGGCCGGTAAATTGCCACGCCGTTTTGGGTTCGCGACGGGCGTAACCTGAAAAAGCCTGTTCGGCTTTGCTGCCGCGAAGCAACGATTGCAGTTGGTCCGCTGCGTCAGTGGAATTTTCGGCAACCACCGCGATTCGGTGCTCAAATGAGTCCCGGCAGACGGTCGCCGAAAAGGCAACATCGGCCAGGGGCGCGGATGTGCCGGCAAGGTGTTTCGCAAACGAGTCACCAAGCTCTTCAAGGGCAGATTCAGATTTGGCAGAAATCGTGACCAACTGGGCTGGCTCGGCGGTGGCCGACTTCGGTTTCGATCCGACCGATCGAACGTGAGAACTCTGTGGCTTTCCAGTTGGCCGGTAGTTTTCGACAACAACGTGTGCGTTGGTGCCGCTCATTCCAAACGCGCTCACGCCGGCGATTTTTTGTTGGTCGTCAGGCCAGGGCGTCGTCCCGGTGAGGACTTTGACAGGAATCGAATCCCAAGGAATGTGTGGGTTGGGTGTTTCGAAATTTAACTGGCCGGGAATCTCGTCGTGCTGCATCGCCAGCAGGACTTTGATCATACCCGCCATGCCCGCTGCGGCTTCGAGGTGGCCGATGTTTGTTTTCACGCTGCCGACGAGCAGCGGATTATCTTTGGTGCGATCCCCGGAAAGCGCCGCCGCTGCGGCTCGCATTTCGATCGGATCACCCAGCTCGGTTCCCGTTCCGTGGGCTTCGAGGTAGGCGATCTGGCCGGGAGAAAAGCCGGCTCGGTCGACCGCTTCGCGGATGACTTTTTCTTGGGCCTTGGGGTTGGGAGCGGTCAGCCCGCTGCTGAATCCGTTGTGACCAACAGCCGATCCGCGGATCACGCCAAGGATCGTGTCGCCGGCCGCTTCGGCATCCGAAAGCCGCCGCAAAGTCACCACGCCGCAGCCTTCGCCGCGCAGGTAACCGTCCGCCGCGGCGTCGAATGCACGCGATTGACCGGTCGGCGAAAGAGCCTGGAGCTTGCAGGTGAGGATATTGGTCGTTGGCGAGCAAATCGCGTTAACGCCACCGACCAGGGCCTGATCGCAATCGCGACACTGGAGGCTTTGGATGGCAAGGTGGATCGCAACCAGTGATGACGAACAGGCGGTATCAACCGCGACGCTGGGGCCCTGCAGCCCAAGATAGTACGCCAGGCGACCACAAAGAAAACTTCCTGCAGCACCGGTCGCGATGTACGGATTCAAATTCAAAAACGAATCGCTGGCTTCGTTTTGATAGTCGTTGTGCATCCAACCAACAAACACGCCGGTCCGAGCCGCGATCTTTTTTGTTGGCCATCCGGCCCGTTCGAGGGCTTCCCAGCCGCACTCCATCAGAAGCCTTTGCTGCGGATCAACCCACGTCGCTTCACGCGGCGAAATGCCAAAGAACTCAGGGTCCATTCGGTCGATGCCATCCAAAAAGCAACCGCGACGCGCGTACATTTTCCCTGGCACATTCGGGTCGTCATCGTGAAACGCATCCATATCCCAGCGGTCGGTTGGGATTTCGCTGACGTTGTCCGTTTGTTTGACCAGCGAATCCCAAAAGGCTTCCGGCGTGTAAGCTGCGGCGGGAAAACGACAGGCCATCGAAACAATCGCGATCGGCTCGCCGGTGACGAACTGAGCCTGGGCGAGTTGCTGTTTCAGCTCGCGGATTTTTAGCAACGCCTGTTTGGCAGGGGAAAGGGCCGCGATGGTTTCCGGCTTGATCGTCGTCGAATTGTTCATGATGTAATGATCCCCGTAGCCGAAGCATGGAAGTTCGACGGCTTTTCCGTAGGGCGAATTGGATTCCTGTTTCTTCCTTGATCGATCACTACTGAAGCTCCTTCAGAAGTGCTTCGATGGCTTCCTGTTCCGAAAGCGATTCGACTTCTTCGCGAATCGAATCGGAAACTGTTTCCGCTGCCGGTTTGTGGTCGGCGATCGCTGCGGATTCTTTCGTGTATAGCTGCTCAACCAGGAACCCGGCCAAATCGCAAACGCGAGGGTGATCGAAAATCGTTGTCGCAGCGAACTCATGCCCCGGGCCAAGTTCCGCCTGAAGTTGGGCACTCATTTCGACGATCATCAGCGAATCGAGCCCCGCGTCGAGCAGCCTTGTTTCGGGCAGCACTGCCTCGTCCTGGCGGCCAATCGTTTGCACCAGGCCCTGGAGGAATTCGTTCGTCGCAGCGATGCGATTGTTCGCATGGGTTCTGGCGAGGGTGTTTTTTAATGTTGGCCGACGAAGCTGAAGCTGCGCCGCAGAGTCGGCGCTGGCAGGCGAGGGAATGTTCCGCTCGCGAAGTTCTTTCTTGAGGATCTTTCCCGATGGGTTTCGCGGCAGTTCCTTGAGGAAAATAATTTGACGCGGCGATTTGTAGTTCGCAAGTCGCGACTGGGCAAACGCTCGCACGTCATCGGCAACCGGATGACTGCTGCCTGAGCCGACACCATCGCCATGCACTGCGTCCGCCGGAACTTCGTGGCTGACAAGAAAAGCAACCACCTGCTCGCCGAAGACTTCGTCGGGAAACCCAACCACCGCAGCCTCTTCGACGCTCGCGTGATCCAGCAGCACGCGCTCGACTTCGGCCGGATAGACCTTCAATCCGCCCACCGAAATCATGTCTTTGACCCGGTCCACGATGTAAAAAAAACCATCCTGATCAACCTGGCCAATGTCGCCCGAATGAAACCAGCCAGCGCGGATGGATTCGGCAGTTTCTTCATCGCGATTCCAGTAGCCCAGCATCACGTTGGGGCCACGAATGATAATTTCGCCGGGTTCGCCGGGCTGGCACTCCTGACCGGTTTCCGGATCGACGACTTTCATTTCCACAGCGTCAATCGGAGTCCCAATCGAACCGGGAGTAAATCGAACTTTATGATTGTAGCTGGCAAACGGCGATGTCTCGGTCAGTCCATATCCCTCATGGATCGGCATGTTGAACTTTTCCCGCCACCGCTGAGCGGTTTGGATCGGCAGCGTCGTGGCTGCCGAAAAGCAATAGTTTACCGAACTCAAATCGGATGCATCGCAGCGGTCGTGCAGTAAACCAAACATCATCGGCACACCGTAAAGCTGCGTGACGCCTTGTTCCTGAATCAGATTCACCGCTTCGGTCAGATCAAACTGTCGCTGCATGACCAGCGTGGCCCCGACGTTTAGCACCGAATTCAACAACGCGTTCTGGCCAAAGCAATGAAACAACGGCACCGCCAGCAGGACAACATCCTTCGACTGTTGGTTGCAAAGATGATTGAAGGCCGCCACGTTGGAGCGAACGTTGGCGTGCGACAGCGTCGCGCCCTTGGGAAATCCTGTGGTGCCAGAAGTGTACAAAATCAACGCCGCATCGTTGGGGTCTGCCCTGTGCCAAAATCCGGCTTGGGCGTCCGAAGCGGATTGCAGTGCCTTGCCGTTACACAAAAGTCCATCGTCTGAGGTCACGATGGTTGCGGTTCCTTCTCGTGTCGCCTGGCCGTTTTCGACGAACGCCTTGGGCTGGCAGTCTTCGATCACAAACTGGACTTCGGAATCGGCCAGTCGCGAACTGACAGAGACGGCGATGGCACCCACTCGTAAGGCAGCGTAGTACCAGATCGCAAACGCGGGCACATTGGGAAGCTTGATCGCGACCCGATCGCCACGGCCAACGCCCATATCGCAAAGGACTTCTGCGGCGGCGGCGGAACCGTGATTCAGTTGGCTGTAGGTAATAGATTGGCCTTCAAACCAAATCGCGGTTTTGTCTGGCAGGAGCTTTGCGGTCGACGTGAGGCTTTCGCAGATGTTCATGACGTTTCACAGAACTCCGCTTCGAAGGAGTCATCGATCACTGCAACGGCAGCGTGAATCTCGTCGCCGTTCTCAAGATCCATCTTCAGTGATTCAATGTCCTGCTCAAGCCAACGATCGGTGTCATCAAAAACCAGAGGCTTGTCTTTTCCGAGCGGAACGCCCAGCACGCGGTATACCGATTCGTAAAGGTCACCGCCCAGTTCGCCAAGCATCACGCGGCCGTCAAAATGCCCTGCAACGCCCCGCGCTCTCAAATCGCAAGCCTGGACCGCTGAAATCAACGACGTGCCCAGATATTGACGAAACAGCTTCACACTTTGCCAGGCCAAATTCGCAGACCCCCAGCTCAAGCCGTTAATGTTTTGGTTGTATTGCTCGGCATGAGTCGGAAAATGCTCGGTGATTGGATTGGCTTGCCAGGTCAGCATCGGCATAATCGAATTTGCAGTGATCTGCAAACCCTTCAGCCCCATGTTGTAGGGTTTCGCATCGTTGCCACGCAGCGACGGCGGCAAACCCCGACTGAACTCGGGCGTCACCAGCGTCGCCAACTGCACGTCCAGGTGCTTGGCCATCAGTCCAATGTGTCGTCGCAGTTCATCCATCGACACCGCGATGTACTGGCCAAGAAAATTGCCGCTCTGGTGAAAGTCACCGGCGTCGGTATCGACCAGCGGGTTATCAGAAACCGAATTCATTTCGGTTTCGACGATCGAACGAACGCGAGCGATGCCTTCAACGATTGGGCCGAAGTACTGCGGCAGGCAACGAAGCGAATATCGGTCCTGCACGCTGGCGGCTTGATCGGTGGTCACGGCTTGACCTTCGGACAACAGGTCCTTCATGGCTGCTGCGATCCAGATTTGCCCCGGATGAGGTTTCTTTTGGTGAACAAAATCGGCGAACGGAGCCTGCAGCGCAAGGAGGCTTCGTAGCATCAACGCGTGAGCACCGATCGCAACGGACATCAGCTTTTGGGATTCGTAAACGGCCCCTGCAGCGATCGCGGAAGAAAACGAAGTCCCGTTGACCAAAGCCAGACCTTCCTTGGGGCGGAGCGAAAGCGGTTCCAGGTTCAGCCGCAAAAGGGCTTCCCTAGCCATCAGTGACTGGCCGCCCAATTCGACCATCGCATTGGAGCCGATGATCGTTCGTGCGATCACGCTAAGCGGAACAAGGTCGCCGCTGGCACCGATGGAACCCAATTCTCGGACGACCGGAATGGCATCCGCGTTAACCAGGGTGATGAGTCGCTCGATGAGTTCGTATCGCGCACCGGAACAACCTTGCAGTAACACGTTGGCTCGCAGGATCATCGCCGCCCGCGTGTGTCGTGCTTCCAGAGGATCGCCAGCACCAGCGGCGAGAAACGAAAGCAAATTTTCTTGCGACGACGCAGCCAACTCACAAGGGATCGACTTGTCCGCCATCCCGCCGAAACCGGTCGTCACTCCGTAAATCTGTCGGTTGTCGGCAATCGCCTGGTCGACCATCGCGACAGCTTTCTCGACGCGGCGACGAACCGCCGGGTCGGCGCTCAGGTGTAATTTCAGTTGATCCTTTGAAGCAACAGCGAGTGACTTTACGGAAACGGACTGGCCGCCGAGAGTCAGGGCTCCTGTCGTTATGGACGCAATCGCGGGCGTAAGCATGGAAGTAAAATCACGTCAAACCAAATAATCGACTGTTGCTACACTCCGGAATGCGAGCAAGGCCGATGTTTCCATATCCCGGATTTTTCTCAAAAAAAGAACGGCAAGGAGTCTCGTACGTCCCTGAGTTTGGCGGGGAAAGCACTGTATTGGAAATGCAGACAGAATCGGTAACGGCATCCAAACCTCCAGTCCTTTGGCAGCTGTCGGCGTGCAATCGCCTATAAGCCCGGATTATTCACGACGACGGGCGTTGATTCTACGTTTGGCCAACGGGAGCGAGGAAAAACCTGAATTTCAACAAGAAATGTGAATCATTCGGTAGCCGAAAGCCCCAGCGATCGTTTCAGCGCATTAGAGTAACCGATCACTGTCTCAACTGCTTCTGACGCCCACGCCTCGTGAATAATCCGGGAGCGATTCAAGCCCGTCCGTCGGAGGGGGTGGATTGCTGAACAAGGCGATAAAGAGCGGGCACGCAAAAGAGGGCCAACAATGTTGCTCCCGCGACGCCGCCTGCAATCGTGATCGCCAGGGGTGGCCAAAACCTGCCCGCCGCAATGACCAGGGGAGTGAACCCGAGAATCGTCGTCAAAGTCGTGGCCACGACGTGCCGCGTGCATCCGTAAACTGCTGCGGCAATTTGAGCGACGTCACCTTGCTTTGCCAGCGGGTCGCTTTGAATCGCAGCCAGGACCACGATCGAATCGTTGATCGCTACCCCGACCAGCCCCATCGTCCCCACGATCGCCATGAACCCAAGCGGAAACCCGAACACGTAGAGCGCGATCGGTGCCATGCAAGCGGCAGTCGCGCCGATGACTGCGATGATCAAAGCACAACGAAATGAGCGTAACGAAGCAACCAAAGTCAGCAACATCAACGCGAACAGTAGAATTGCATTGGACACCAGATTCGTGACCGCTCGGGACCGCTGTTGGTCTTCGCCGCCGAGCGTCATCGTGTAGCCGTCGGGCCACCGAAAGTCAGCTTGTTCCATTCGCGAGCGAAACTGATCGATGACTTTTGATGGCAGCACGCCGGCATCGATGTAGGCTTTGACTTCATTGGTGCGGATGCCATCGATTCGAATGATGCCGCCGGGTTCTGACTTGAGCGAAAAATCGGCGATGTGCGAAATCGTCGTCGCTGCGGGGCGCGCCGATGGGCCGGGAGGTCGTCGAGGTGCCGCGCCGGCGGGTCGCGTCGCCGCAGCGGCAAGCGGCAGGGCTCGCACATGGTCAAGCGGATTCTCCGGCGGCAGGTCAAGGGTGACTTTGATCGGAACGTCAACGCCGTCGACAAATGCCGACCCGGCATCGGCGCCTTCGAGTGACGTGTAAAGCAAACCGGCGACCTGCGATTTGGAGACTCCAATCTGGTTGGCTTTGTTGGTATCGAACTCCAACTGAAAACCCGGCCGCGAATCCTGCAGGTCGCTTCGCGTATGAATCACATTCGGCAGTTGTGTCATCACGAGGCGAACTTCGTCTCCCAGGGACCGCAACACTTCGATATCCGGGCCGCCGATCAGGACTTCAACTGGCGCGTCAAACGGCGGGCCCTGCTGGAACTGCCGTGCCAGACAGCGGCAACGAACAAGCTTGTCATCGAGCGTTCTTTGAATCCGTCTGGCCAGCTCTTTGGGGTCGGTTCCGCTTTCTAGGTCCAGGAATGCCTGGGCGTAGAACGGCGTGCCTTTTCGCCTGGGAACGATGTTGTAGAAAAACGTGGGGGCGCTGCGGCCAAGGAACCAGTGCTGCCTGCTGACGGAGGATTCTTTGCCTACCAGGCCGATCGCCCGGTCTACTGATTCCTTTAGCCCCGACAACGTCGCCGCCGACGCGGCTTCGATTTCGATCTGAATCTGCTGCCGATCCGAAGCAGGAAAGAATTGAACCGGCAGACGTTGTATACACCAGAAACATCCCAACACGACTGCCGCGATCGGAACCAAACAAAAAACAGGCCGGCGAAATACCGCTTGAAGAAACGAACTGTAAGCCAGCGGCAATGAATTTTGATTTGCTTCGCGGTCCCCGGCGTCATCAACTGACTCGCGATTTCTCTGCCTTGTCCAACCGAAAACCGCAGGGATCAAGGACAACGAAAGCAAAAACGAAACGGTGATTGCAAGAATCACGCTCACGGCAATCGTTCCCACGAACTCGCCCGCAGGACCGGGCAGCGTCGCGATTGGCAGAAATGCCAACGCTGTTGTGATGGTCGATCCCAGTAGCGGCACCGCGAGATGCCGAACCGCGTCGGTGATCGCTTCGCCGGTCGCAAATCCGCTTCGAACCCGTTTGTTGATTTCTTCAACGATGACAATCGCGTTGTCAATCAGCAAACCCAACGCCACGATCAATCCGGTGACCGACATCTGATGAAGCGGAATGTCCATCGCTCGCAGGCCCGTGATCACAAGCAGTCCCGACAGCGGCAAGGCGGTCGAAACGACGATCGCACTGCCGGGCCCCATCAGCAGCAATACCACCAGCGCGACCGCAATCGTGCCGATGGCAAGGTTCTTCCAGAGTCCACCCAATCGCTGCTGGATTTGGTCGGACTGGCTAAAGATCGTTTCGATCGTGACACTTTCTGAATGCCGAGCCGCGATTTCGTCGACCGCGTCGCGGACTTTCTCTGCCCACAGGTCGACTCGCAAATGGTCGTCCACCATCGCAGACACCACGACGGCTTCCTCGGAGTCGATGATGGCAAGCTCTTCGCTGCGGTCGATGGAAGTGCTCACCTCCGCAATGTCAGAAAGCTTGACGGACTCGGCGCGAGGGCCAATACGTATCCAAAGTTCCTTCAGTTGTGTGATGGGATCGCGATCGTCACCGGTGTCGACCGCAAGTTCCGTGTCGCCGCTGGCAATTCTTCCACCAGGAGCTGAACCTGTTTGCTGGCGAATCTGTGCGGCGATTTGGGCTACCGATCCGCCAATCGATGACAGGCCCAAGGCGTCCATTTCGACGTTGATCTGTTCGTTGACCGCGCCAAAAAGTTCGGCTTTTTCTGTCCCGGCAATTCCGAGCAACCGGTCGTGCAATGACCTTGCAATGCGTGCGACCGAACGGGGCGACGTTTTCTCGGTTGTTGGCTTGACGGCAATGATCGCTGCCCAGGCTTTCAGCGGAAAGACTTCCAGACGCGGCACCAGTTGCCGTCCGCCAAGCTCTGGCAGATCGCCACCAATCTGGTCCAGGCGGGTTTGGATTTTGGCCCACACCGAATCGGTGTCGGTCACGCGATCCTGAAGCTCAATCACGACATTCGAAATGCCTGATCGACTGTTGGATTTGATGCTTTTGATTTCAGCAACAGACCGGAGCGCTTGTTCGACAGGAATGCTGACCATGGATTCGACTTGAATCGTGTCGGCACCCGGGCACGCGGTGCTGATGACGCCAACACGCTTGCCAAGTACCGGGTCTTCGAGTCGGGGGAGAAGGTGAAACGAAGTCAAACCGGCAACGATAATCGTTGCCACCAGCAGCAGCAAAATCCGCGGATGGCTGTAAAGATACCTCGCGATCATTCAACAGGCTCCGCCGCTCGCGAGGCCACCGCTGTTTTTTCCTGAGAATCGATTGCCTGGCCGGCGACGATTCTGTGCAAGCCCCCGGCCACGATCAGCCCATCGTCTTGCAAGTCGCCGTTGACCAGCGCACGGTCACCGCGGGTTTGCTCGACGTCAATGCTGACCCGTCGCGTGATTCGCTGTGAAGAAGTTGCCAAAGAGCGGTTCGAAAGCGGGACGACTTGCATGATCGACCATGAGCCACCCTGGCCTCGAACGAGGGCCGACGTCGGAACCCAGAACCCGCTTTTGCCGGTCGCCTGGCGAAACTCAATTTTAACACTTTGCCCGAAATTCCATGTTGGCTGCATCGGCAGGTCGCTGGCAAATGCGATCCGTACATTGCCGCCCACTTTTTGCATCGGGGACTTGTAGCGAACGCGAGCAATGATTTGTTCGCCATTGATATCGATTTGCCAATCGTTCGCGGGATCGATTTTGCTTGCGATGCCGGCCGGAAAGTCGAACTCAAGATTTGGTGCTGCCTGGTCGTACAGCGTCACCACGGGCTGACCGGGCGAAACCGAACCGCCCTGGAACGAATGGTTTTCCACCACGATGCCGTCAAAAGGCGCAACGATCGTGCCCCGTTCGATGTCGGCAGCTATTTGGTTTAGCTGCTCTCTCGCCTGAAAGTTGCCGCTGGCTGCGGTGTTGGAAGTCTGCCGCTGAAGTTCGCCGCGCCGCTCCAGTAGTTGTTGCTGGGAAAGTTCAGCAAGGACATCGCCGGTTCGAACCTGCTGCCCGATTTTGAAATGAAGCTTGCCGATCGTGCCGGCTTTGGCAAAACCAAGGGCTGCTTTTTCCCTGGGCTGGAGCACGCCAAAGTAGACCGGCGTCGACAATACGTTATCGACTTTCTTGATTCGAACGGTATCGACTTTCAGCAATCGCGGCGAATTCGATCCGATTAGGGGATCCTCGGTCCGATCACAGCCAAACGCAAGAATCAAAAAGCAGCACACCACGCACCCGACAAGCGGGTTGTTGATGGCAACATTGTTGGCGAGTGAGGGCACGAAAACTTGCAGGCGATCGAGTACTGGATAGCGTGAGCCTGCAAGTATATGGCTCCGTCGGCGAATGGTTCACCCAAAAGGCCGCGAAAGGCCGCGAAATCGAAGCGCGGCAACGGCTGGGCGTCGGAGAGTTGTCGAGTTTGACGTTTGGGCAAGATTGCCACATTCGATTGAGTCTTCGAACAACCGTCGCGATGGCGAACAAATCCCGCGTTGCGAATTCACGTGGCGCGGTGTACCGCAAACGCACACCGCCCAGTTGGTTCGGTTGGTTGCTGAGGTGACATGGGAATCCTACGGGGATAGGTAGTGGAGTGTCAGCATTGGATTTTAGGGTTAGACGTTTTGGCGATAGCCACGGTTCCGAAGCGAAAAACCGGGGCTAACGCCCAAACGGCTGATCTGAACAATCCTAATTTTTAATGCTGACAGACCAGTAGTGGGATTCGTCAGAGTTCCCTGCTGCCAGCGGATTTCGGGTGAAATCCGCTACGACCGTCGTTCCGCCGGTGCTAACTTCGTTTGCGACGAATCGAAATTAGCCCGGTCATGCCCAATGCCAAAATCGCTATCGTCGATGGTTCAGGAACTGCCGCCGAAGATTCGAAACTGACCGAGAATTCCCTGAAAGTACCTGCGGTACCACCGTTGTTATCCGAAAGGTTCAGAACCCACAGGCCCTCGGTTGACTGACCGAGAAATTGCGACAGAGAGTTCGCAGGCAGACCAGTGTTGGGTGTGCTGGTGAAGAAAGTCCCTTGCGGAACGTTGGCATCGGTTGCGGTGTTTGCGGCGACCTGCCAAAGATCGCTGTTGGAGGGGTCGTCGTTGAAAGAGTAGTCGCCAAGAACGTTACTGGAATCACCAACCCCAAACCCGTTCCGGCCAACCCGATTGAACAGAGTTGCGGTTCCAGTCTGGTTTCCATTGACATCAAAGCGGGTCACGGTCGCGACCAAGTCTCCGATAAACCCATGGTCCAGGCCTTCGATCGTGAAGGTAATGTCCTCGATGATCTCGTTATCGGTGATCGTGACGGACGTAAAGCTTGAGTTAACGCCGCCGGAATTGTTATCCGGAATGGCGATGTCCGTTCCATTGCTGGTGCTCCCTGCGACATCGGCAGACGCAACATTTCCGTGACCGAGCGTCAGGCAGCAAGCGGCTGTCAACAAAAAGCCACGAATCAGAATCCTTCTCATTTCAGTTCCTATTTCCTTGAGGTTGAGCATCGGGGGCGGGACCCACCTACTGGTTTCCTGTCCAGATCTCAAAAATTTATCAATGATCACCTTTAGCGTCAACTTGGGTGGTTACGGCAAAGTCGGTCAATTGTTGCCGACTTTAACGGCGTATTGATGGCTTCCTTGAGGATGCGTGGCACTTCGCGGCAAATAGGCTTAAAAACGAGGAATTGGTGTCCGACAGGAATTGAATCGAATGGAAAACGCCGATAAACTGTCGCATCAATCGAAAATGGTTTCGATTGGTTTTTCTTATCTACTTTAACAATGCCAACTTCGAGTGGTGGTCTGACGCAAGGTCACCGGACGCTTGGGGCTTGGAAGGAGAATTTATGTCTGTCAACTCGCTTGTGCAGGAACTGGTTGATGCGGGGGTGCACTTTGGGCACCGTGCGAGCCGTTGGAACCCTAAGATGCGACCCTACATTTTCGGTCGCAAGAACCAGATTCACATTATTGATATTCGCGAAACGGTTCGCGGTCTGCTTCGAGCCAAAAAGTTCATCGCCGAAGTCGCTGCTGGCGGAAGCCTGGTGTTGTTCGTCGGAACGAAACGACAGGCATCGGCGGCGGTTCAAAAAGAAGCCGAACGATGCAAGATGCCTTACGTTAGTGAGCGCTGGTTGGGCGGTGCGTTGACGAACTTTTCCACGATTCGTTCCAGAATGACCCGTCTTGAGGAACTCGAAGACATTCGCGGTTCAGAAAAGATCGCTCAGTACTCAAAAAAGGCGCAGTCATCGCTGAATCGTGAGTATCGCAAGATCTATCGCAACCTGAACGGAATCCGAACCATGAACCGCAAGCCCGGTTGCATGATTATCGTTGATCCGAAGAAAGAAAAGAACGCGATCATGGAAGCCCGCAGTCTGGGCATCACAACGGTTGCTCTTATTGATACCAATTGCGATCCCGACATGGTCGATCTTCCGATCCCGGGCAACGATGACGGTATCCGCTCGGTTGAAGTCATCCTTTCTCACATGGCGGATGCGGTTTTGGCGGGCTCCAAGAACGTCGTCGCCAAAAACGAAGGCAAGGACAAGTCAGGCGGCAAACCGGCAGCTAGGTCTGCCCCCGCCCCAGCTCCTGCGGCCCCTGTCGCAGAAACTGCTGCGACACCTGCGCCCGCTGCGGCCGAAGCCAAACCCGAACCGGCAGCCGAATAAGCTGTCCTTTGGGGGCAACCATTTCGTATCAACCACGATGCCGGAATTCCCGGCATCGTTTTTGTCCCTGTCTTGTTCCCCCATGCGTGGAGCAAGGTTTCATTTTTCAAACTGAATCACCCGGAGAGATCCGGACCAGCAATACACAGAAGGAATAGCATGTCAATTTCAGCAAAAGACGTAAGTGCTCTTCGTAAGGCAACCGGCGCCGGCATGATGGACTGCAAGGAAGCGCTCAAGGAATCCGGTGGCGACTACGACGCAGCCCTCGATTACCTTCGCAAAAAAGGCCAAAAGGTCGCCGCCAAACGTGCCGACCGCGACGCCAGCGAAGGTGTGGTCATCATCAAGCAACCCGAAGGCACCAACAAGGCCATCGCGATGGCGTTGGCTTGTGAGACCGACTTTGTTGCCAAAAACGATGGCTTCATTGAGTTCGCAAACCAGATCGCGGACGTGGCTGTCAGCTCCGGTGCGAAAACTCGCGACGAACTGTTGACACAGGACATCGGCGGCATGCCGGTATCTGAAAAGCTTGTTGAGCAAACCGGCAAGATTGGCGAAAAGATGGAGATCGCAGATTTCCAGGTCGTCGAAGGTGACAATATCGCGTCCTATATTCATGCCGGCAGCAAAATCGGTGTGCTTGTCTCGTACAAGGACGGCGGCAATGGCGAAGCACCCCAGTTCTTCCGCAGCGTGGCGATGCACATTGCGGCGATGAATCCTTCCATCATGCGTCCGGAAGAATTTGATCTTGAGTTCGCTCAAAAAGAAGCCGAAGCCCTCCAGGGTCAGATCAAGGTCGAAAACGAAGACCGCGAACGATTGGGTAAGCCACTCAAGAACGTGCCGCAGTATGCCAGCAAGCTGCAGTTGACTCCCGAAGTCATGGCCAAGGTCGAAGAGGAAATCAAAGAGCAGCTCAAAGCCGAAGGTAAGCCCGAGAAGATTTGGGACAAGATCGTTCCCGGAAAACTTGAGCGATTCGTTGCCGACAACACTTTGTTGGACCAGGAGCGATGCCTGCTGAGCCAGTTCTTTGTTGTTGACGATTCAAAAACGGTCGAAGCAGCAGTCACAGATTTTGCAGATGGCGCTGAAATCGTTGAGTACAAGCGTGTTGCTGTTGGCTAGTTCACTGTCAATAGCCGTCCCGTCTCGACCGGGACATTGAACAAACTGGGAGCTTCCCGCGAGTCACGAAACTCGCGGGAAGCTTTTTTTTGTGATTATAGACGCCCGAAAAACCTTGCTTGCGGGGGGAAGAATTGATGCGATCGGGCATTTCTTTATAGAATGGAGTCGTCGAAAAAGAAAATCTTCCACGGGCTCAGCTATGAAGTTCCTCATTCCACTTGTCCTTTTGCTGTGCGCGGTGATCGTCTGGATGTGCTGGGAGCCAGCCACGGAAGTGTCGCCATCGGAAGCGTCGCCATCGGAGACCGCTTCGTTGGACCCGGTCGCCAAGACGGCGGCGGTGCCTTTTGATGCCATGCCCGACGGCTATGCGGCGATCAATGAATCGTCCGGCGTTTTCGCCCGCCCGCTTGCCTCCGGCGGTGCGGCGGCAGGATCGACGCTATTTGAAATCGTTGATCAAAGCGGGGTCACGTTCTCAAACGACGCCTCCCCAAAGCAGGACACAAACTGCCTCGAAACCGGTTCCGGACTGGCAATCGGAGACTTTGACAACGACGGCCTGAACGATATCTACTTTGTCGGAGCCGACGTCAGCAATCGGCTTTACCGAAACCTTGGCGACATGAAATTCGAGGACGTCACCGAATCCGCCGGCGTTAGCGGGATGGTCGATGGGCAACATCCCAACGGTTCAGGTGCGACGTTTGCGGACGTGGACAACGATGGTTACCTGGATTTGTTCGTGTGCAACATGGCCGGTCCAACGCAGTTGTTCATGAATCAGGGCGATGGAACATTTCTTGAACAGGCACAGCAGCGGGGAGTGGCTTATTTTGGCGCGGGTAAAATTGGCGCGTTTTGCGATTACGATCGGGACGGCGACTTGGACATGTACCTGCTGACTTACCAGGACGAACCGGTCTTGGGAAAACCGAAGGTGACTCCATCGGAGTACTTTGAGTTGCTTTACGGCAAAGTCGTTCGCGCCGGCGAGCTGGATTTGTTTTTCCGCAACAACGGCGACGGCACGTTTGAGGACTACAGTAGCCAGGCGGGCATCAATGGCTTTGACAAAGGACTGGCGGTTCAGTGGCTGGACTACGACGGAGACGGTTGGCAGGACATCTACGTGACAAGCGACTTCCAGCCAGCGGACCATCTTTACCGGAACATGGGCAATGGGCGATTCGAAGACGTGCTCCCAAAGGCGGTCACCAGGACGCCATGGTTTTCGATGGGCGCCGATTCGGGTGACCTTAACGGGGACGGCATGGAAGACCTGATCGTGGTCGACATGGCAGGCAGCTCGCATTTCAAACAGAAAGTTGACATGGGCGAAATGCAGAATTCCAGCTGGTTTCTTTCTGCCGGAAGTCCTCGTCAGGCGATGAAAAACTGTGTGTTCGTCAACTCGGGAACGGAATCCTTTTTTGAAGTCGCGGGCCAGACGGGACTGGGATCGACGGACTGGACTTGGGCGGTTCGCATCGTGGACATGGACAACGACGGGCAGCAGGATGTGTTTATGACCAACGGCCACGCGCGGGATTCCATGAACAGCGATTTGTTGGCCAAGAACCGGGGGCTGACACCGGCCGACGCGGGTTATCAACCGCTGCCGGCTAGAAAAGAAAAAAACAGGGCGTTTCAGAATCGGGGCAAACTGGACTTTGTCGATGTCAGCGCCCAGTGGGGGCTGGATAAACTCGGCATCAGCCACGGGGCTGCATTCTCGGACCTTGATAACGACGGCGATCGCGACCTGGTGATCAGCAACTACTACGAAACCGCGTTGGTTTACCGAAACAACACCTCGGAAAACGCAGCGGTTACGTTTGAGTTTCGCTGCCACGAAAATAACTACTACGGCGTCGGCACCAAAGTTGAAATTGTGCAGGGCGAGAACCGTCAATCGGCGACGATGCAGCCGACGCGGGGTTACATCTCGTCCGATGCGCCGCAGCTTCATTTTGGAGTCAAAGACACGACGATCGATATGGTCAAAGTGCACTGGCCCGACGGAACCAGTCAGCAGTACTCCGATTTCCAGCCAAATCAACTTTATCGGATTGTCGAATTAAAGGACCGCGACCGGGCCGTGGTCGCGAGCAAACCCAAGCCACAGTTTGTGGAGAATTCTTCCAGGCGTGGCGCGAACTTCGTCCACAAAGAGCGAAAATTTGACGACTATCTTCGCGAGGAACTACTGCCCTATCAGCTTTCGCAGCTTGGCGGCGGCGTGGCCTGGGGTGACGTCAATGGTGATCAGCGACCGGATCTTTTTTGCGGTGGTGCCGCCGGGCAACCGGGGGCCTTGTTTGTGAACACAACCACCGGGCGATTCAAAAAAACCAAAGGGCCGTGGGATCGTCACGGCGTATTTGAAGACATGGGCGTGCTGTTTTTTGATGCCGATGGAGACGGCGACGAGGATCTTTATGTGGCCAGCGGGTCCAATGAGTGCAAGCCAGGCGACAAGATGTTGATTGACAGACTGTACATCAACGAAGGTCAGCTTCAGTTTTCACTTGCTCCACTGGGAACGCTTCCGGAGATTTTTAACAGTGGCAGCACGGTGGCCGCAGCTGACTTTGATCGCGACGGCGACCTTGATCTGTTCGTCGGCTCGCGCTCGGTTCCGGGATCGTATCCGATCACGCCCGAAAGTACTTTGCTGGAGAATCGCGGCGGGAAATTCGTGGACGTTACCAACGAGGTTGCCAAAGGCTTGCAAAAAGCCGGGCTGATCAATTCGGCGATCTGGTCTGACTTTGACAGTGATGGCTGGATCGACCTGATCATTGCGGCGGAATGGTCGCCGGTGACTGTCTTTCGCAACGAGGAAGGCACCTTGGTCAATCGCACCAAAGCACTGGGGCTCGATGGCGTGACGGGCTGGTGGCGTGGCATCGAGCGGGGCGATTTCGATGACGACGGAGACCTGGATTACATCGTCACCAATCAGGGAACCAACACAAAATACCACACCGATACCAAGCACCCTCATCGGCTCTACTACGGAGACTTTGATTCCAATGGGTCGTTGGATTTGGTCGAAGCGGAATTTGAAGGCGACACCGAGTTTCCGGTTCGGGGGCGGAGTTGCAGTTCACATTGCATGCCTTTTATTGCTGAAAAGTTCGAGACGTTTGAAGGTTTCGCGTTGGCGTCGTTGACGGATATCTATGAAACGACAATCCATGAAAAGGAGTACCTCGAAGTCACCGAATTGCGGACTTCGATCCTTTGGAACGAGGGAGAGAAATTCCGCGTTGAGCCAATGGGCAGTCAGGTTCAGTTGAGCCCCACTTTTTCGGCGGCATCGGCGGATTTCGATCTCGATGGTATCAACGATGTCTTTTTCGCGAACAACTTTTTCGCATCCCAGCCAGAGACCGGCTACATGGACGGCAGCATGAGTTTGCTTGTTCAAGGCCGGCCCGATGGAAAGTTCCAATCAGTTTGGCCGGACAAAAGCGGCGTCAGTATCCAAAAAGCTTCCTACGCTGCTGCGGTTGCCGATTTTGATCGCGATGGTGACGTCGATATTGCGGTTGGCGTCAACAATGGAAAACTGAGGCTGCTGGAGAACCAGAACGAGGGCGTCCAGTCGGTTCGATTGGAACTTCCGGCAAACAGCATTGGCATGCAGTTGATCCTCAAAGGTCCAGATTTTCAACGGCGGATCGAAGTCGGCGGCAACAGCGGTTACCTTGCCCAGTCCTGGTCTCGTGAAATCCTGATTTCGGCGGCGCTTGCCGAGAAGGTCGATGAACTGGAGGTCTTGCGTCCGGGCAAGGAGCCCGCGACGCTCAAGTTCGAGGTTGAGGATGGCCGATTCGCCATCGCACCCTAACTAATCAACAGCGATGATCGTGTTGGTTTTGTGGGCTGGCTGCGTTGCTGCGCCGAAAATGGCTGATCGTTCGGTAGCTACCAAATCGGCCATGAAAAAAGATGGTCTTTCCCCGAATTTTAAGGGTGAGCAGGAAGCCGTAGTGCTTTGTCACAGCTCAATTTTAGGATAAGCCGTTTTGGCGATAGCCACGGTTGAAGCTGCGAAAACCGTGGCTATCGCCAAAACGGTTAAAATTGCCAACCCTAATTGGACAGCGCCAGTTTGTTGATTGTCATTGTAAAAACTGGGGTTTATTTGCTTTTTGAAAACGACGATCCTCCGTGTGA
>CALFWR010000063.1 GCA_937928555.1 uncultured Pirellulaceae bacterium
CACGAATTTCACGAATCGACACGAATAACCTACCGACTGCATTCGTGAAAATTCGTGCGATTCGTGGCTGTCAAATTCCCAGACCGAAAAAGAGAATGAGAACCGGCCGCCGGCAATAACCAAGAGACGGGCACAGCGACGCAATGCAGAAAGACACCAAGTCCAGTTTGCAATCCCCGCAAATGAAATGGCGCCGCCCAAGCTAAGTCCCCTTTTCAAACGAAAAGCTACCACGAATTTCACGAATCGACACGAATAACCTACCGACTGCATTCGTGAAAATTCGTGCGATTCGTGGCTGTCAAATTCCCAGACCGAAAAGAGAAATGAGAACCGACCGCCGGCAACAACCAAGAGACGGGCACGGCAATGCAATGCAGAAAGACACCAAGTCCAGTTTGCAATCCCCGCAAATGAAATGGCGCCGTCCAAGCTAAGCCACCTTTTCAATTGGAAAAAGCTACCACGAATTTCACGAATCGACACGAATAACCTACCGACTGTATTCGTGAAAATTCGTGCGATTCGTGGCTGTCAAATTCCCAGACCGAAAAAGAGAATGAGAACCGGCCGCCGGCAACAACCAAGAGACGGGCACGGCAATGCAATGCAGAAAGACACTAGGTCCAGTTTGCAATCACCGCAAATGAAATGGCGCCGTCCAAGCTAAGTCCCCTTTTCAAACGAAAAGCTACCACGAATTTCACGAATCGACACGAATAACCTACCGTCTGCATTCGTGAAAATTCGTGCGATTCGTGGCTGTCAAATTCCCAGACCGAAAAAGAAAAAGGGAACGGGCCGCGGGCAGACGAACATTGAAAGGCGACAGCCAAAGTTGGATTAGACGGAGAAAAAGGCACGCAGCTCACTCAGCAGCTGACTGGTGTTCCGAAACCACGCGTTCAGTTGCTCGCATGTCGCTATTGCCGAAAGTACGAAATATTTCGTTGACATGTACGAATCAGTTCGTACAATGAACCCATCGATGATTTTTGCGAGGTTGAGATGGGAAAAAAGCAGCGTCAATCGACTCCGTCCAAGCCAACAGAGGGCGAGCAGGAAATCCTGTCGGCGCTCTGGACACTGGAAAAGGCCACGGTGCGGCAGGTCCATACGGAACTTTCCCCAAAGCGGGAGATCGGTTACACGACCGTTCTCAAGTTGATGCAGATCATGTTCGAAAAGGAGCTTTTGGGTCGCGACGATTCCACGCGTTCACACGTGTATTGGCCCCGACAAAAAGCTCAAGTTACGCAGCGGCGACTGGTGAGGGACTTTGTGCAAAAAGTCTTCGACGGTTCGACCGGCAAACTGGTTCTCAACGCACTTTCGACCAAAAGCGCCACCCCCGAAGAGATCGCCGAAATCCGCAGAATGCTCGACGAAATGGAGAACGACCAATGATGCCAAGCAACCGCAGCACGTTTTCTTTCCTTGAATCCTACGAACGGATCGCCAACTCGATTGGTTGGACTCTGATTCATTTTCTCTGGCAAGCCCTGCTGATCGCAGCGGCAACGGCCCTGCTACTGAAGCTGCTTCGTCACTGTTCCGCGAATGGACACTATGCAGTTGCCTGCGGAGGCCTGTGCACGATGGCACTGGCTCCGCTGCTTACATTTGCTTCGATCAATGGCACGCCGGGGTTTTCGTGGTCCTCCGAATCAGATCACTTCGAAGTGGCCGCAGATGATAATCTTTTGTCGAAGCCAGAAACCGTGGTTGCAGAGAGTTCCATGGCGACTTTGCGTCCGCCAACAGATCCAACGCCAAACTTAAACCCGGCGATGGACTTTGAAAGGTATCGCACTGTGCCGCCTGCGCGATCCGAAAACTCTTGGCTACAAAACATTTTCGGGCTCGTCCGCGGCAGCCTTGGCAAACTGGCACCTTGGATCGCCGGGATCTGGTTGATCGGTGTTCTGTTGGCGGCAACGCGGCTTTTCTTTGGCTGGAAAACCCTGGACCTGCTGCGAACCGAAGCTTTGATTGGCGACCATCCGCAGCTCGCCCGGCACCTCTCGTCACTGAAGCAAAAGCTTGGCGTCGCGGGCCAAGTTTCAATTGGCCTTTCGCGATCGGTCGCCAATCCGTTGGTGACCGGATGGTTCCGTCCGCTGATTCTTTTGCCTGCAAAGATCGTGGACGACTTGTCACCGCTTCAAATCAAGGCCGTGTTGGCGCACGAGTTGGCACACATACGACGCGGCGATTTTGCGATCAACGTCGTGCAATGCATCATCGAAACGTTGCTATTCTTTCACCCTTGCGTGTGGTGGGCCTCGGGAAAGGTGCGACAGGAAAGAGAAAACTGTTGCGACGACATGGCGGCGAACGTTCTCGGCAGCCGAAAGGCCTACGCGGAAGCCCTGTTGTGCCTGGAACAGACACGAACTCGAAACCAGCGACTCGCGATGGGAGCCAAAGGAGGCAGCTTTCTGGAGCGAATTCGCAGGCTGACTCAATCGCGACACCAAAGCAGCTTTCGTCCCGGCATTCGTGTCGCGCCGACTGTCATTGGTCTGTGTTTTCTGTTACCGCTACTGCCTGGTCTGGTGGTCATTGCGACAGCGGCGATGCAGGGACAGGAGCAGGAAACTGAAAAGGATCCGATGATTCTGAACCAACAGATCGCGATTACGGTCGTGGATGCCGAAGGCAAACCGGTCCCAAAAGTGAACATTCACACTGGCGTCTGGTCGGGCGACGGCTCCGTTGAGGACATCGCCTTTCCGCCGAATCGGAATTATGTAACCGACAAGGACGGCCGCGCAAACGTTGAGCTACCACACAACTACTACATCGTGCGACTGTGGATCACGGGCGATGGTTTCGTCCCGATGTTCACCGGCTGGGAAGAAAAGCAAATCGTTGATGGCGACACACCGCCTGAATCACTCACCGTGACAGCGATTCGCGGCATCCGCGGTGGAGGAACCGTCATCGACGCCAATGGAAAACCGGTTGCCGGTGCCGAGGTCTCTCTGAGTGGTAGCGGTGGAGCGGAACAGAAAGGCCGGGTCAGATTTCTGGGCGGCTACGGAACCGTTGAAACAGATGAAAAAGGAAAGTGGACTTTCAACAACCTGAATCCCGATCCGGGCACGTCCTTCAAAGCCAGCGTCAAACATAACGGGTACCTGCCCGGAGAATCTTCAATCGATCGCAAGCCCTTGCTGGCAGGTGACGCACAGATTTCACTTTCACAGGGCATTCAGCTTACTGGCAAAATCACCGATGCTGACGGAAACATCGTCAGCGATGGCCTGGTGATCTGGGGTGACGATCCATATTTTGAAGCCGGTTCCCAGGAAGTGGAGATTGATGCCAAGGGCAACTATCAAAGCCTGCCTTTGCTTCCCGCAAAACAGAAAAGAATCACGGTGCTGGCAAAGGGCCATTGTCCCGCATCAAAGATCGTCGATATCCTCCCGGGCATGCCTCCGGTTGACTTTCAGCTTCAACGCGGACACAAGCTCCGCATCAAGATAACCGACAGCGATGGCATCCCTCTCGCCGGTGCCTACCTCACGCCGCGAAAATGGCGTGGCGCTCAGAGTCTCTATTCCTACGTACACCCAAATGTGAAACCGACCGGAATTCCGATTCGGGCAAACGACAATGGTATCTTTGAATGGGATTGGGCTCCGGTGGATGAGGTTTACTGGACCGTTGGGGTGCGAGGCTTTTTGCAAAGCGACGAAATCCCGTTGATCGCCGGAGATCAAGTCCACGTTATCAGGCTGACCAGGAAGCCCATCGTGGCGGGGGTCGTTCGCTATGCGGATACCGGAAAACCAGCGCGTTTCACAAAAGTCACACCCATCTTTCAGGGCGAACCTGAGTCGATAGCGAGTCGTCGAGACCCTGATTCGGTGGTAGCCGACGCCAATGGAGAATTTGCCTTGGAAGTGACTCGCAACGGTTACATCTACCGTCTTGAGTTTTCCAAAAAAGGCTATCGTCGATTTCTTTCTGAACCCTTCGATGCTTTGACGCCGCCGGAAAACCTGACTGTCGAATTGAAAAAAAGCAATCCCGTGACAGGCACCGTCGTCGATCACGCCGGCCAGGCGGTTGCAAACGCCGACGTGTATCTGGTCAACAAGTTCAACAAGCTGGATCTCGATAGTTATCACACCCATGCTCGTGTTCCCAATGCCAAATCTGACAAAAGCGGGAACTTCGAATTTGAAACGATCGTGGACGCGACAACGCTGGTGTTGATTCACGCGCGGGGCTATGCCGAGGTGCTGATCCCGGACTCGAAGGAAAGTAAACCAAACCAGCCCGGTCCACGAATCGAACTCAAACCGTGGGCCAGCGTCAAAGGAAAAGTCATGGTCAACGGCGAACCAGTTCGCAATGCGCACATCCAGTTTCAGCCGCTGACGCAAGGACCAATGATTTTCAATCAGATACATTCAATAATTCGTTCGAAGACAAACGACAAGGGTGAGTTTCAATTTCTCAAAGTTGGCCCGCAACAGGGTTCCATTTCCGTTTACAAGAGATCCACAAACGACAAAGAAAGCTCACACCGCATCCGAATTCCGTTCCAGGCAACTCCCGGCGAATCCTGCAGCCTGAACATTGACTTGAACTACCTCGTGGAGACGAAAATTGCGGAAGTAGACTTGCTCAAGAACGCCGATTTTGGCGACTCTTACTGCGCATTTGTAAAGATCGATGACTGGGAGAGCAAACTACCTGCCGAAATCGCCGCCGCCAATCCGCACGCGGGAAACTATCTTGAAACACTCAAACACCTCGAGACAAAAAAGGATTTCAAGTCCTCCATTTTGCTGGAAAATTCGCAGGAATCAACAAACGGGACGCTCGACAAAAATGGCAGGATCAAAGCTTACTTGCCCGGCCCGGGAAACTATCATTTTACTTTTCATCTCAACGGTCGACCGCATGTGGACACAGCCGACGCTTCAGTAAGTCCACTGATTCGCCACCAGAGTATTGTTGAAATCCGGGAAGGAAATCACCAACTACCGCCGATAAAGATTTCGTTTCAGCAACCGGCTGCGATTGGTGATTCCGTAGCTGAAATTGATTTTCAGTCAGGCGAGGAGTGTCTGAGTTTTTCAGACTACAACGGCAAAGTTATCCTGGTGGATTTCTGGTGCCCGTGGTCAAAGCACACCAAAGCCTGCAATCGATCCATTGCGGCGCTTAAATCGGCGGTGCAAGTCGACGACCCGCTGGCGATCCTGAGTCTTCAATGTGGGGCGCAAAATCAGTCCAAAGTAAAACGGCAATTTCCCGATGAGCTAAAACCTTACGTGCGTTCAATGATTCTGAGCTACGACGAATCCGCCGCGATTTGCCCCAAATTCAGTGCCTGGAATGTGCCTTTGGCGGTTGTCATCGACCAGCAAGGAAAGCTCAGATTTACCGGTTCGCATGAAGACGCCGTCGCGTTGGTTCGCGAACTGCTGGAAGCGAACTGAGTTGTGAATTCGTGGTGGTGGCTTCCAGTCGCCTCCCTTGGGCGAAAGAAACTACGCCTCACTACCAACGCTTCGACTTAACTCAGCCCGCCTTGACGATCCGTAGCTTGGGGCGAGTGTTGCCCGACGATGGCTCGCAAGCGAGAGGCGGATCCTCAAAGATCACCCGGCTACGACGCTTGCGAACAAACGGTTGCTCTCCAGCCATCTTTTCCCCCGACGCGGCCCACGACAATGCATGATCGCTGAGATCGTTCATCAACTTTTCAGTCCGCAAGCGAATCGATTCCAATTCTTCGCGGCCTGCCTTTCTGGGCACGCGAATCTTGGGACCAAAGATAATCCTTACCCGCGAACACGGCTTGGGGATGCCAAAGCTGTCCCAGGTATTAAGCCGCCAGGCGTCGTTGTAACCCACGCCTAGGGGCACCAACGGCATTTGCAAACGCGACGCCAAAAACACCGGACCGAGCGCCATCTTTCGCCGTGGCCCCCGCGGACCATCAGGCGTGATCGCAATTCCTGTTTCGCTGCCGACTTTCTTGAGTTCACGGATCGCCGAAGCCCCACCTCGGGTGGAACTTCCGCGAACGACTCTCAAGCCAAGCGACTCTGCCGTCTGGCCAACCCATTCTCCATCGCGGTGCTGCGACGACAGGATGCTCAACGGCGTATGCCCCCAGCGCGGCAGGATCACCCCAATGAACTCGTGCCAAAACGTGAACACCGCGTGCTCGTTGTACTCGGGTCTGGCTGGATCGGTACCGCGATCGTAATGGGCGATGCGAATGTTCATCGTCCTGAGTATCTGCGGCAGCAACAGCGCAGTCGCCTGCCCCATCAAGCGGAGCTTTAGTGGTATTTGAGAATCCTGTCGCACTTCTATCCCTGGCACCACTCTCCGGAAAACACTTCTACCGCCGGGCCGGTTTTGAAAACGTGTCCCGACTGCTGGTCCCAATGTAGCGTCAACGTCCCACCAAGCAGATGATTGGTGATTTCACGCTCGGTCTTGCCGGCCAAAACGCCCGCGACGCAAACCGCACTCGCGCCAGTTCCACAGGCCATCGTTTCGCCGCTACCACGTTCCCATGTCCTTTGGCGGACTTCGGTGGGCGAAATGATTTCGACAAACTCGACATTCACACGAGCAGGAAACCTTGGATCAGCTTCGATCTTTGGGCCAACACCAAGAACCAGTTCATCGGTAGCTTTTTCGACAAAGATCACACAATGCGGATTGCCCATCGAAACACAGTTCACCTCAAAGGACCGACCGTCGATATCGATCGGAACCTGAACCACCGGTGAATCTTCCCCCTGTTCGCTCCGGAGCGTCGTGGGGACTTCGGCCGGATTCAGAATTGGCTTTCCCATATCGACGCGAACCTGTTCGACACGATCGCCTTCGGCCAACAGGTCAATCGAAAGCGTCCCGGCGCCTGTTTCGATCGCCAGAGTATCCTTGCGGCAGATGTCGTGGTCAAAAACGTACTTGGCCACGCAACGAATCCCGTTGCCACACATTTCGGCTTCGCTACCGTCTGCATTGAACATTTGCATCCGGGCGTCGGCAACCTCTGACGGCCGGATCAGAATCAATCCATCCGCACCGATGCCTTTGTGTCGATCCGACACAGCGACCGCAACCGACGCAGGATCATCGGGAGTTCCATTGTTAAAGCAATCGACGTACACGTAGTCGTTGCCCGCGCCATGCATTTTTGTGAATTTCATTATTGGGTCAAATTCTTGCTGGAGTCCAATCCCATAACTTACTTTTTCTGCGCCCGGTTGAAAGGTCCGGCCTTTGCGATCTAACGACTGATCGTCCGCTGGCCTTGCAATTGACGAATCGAATCGTTTAGCTCCGGCAAGACTTCTGTCGTCATTTTTGGATCCTGGCAAGTACCTCTAACTTTCAACCACATGAATTTTTGGCTTCCACGGTGATAAAGCTCACTCAAAAGCGGAATGTTCAACCTGTTGCGTCCCACCACCGAATAAAAGTTCAAGTCCAAGTCGTGGCTGGTGGTCATCTGGCCGTTACCAATCAGGGAAAACGCGTCCCCATTGAGTTCCATTCGATTCAGATCAATTATTTCGCCGTTGACGGTAAAGTCGATGTCACCGCTGTCAAATGCCGTTCCGTTGACACGTTTGACCTGCAGGACTTTGAGCAGTCGCACCATATGGGGAAGCTCGTAAATTCGTGCGTCACGAAGATGCACCGAACCGGATCCGCGACAAGTATGGGATCCGGTGGCGTCGCCTTCGAGCCGCAAGGCCGCGTACGTTTTGCCTTCGACCCCCTCGAGTCCCGGAGAATACTCCTGAGTAAACTGCTTCAGCTCCGCACCGGTGATGTTGGACCTGAGAGCAAATCGGCCTTGCTCGTCGGAACTGATCGCCGCGTCAATCGTGACCTCGCCGCCGTACAACTGGCCGCGGATCGAAGGCGCTTCACTTTGGCCGGGATCCTGCTGCAAGCCATTGATCATCCCACCGGCAAGCGCCTGATAATTGTCAAACCATAATGGACCTCGGATGCTGGTCACCTGAGCATCGTAAACGGTCAGCGAATCGATGTCCAAATCACCGCGGCACTGCACGTCTTCGCCGTCGTACTGCCCAATCAACCGGAACTTGCCGAACACGTTTTCAATCGGGATGCCCATCACCATCTTTGCCTGGTTCATGACAAACTCCAGATCCCATCCCATCGATACCTCCGGCTGTAACGAACGGATCGTGACGTCCTGGGCTGCAGCAGCCAACTGAACCGACGCTCGCTGCGCACGCTGGCCTTGCTGCTGTTCAATTCGCGACGCCGCGAACTGCCTTGCGTCTGGCGATTCGCGGTATTGGCCCGCAAGTGTCATCGTGCCTTTGACGCTGAGCAATCCGTCGAACTTCATGTAATCAATCGGCGTGGCAAGTGATTCCGGAAGTGCACTCAGGAAGTCTTCTTCCGCTTTGAGAGCCGTCGCCAACAGTTCCGAAAACCTCACGTCCCATCCGGTCGCCGAGTACGAACCATCCCCCTGGCCGCGGACGGTCGTTCGACCATGCTTGCCTTCGAAATTGCGCACCATCACGTCACCGTTGCCAACCTTCACTTGAGCAGCGACTTCGTTTAACTGATACGGAAACCACGTCGGAAAAATTGAAACACTGCTGGAGCGAACGCCGTTGGTTTGGGTATGCAACATCGCATCGACCACCACGTTGGCCTCGGTTGCTCCCTCGGGCATCGCCATGTCGACCACCATCCGGTCAACAACGCCTTTAGGGCGAAAGCCATCCCAGACATCTTTCAGGTGCGGCCCCAAGGCAGCACGAAGCCTCTCGTCCAAACGGACGCTGTTACAAATGTAGCGTGCGATCAAACCCTGCTGCGGATTCCAACTTCCATTGCAAACCACCTTGGCGATCCCATTGCTTCCCACCAGGGACTCGAAATGGAAATCAAGATTGTGGGTTCTCACCTTGCCGCGAATGTTTTCAATCGGGTAGGGGAAGCTTTTATGGCGGATCGCGACATCGTACAGATTCACATCGAACTTTTTGTCGATGTGCCCGCTTTGGTCGAACTTTTCAAAGACCGCCGATCCGGAAAACGAACCGTTACGAACTTGGAAGCTCCGCGCGATCTCACCCAACTTGCCCTGCCGGTCCATCGCAAACTGAAGCGTATCGTCGTAGGGTACTTTGCCTTCAGGCAGAGAAATCTTGCAACGCCACGTCGATAGCGGGCCAGGGTCGTCAAGATGCCCTCGCACGTCAACCGTCCGATTAAGCTGGGGAAACTGAACTGCGTATTCGATGCGTTCGCCTTTCCATCGCAACACACCCCGGCCACCTTCAACGGGGTAGGGGAAGCGCACAAAGTTGGCGGCCAACGAAGAAATATTTGCAGTAAAATCCCGGTACCGAATCTGTTTGTCGCCTTCAAAATAGAAGTCCACGTCGAAACGACCGGTGGGCCGAATCTCCTGGCAAAACTCGATCGCTCCCTCTTTCATCCAACGCATCTTTCGAGGCGTCCCGTCGAATTGGAAGTTCTCCACGCTCCCCCTGGCGGTCCACTTTGGAACCTCGCCGGCGGTAACCTTGACCTCGTCGCCGCGAATCGTGGCTTGACCCATCCGCACCGAAGCGTGCTTGACAATCAGTCCCTCCGTCGAAACGCCGAAATTGGCTGAACCGTTTTGTAATGAATCAGGAAGCACCGGATGGTCCAACGTAAACTGGCCAATCGTCCCGCTTCCTTCAACAGTCCCAACGCCGCCCTGACCCAAGATACCGTCCAGCCGAAACTGACCGTCAACCACGGCACTCAGGGCGCGAACCTTTGAAAGGCAATCAGGCCGTGAACAGGGAAACAGTGCCAGCATCGACTGATGCAGCCGCAAACTTTTGAGCTGAACGTTGGCATTCCAGGCTTTTGTCTGCGGGTCAGAAAATCCTGCAACCGAAAAATGCTCCCCGTCGTGCCCCCTGGCAGCCAATTCATAACGCAGCAACGATCGCCCTTGGTGGACCACCGTTTCAACATCAATGTCGATGTCCGACAGTGTTTTCTGCACCCCGGACGCGGTGTCGAAAAAACGTAAGCGGGAGTCGCGGACGGTGATTGGAAAACTGGCCGTCGAAGGCGCACGATCGCCAACAAGCTGCCGCAGTCGGGCCGCGAGGCTTTCAAGATTAAGCTGTTTGCCAACCCGCAGTTCGACATCAACGTGGCGCAAGTCCAGTCGGGTGACCCGCACATTTCCCGCAACCAGGTCTGTCGTCGTCGAAGGCATCGACAGAAAAGCCTCGTGGGCCTTGATCGAAACGCCATCCGCCGACGCGGACACGTTCGACAGCAGCATACCGCGACCTTCGCGGAACTGGGCATCGCCAATCCGTGCCTGAATCCCGGTCCCACGTGTCGCGACATCAACTTTGGACTGCATCGTCGAAAGCAATTTCGAGCGGAACTGGCTTTGAAAGATGAACCAGCCCGAAACGCCAATCATCGCCACAAAAGCCAGAAATTTACACCCACCCCACAGTCCACGCGCAAGCGAAGTCCGACCGGTATCCCGGGATCTGTTCGCGTAGTGTTGGTTCTGAATTCGTGACAACGAAGCGCTGCGAATTTCGGTGAATGGGGGGAACGAGAGAAAGCTCGCGGATATTAGTTGACCACCCGAACCGACCCTAGAGAAGTTTTGCTAGCAGAGTCAACCAGAGAGCTACGTATATGCGTGTCTTACGCCAACAGAAACGGCGAAAAAGACAAAACTCAGAGCCAACAACGCGACATAAACTGAGAGCCAACCCAACATTTGAATTGCCACCCCCACCCCGATAGCGGCGGCCACGATCACAACCAGCAGAACCAAGTCAAACCACTGTCGCCGTTTCCACCGGGGAAGCACCGCTTTGACCTGGGACAGAACTCCAATCGACGCCCAGACGTTCCTAAAAATCAAATGACTCAGGGTTACCACAACCAATCCGCGGATCAATTCATTGGTGACTTGATGGCCGGGGAACCAAACCGCCGCAACAATCAGGGGCGACGACAGCATCAATATTTGCAAATAAACCGGCACACCAGAAAGGTGCGCAGCTTTGAACATCTTCCACGGCGAAAGCAATCGGGCTTCACCGGGTCGAATTCGCTCACCGAAATGACGGAACCATGCCGCAGACTCAACCGCAAGCCAGCCAATCAAAAGGGTTTGCGTGAGGAACAAAGACTCCGGAACTTCCACTGGCATCCGCACATCGGCACCGCTTTGCCCCAACACGGACAGCAGGTAGATGACCCATCCCTGCATGATCACAAGAAAAACGAGCCAAACCAACAACAGCGGATCAAACGAGAATATTCGCCGCACCGCCAACCTGAGTTTCGACCGACGAAGCGCGAACTTCTTTTCGATCGCGTCTCGCATCTGGGCCAATGAAAGCTGTTCCTCCGCCCCGCCAAGCTTTCGCAGTTCTTTAATCGGCGTCTTGCCTTCGAATCGCATCCCGCGAACCAGTCGCTTACGATAGGCAAAACTTCTCGCTTTCAAGGACATTGGCACTGTAACGCCAAGTACGCCCGCCGCCGCCACAATCCAGCCTGCAACCCAATACCATGAAGCCCGCCCCGCTGCGATGCCTTGAAAAAACTCAACCGGTAACTGGACATCAATCCCAATCCCGTGGGCAAGGAACAGCAAAAAGGCAAAGACCAGTAAAAGGATACCCAGCATCGCACCCGAGTTCCTAAACACACGCCTCGTTCGCCGCTTCTCTTCCCAAAGCAAATGGCTCTTCCGGCGACCAATCAACCAGATCCCAACCTGCTGAACGAAAAACGATCCAGCACTGACCAGCAGCACATTGACCAACATCGACAACAACCATCCGCCCGGGCTTTCTGCCGAACAGGTGATCGGAATTGCATAAACGCCCGCAAAGACCACCGCGAATAAGTGAAATTTCCAATTCAAAACCAGATGCCGAATCGGCACCGGAAACGCTTTTAATGGAGAAGACCAAAAGATCGACATGAATAACAGATGCACGTAACCGAAAAAGACAGGCAGCAATCCGATCAATTCCCAAAATTCCCGATTGCTTCTACGACCTGCATGGCCGTTGACCTTGCTGCTTTCAAAAAGAATCGCCTGGTAGATAAACCACGCCGCCCCCAAAACGAACACAATCCCGATCCCATATCCTGACAAAACCAGCAACCGTATCAGTCGCGGATGACGCCTGGTAAACGTCTGCAATTTTTTCTGACACGCGACTCGTTTTTGCCGCCAGGATCGCAGCCATTGCCGGCGCTGGCGCAGATAGTCAGGAAACTCGGTCAGCAACCAGCGCGCATTTTGATATTTGAGCCGCTTTTGAATGGCAACCGCTGTTGGGCTACGGAGCATCCGCGATCTGTCTCGATTAGACAACGTCTTCAACGGGCTCTCCCAACTGATCCAGAACAGCCTTGAGGGCGGGTGACGTCGACCAGTCTTTTTGCTGCTGCGGGCTTTTCTCAAACGGCTGATCCCAGACCAGCCTGCCTTGTTCAAGAACAAGCACCCGGTCGGCGAGGCCCTCGGCCTGCCTGGGCCACTGGGTGCTGAAGATCACGATCCCGCCTTCGCTTCGATGCCGCCGCATCTGTTGCTGCATCACGCTGAGCCCGTTGGCGTCGAGCCCTGAAGAAAATGGCTCGTCCAAAATCCATACCCGGGGCCGTGCTAGGAAAAGACACAGCAGAGCGATCTTGTAGCTCTGGCCTTTGGAAAGCGCACTTATTGCCGACCCGTGAACGCCAACGAGATTCAATCGCTCGAACAGGTCAGCGGTTTGCCTGGCAAGCGAATCGCCAGCAAGCCCATAGTCATCGACCGTTTGCAGGATCGGCTCGATGCAACTTCGCTCGCTCGATCGCAGTGGCTCAACCAGCATGAAGTTCCGCCTGAGACTCATTCGCCTAGGTGAAACGAGAGCGTCATCCAGGGTAATTCTTCCAGCGGCAACCGGAAGCTGTCCGGCAATCAGTTTTAGCAGCGTTGACTTGCCAGCACCATTGGCACCCAGAACCGTGGTGATCGTCGAATGCCGAAACACCGTCGAAACATCACCGACCGCCAATTCGCTCCCGAAATTTCTCCAGACCCCATCAACAATCAGCTCCATCGCCCACTCTCAAATCGGACACGTTTTGCCCTGTTTTCGATCGTAACGATAAATTCTTGGGATAATTTCGACACTAAAACAATGAAGCTTCTGCCATCGGGCCGCTTACGCGACTCGGCTCACTTGATTGTGAGCCGCTGGCCGTGAGGCCTCAGATACCAATAAATCGGCCTGGTCTTTCGATCCGCAGCACCACAGAACCCGCAAACACAAACTCATTCCACAAAAAAACCCCAACCGAAATGATTGGGGTTCGCTTCAACAGTGACTTGCACGTGTTAGTGACCCGACTCGGCCAGCTCCCCGTCTTCGAGCGACTGAACCTTGTATCCACCGCGACTTGCAAAGTAAACCGCAAGCCCGATGTAACCGACCAGCATGATCGCGGGAAAGATACACATATTCGCCAACGCACCTTGCGTACTGGCTTCTTTGACCTCGCCGATTTTGGCCGTGATTTCCATCTGCTTTTTCTTGTCACCGGCGGCCATGACCAACTTGCTCAATTTCATGTCGTCGATCGCGTCGTACTCAATGACGTTGTAGATGTTACCTTTCTTGAGCGCGGCCATCTTGCCATCAGCAATGATGCTGGGTGCCATCTGGCCAATCTCGTCACTGGTCTCAATGGCCTCGATCGCCTTGTCGCTTTGCAGCATCCCGATATACGGAAAACCAATCACACCGACGCCCAACATTCCGATTCCGCCAAGCGCGTTAAGCGTCAAAGCACCACCCTTTGGAGTCTGCTCCCCCGCAACACCAAGCATCGTTGGCCAAAAGAATGTTTTGCCAAACGCATAAATCGTTGCCGCAGCAAAGACCATCAATCCACTGGAGAACGAGAGCCAGTACAGTCCCACAATCGCCAACAGTGAACTCACGATCAGCAAGCCAATGGGGCTGATCCGGTGCACAATCGGCCCAGCGAAGAATCTCAGCACCATCATGATCAGGGAAGTGTAAACCAGCACCAAGCCTGCATCGAAGCCGTTGTTCTTTGCGATGCCCTTCATGATCTCTTCAATCCAGCCATCGGTTCCGATTTCGGTCGTCGCCAGAGGGACCATAATCAACGCCAGAAAGAACAGCAGCGGATTACCTAACGCTTTTGTGTACAAACCAAACCCGATCGCAGCCACGGTCCCGATCACCGCAAAGATGATCTCATTGATCGGGAAAGGTTTGACGCCCGCCTCGACCATCGCAGTCGGGAAAGAGTTGAACATTTGCAACACAACCAGGAATATCGCGATCGCTGCCCCCAGAAATCCGAACTCGGCAAGCATCTCCCTGTAGCTGACCCCCGAAGCCACTCGCTCTTGGGCAGGAAACTCAACACCGATCAGCATCACAAAGAAAATAATCGCAGGAGGAATAATGATCGCAATCTTGATCCACCAATCGACTTCCATCGTCGAAAGCATAATCGTCAACAGGCCAGCGATCACCAACCCGCCGGGCCATCCCGCATGAAGAATATTCAGCCACTTAGTTTTGTCCTTACTGAACATCGTGGCGACCACTGGATTGATATAGGCCTCCACCGTGCCATTGGAAAGCCCGAGGATCAAACTGCCCCAATAGAGCAACCGATAACCTGTTGCCGGGTCGCCGTTTCCTCCATCGGAGATGAAGAACGCCGCAACTGCCATCACCGACCAGACCAGATAACCAAGAAACGAGCACACCATGGCTGTCTTGTATCCAATTTTGTCAATGAACAGACTGAAGGCGATGATGCTGATCGCGAACGGCCAGATCCCCATCCCCGCCAACTCGCCGCTTTGAACGGTCGTCAAGCCGAATTCTTTTTCCCACTCGCCGATGAGAAACATTCTCGAGATGAAGGCGAATGCGGTGCAAATCAGCGCAAGAAAACAGCCCCAAAAGAGCTTCTTGTTGGGTTCGGTTTCCGACATGTCGGTTCCTGTGGTCAATGACTGGAAGTTAGAACGGATTGATCGTCAGGTTAACTCCGACCAATCCGGCCTTCAAGCACTAACAACACTCAGAGCACCAAAACTCAACATTCAGGGGTCTCTAATTCTTCCCAAAACGCCAAGCTCCCGTATCCGTCAGAGTCGGTGACGTCCAGAATCAGAAGCCTGGTATCAATTCCGATCAAAAAGCGAATTCCTTGGCCCCGATATCAATCGCCCGACCCGACTGGCGAAACTGACCGTTGACATCCAGCCCAAATCTGCCGCGCTGCGTCAAACCCGCGTCCACCGCCGGGCTATTGCGGGAAAGGTCAAAGAAACCGTCGTCCGCGAACTGCGGCGAATCAAAAACCGTGCCGCTTCCATTGGCCACACCCAACACAGGCCCGTTGTGAACCAGATTGAAGTTAAACCAGACAAACCCACCCTCAAACTTCAAACCGGCGTTTCTGTTGTCACTGGCACAGAGAATATTGTTGAACACCAACACGTTGTCGCCCCGGACCACCGATACTTCCCCGCCAAAGCTGAAGCTTCGCAAATTGCGAACCAGCGTGTTGTTTCGGATCGTCACGTTCTCCGACTGGAAGCAGTGAACTCCCTGGCCACCGTTGTTAAAGCACAAATTGTTTTCCACCAGAATCGTTCCCGGATAAACCTGGTTGTTACCCGTTGGCGCGGTCAGGTTTTGCGTATCGTCAACCACCACCCCGTTGCCGTCGGTGGGTCGTCCAAACAAAACATTGTCGACCCTGTTTTCATTTGAAAAGCTTGTGTTGTTGCGGACGATAATATCAAAGCCCGGTCTGTCAGCGGTGCGCCTCTGTGGTTGGAAGACACTGATGCCACTGTGCTGTGCCGGATCCCAAAATGCATTTCGAAACGCAACGTTCCACTCGCACAAAATCTGATCGGACTGGTCAAACGAAATCCCGCCGCCACGGCAATCATGCACCCGACAGTCCCGCACCGTAACGCTGTGACAACGCTCCAACGAAATTCCCTTACTGCGTGGCGCGTCGGCCCGTCGATTGCTCACCTCAAAGCCCTCGACCCGAAGGTTGTCCAAATCCAGCCCATAGATAGATCCAACAATGAACGCACCCTCCTGGCGTTCGGAACGGAGCGTGACGTTGGAACGTACAAAATCAAAGTGCCCCCGGTACAAACCGTCCAGCACCACGATGGTGGATCCGGATCGAGCCCGGTTGAGCGCCGTCTGAATCGACCGCAGCGGCGTGTTGCGATTCTGAGCCTGAAGGTTGGTGCGGCGATTGTTTCCATCTGGCGATACGTAAAACGTCTGGGCAGAAAGTGCTTCGGCGCTCGATGCAAAAAGGATAACAGCAAGAAACAAACGGCAAATCGTTGTCATGACGAAACCTCAATCACTCAATCAGGAAAGGAACCACACCATTTGAACGTCGGGGCCGCGAGGATTCAATGAACCTCACTCGCGTTGTCGACATTTCCTGACGTTATTGGGAATTATTCACGACGACGGGCGTTGGCTTAATCGGGGTTTATCGACGCAAAAAAATCTGGCCCTTTTCCCTGAAACAGGAAACCGCGCCGGGCAAGTCAAAAGCAACCACGTCACTCGATGCGACAACCAGATCCGCCAACCTCTGAAGCTCGTCGAATCCAATCGACTCCAATGGCCAGCCCTGAATCCGAAAGATCTCCGCAAACATCTGCCGGCGGACGACCTGATCGCTTTGGCCTGCTGCCGCGCAGTGGACCACAACGCTCCCGTCAGATTCAAACGAAACCGCTTCGGACAAACCAACTGTCGCCAGTTCACGCAAAAATTCACGCACCTCACGGCTTTGTTTCGCCAGCCGCAACACGTTGGGAATCACTTTGGCTCCAAACCGTTCGATCAGCGTCGGCAGGACTTCCTTCCGCAAAAAATTCCTCGCGTAGTGCGACTGTTGATTGCTGGTGTCTTCCCGCCATCGCTGCCCCCAATGTTTCATCGCCGCGTCAATGTCCTCAGGCATGCACTCCAGCATCGGCCTGACGATCGTGATCGAATCGTTGATCACCCGATACTGCGGAATCCCTCCGACGCCTCCGATTCCGGTGCCGCGAAAAATCCGAAACAGTACCGTTTCAACCTGATCGGTGGCATGATGAGCCGTCACAATGTAGCGACAATTGAGCCTTCCAGCAGTCTGCCGCAAAAACCTGTATCGCTCTTCACGCAAACTGGCTTCGTCGGAAACTGACTTTACCGATTCTCCGGTGACCAACTTTACTTTCCATCGCTCGCACAGCTCCCTGACAAACGCTTCGTCCCCATCTGACTCATCGCCCCGTAATTGATGATTGAAGTGCCCCGCGAATATCTCGGCTTTGCCTGCCACATCGCCACGGATCTCTACCAGTGCCCGCAACAAAGCCACGCTGTCGCGGCCACCTGAGACAGCCACCAACACGCGGAACGCCTGCCACTTTTTCAGCGGCCACGCATTCTCGATCTGTTCAACCATTCGCAATTGATTTGGCAATGCGCTCTCGCCGCCCCTGTTAACGGGCAATTAAGTTTGAGTTTCGAAGAAGTTCTGTTACGATAGAGCGGCGGGATCGTCGCAAGGCTCCCCCGCTCAAACAACAAATAACCAGGCGGCCCGCCGCCGAGCATGTAAATCAAAGATCAGTGTTCCAACTCACTTGGCCCCACACGATAAAGCATGGATTTGATCCGATATCTGCTTAGCCTGATCATCGCCCTATTTCCGCAGTTATTGCAACATGCGGCCGTACCGTTGGCAACCGCGCCGCAGTCTTCTTCCGGTAATCAGATTCGCCAATTCGCGATTGGAAATTCGTGGTTTGGCTGGTATCGAATCACCCTTCTGTTTCGTCCGTTTCAGTTTCCCCAGTTCAAACTCGTTGACATGACGCCTTGGGGAAATCAGCCCTTGCCGCGAACGAAACAGGAATCCGCCACACAAAGTTCTGATCCACCGGACCAGGCCAAGTAAAGCTCCCGCGAACGCGGACTGATTTTGCCATCTGATTTACGGCTCGGTCGTCCAACGACGGAGTATGTTTGTGGATTACGTGCAACTAATTATCGGCGCACTGCTGGGCGTTACCGCCGCGACAGGCTGGTCCTTATTCGCGCCCGCAGGAGCCCGAAAAAAGGCTCGGCAAATCCTCGAAGATGCCGACCGCGAAGCCTCCAACCGGCAAAAGGAACTCGACGTCTCGCTTCGACAGATGAAACTAGAGCGGACCGAACAGGTCGAATCCGAACTCAAGACCGCCCGCGAAGAAATCCACCGCCGCGAACGAGAACTTGATCGCAAAGACATCCAGTTCACTCAACGCGAAATCGATCTGGAAAAACAACAAGCCGTTGTCGCTTCCTCACAAAGCCGGCTCAAAGTTCAACTCGAACAGGTCGCACAAACTGAAAAACACATCAACGAAGTGATTGCGAAAAAGCGTGCGGAGCTCCAAAACGTCACCGGGCTGAGTAACGAAGAGGCCACAAGGCAACTGCTCAAGCTTGTCGAAGACGAACTTGCAGACGAAGTCGGCGGCCTGATCATCGAGCACGAAAAGAAGCTCGGAGAAACATGCGAACAAAAAGCACGCGATGTGCTTGGCATGACGATGCAGCGATTGGCCTCTTCACACACCGCCCTCACCACATCGACAACCATCGACATTCCCAACGATGAAATGAAAGGCCGCATCATCGGCCGCGAAGGACGAAACATCCGGGCCTTTGAAAAGGAAACCGGCATCGACTTGATCATCGACGACACACCCGGGGTCGTGATCGTCAGCGGCTTTGACCCCGTCCGCCGCGAAGTCGCTCGCATGGCCCTGGAAAAACTCATCGTCGACGGTCGAATCCACCCCAGCCGAATCGAGGAAATCGTCAACGAAACGCAGCAACAGATCGACCAGTTCGTCGTTCGAACAGGCTCCGAAGCAGCCCAGGAAGTTGACGTTCAGGGCCTCGCGCCGCAGGTCGTGGAGATGCTTGGACGACTTCACTTTCGCACCAGCTACTCGCAAAACGTGCTCCGCCACAGCATCGAAGTCGCCTTTCACGCAGCAATGCTGGCCGAAATCATGGGGCTCGATCCAGCCCTCGCCCGACGCTGCGGTTTGCTTCACGATATTGGGAAAGCCGCCGACCACGACATCGAAGGAGGCCACCCGAAAATTGGCGCCGACCTGCTCAAACGCGGCGGCGAATCGGCCGAAGTCGTCCACGCCGCCCTCGGCCATCACGACCAGATCCTTGCCGAACACCCCTACACCGTGATCGTGGCCACCGCCGACGCATGCAGCGCCTCGCGGCCAGGTGCCCGCCGCGAGTCGCTTGATCGCTACATCAAACGCATGGAACAACTCGAATCCCTCGCGATTGAAATCAAGGGCGTCAAGCGGGCTTATGCCGTTCAAGCGGGCCGCGAAGTCCGCGTGATCGTGGAATCCCGCGACATCAGCGACGAAAAAGCAGCCAAGATCTCACGCGACATCGCCAAAGCCTACAGCGAGAATCTGTCTTTCCCTGGCGAAATCAAAGTCGTCGTTGTCCGTGAGTCACGTTTCGTAGAAATGGCAAAGTAGTTACCATGTTTGATCCAATCTTCCCCCAGAAAGCCATCAATGCGACTTCTGTTCATCGGTGATATCGTCGGCAAGCCCGGTGTTGAACTTGTTTGTGATACGATTCCCTACTGGCGACGTGAAAATTCGATCGACATTGTCATCGCCAACGCCGAGAACGCCGACAAAGGCTCGGGACTGTCGCCAGCAATCTACAAACGGCTCATCAAAGCAGGCATCGACTGCATCACCCTTGGTGATCACATCTACCGCAAACGCGACATCATTGATGTTCTCGAGTCTCGTGACAACGTTGTCAAACCGGCCAACTACCCGGCCGCAGCACCTGGCAAAACCTGGGTGGTCGTCAAATCAGCCAACGGTCGCAAGGTCGCTGTCATCAGCGCGATGGGCCGCGTTTACATGAAACCCGTTGATTGTCCGTTCACCGCAGTTGAAAAAGTCCTGGCCGAGATCCCAGAAGACGTCAAAATTCGCTTCTGTGATTTTCACGCCGAAGCAACCAGCGACAAACAACTGATGGGCCGATTCCTCGACGGAAAGGTCACGGCGGTTTGCGGAACTCACACCCACGTTACCACCGCCGATGAACAGATACTTCCCGGGGGCACCGCCTACATTTCCGATGTCGGGATGAGCGGACCGCACGAAAGTATCCTTGGCCGCAAGATCGAAAAAGTCATGCAAGCCACACTGACCTTCCGTCCGGTACCCTTCGACGTTGCCTCAGAGCGGGTTGAAATATCGGGGGTGGTTGTCGACGCCGAACCAAAGACCGGACGTTCATCCGGGATCCGCCGCATCAAAATCACCGAAGCCGATGCAGACCGTTATGCTGACGAGGAAGATTAACCCCGGATTATTCACGAGGCGTGGGCGTTGATTCTACGTCTGGCCAACGGGAGCAAGGGAAAAGCTGAATTTCAACAAGAACTGCGAATCGTCTGGTAGATGAAAACCACAGCGATCGTTCCATCGCATCAGAGTCGCGGATGACTGTCGGAATTGATTCTGACGCCTACGCCTCGTGAATAATCCGGGTTAACTTTTGCGGACGAACAAAACTGACGGTCAAGCTACCTGAGGGTGATCGCGTCGTTGGCATATGACTCCAACCGGTCATGCACGATGAACTGGTTGACGATCAAATTGGTCAACTGCGACAGGTACAAGGCTTCGAACTTCCGCTCGGTCGTCTGAATCGACGGGCGCCCATCGGTTGGAAACGCAAAATGTCTGGGTCCAAAAACAAACGGAACCTGTCCGTTCTTTTCGATGTCGTAAACCGTTGCCGTCACATCGCAACGCCCCTTGAACAGCGTCGATCCTTCGGTCAGTGAGTACGAACCCACTTCGATCGCAACAACCATGTCGGCTTCCACGCCTTCACCAAGTTTTACGAACTCGACCTCGTTCCAGCCGTTTTCATCGATCCAACGCTCCACAAATCCCGGGGCGATGACTTCGCTGCCTTTTCCCAGACCATTGGCCAACCGCAAACCTACCGCATGGGCCAACGTGAACGTCAGCGTATCGGGTCCGTATGCCGAATCGTCACTGACGCAAACCACGGCAACTCGTTTTCCTTCCAGACCGTCATACTCCGGGTCCACATTGTGTCCTTTGATCGTGTAGATCAACTGCGCCAGAGCCCCCACGCAACCGGGCAGCACAAGCAAGCTCAACAACACAACCATGCAGACTGGTTTGGCAAAACGGACTTTGACTCGGTGGTTCATCGATTGAATCCCGTACATTAAAATGACGCGGAACACTAGTAAAATGCCAGCAAACGAACAAGCCCGGTTATCTTGCCCCAAACAGAACCCCAATCAAGCACCACAGCCGCGGTGCCACGCTCCGCGCTGGCCAAACTCGGGATACTCTCTCAGCCCGTCGATTCAAAGAAAGATTTGACGCCACCGTTGCGAATCGTCCGAACCAAACGTTGAACAGGGAAACTTCCGCTGCGCCACCCGCAATTATCCATCTTGCCTGGACTTCCACTGCTGTCGCTTTTGATTGTGCTGTCATCGTCACCAGCGCGGGATCAACAAAGCGCCAACATCACACCGGATGATCTATCGTTCACCAATCGCCGGCAGCAGGATTTGTGTTTTCGTGTCCGCGTTAACGTGAACGTCCTGGTTCACACGATAAGCTCTTTCCTCGTAGCCCTCGGGAGAAAACGTGGGTGACTCTCACTGAAACGTTGGCAACAGGATTTCCTTGGCTATCGACAAGCGATCCGCTGACCTTGCCGTCTCTTCGCCTGGCAGACGTCTTCCATGTCGGCTCGCTGAGAAAGCATGTTGCTGCATACTTTCATCACCATCTCTCAATGGCGACAAACCAACTGGTCGAAAGCGAACTGTTCGCCGTGCCTCAGATACTGCGTTATCAACCCGGATTATTCACGAGGCGTGGGCGTCAGAATCAGTTGAGACAGTGGTCCGCGACTCTGATGCGATGGAACGATCGCTGTGGTTTTCATCTACGGATGTTTCACATTTCTTGTTGAATTTCAGCTTTTCCCTTGCTCCTGTTGGCCAGACGTAGAATTAACGCCCGTCGTCGTGAATAATCCGGGATCAAACTGCGGTCAGATCGGATCATATTGGATGCTTCCTCGGAACAGTTCATGGCAAGCGATCGGTGCTTCTCTGTTATCCCACACTTACAGTGGCCCCGGACTGAACCAAAATGGCTTTTGCTCAACTATTCTCTAGGATTTGGCAAAGTTCGGATTGCTGGCGAATCGCAGGCTGATTGAATGCCATCGACAACAAGACCGCAGAAAAGTCAAATGGCAGGCACCATAAACCGGTACGGCCTGACGGTTCGGGCGCGAAATGCCGTTGGCCTCGGGGGTCGTTTCTGAAACAAAACCGGTTTGAGATTCCGGGACAGCACGTCGCCAGGAGACAACATGACAAAATTACGACTCGTTTTACTGCTGTGCCTGTTCGTTCTGGCGGGCTACTTTGGCCGCCCGTGGATCGATCAGTTCATCCCCGGCCGGGTGACGAAGAAAGACATGCCGGAGCTTGATGCAATCTACGGGCAAAGCGTCAAACGTGAAAACGTGATCAGGAACCCCGTCATCGTCGTCCCGGGAATGATGGGATCCAAGCTCATGGATCGTACGTCGGGTCGTACTGTTTGGGGTGTGTTCGACAGCCAGTCGATCGACGTTGACAAACCGGACGACGTTCGCCTGTTGTCTTTTCCGATCGATGGCTCGAATCTGGACCAGTTCGATGACGGAGTTCATGCAGCCGGCGTACTTGATTCGCTTACCGTCAACATCGCCGGTATTGAGCTTGCCCAACGAGCGTACCTGAACATACTCCGCATGCTTGGCGTTGGAGGTTACCGCGACCAGGAACTGGGCCTTTCGGGAGCCATTGATTACGGCAATGCACACTACACCTGCTTTCAGTTTCCCTACGATTGGCGGCGAGACAACGCTTACAACGCCACCAAACTGCATCAGTTCCTACAGGAAAAGAAAGCCTACGTTCAGGCAGAACGCAAACGAAAGTTCGGAATCGATGCCCCAGTAAAGTTCGATATCGTAGCGCACTCGATGGGCGGATTGGTGACTCGCTACTATTTGCGCTACGGCAACCAGGGACCTCCCTCGGACAGCAATGTGCCCGAATTGAACTGGTCAGGTTGCGAAGACATCGATCGGGTGATCCTGATTGGCACGCCCAACAATGGGTCAGCAAAGTCTCTGGTTTCGACACATGAAGGATTTTCGTTTTCGATTGTTCTGAAATCGTTTCCCGCCGGCATGGTCGCCACACTTCCTTCGATCTATCAGCTTTTACCCAGCGGCCCCGAAGCGGTTGTCTTCGACGAGCAAAGCGGCCAACCGCTGAACCACTACGACGTCGAGACATGGGATCAGCGCGGTTGGGGCTTGCTGAATCCCGATCAGGATTCAATCCTTCAGCAGCTTTTGCCCGGCGTCGATTCGGCTCAGCAGCGACGCGCCTTTGCCAAAGCCCACACTCAGGAGTGTCTTGAGCGAGCCTATCGTTTCCACTATGCACTCAACGTTGATGCTTCGCCGCCTGAAGGAACCAGCATCCACCTGTTTGCCGGCGATGCGATTCCAACGGTTGATACGCTGACTTCCAATCTTGAGGCAAGGACACTGTCACCGCGCAGCAAACTTCCGGGTGATCGAACGGTAACACGAAAGTCAGCTTTGGCGGACCAGCGAACCACTGGCAATTGGACGCCGCAGCTTCAATCTCCCGTTCATTTCCGCGACGTGCGTTTTCTCTTCGACGACCATTTTGGATTAACACGAGAAGCCGAATTTACAGACAATGCACTGTATTTACTTCTGGAAGACCCACTGAAATCTTCACCGGCTCGGCTCGTGCAGCCGCGATGACGGGATGAAAACCCGTCGACGCTCAACTTGGAAATTGATGCAATGCCGACCGGGCACCGCTACAATCGCGGCATGACTGAAAGCGATCACTCTTCTGAAAACGAGTTACTGCTGGAGAAAGGCCTGTCTCTGCTCAACGGAGGAGATAGCGATTCAGCCAGAGACGCCTTCAACAAACTACTGGTCAGCGATCCCCGCTTTGCCAAGGCACTGTGCGCGCGAGGCACATCGTATCTTTACGAGGGACAAATCAAAGAAGCCATCAGTGACTACAGCGCTGCACTTGAGATCGATCCGAATTATGCGCGAGCCCTGTTCAATCGTGGCCGTGCGAAATTTCAGCAGGGAAATACCCAAGAAGGCATGACTGAACTGGACCAGGCAATCCAGATCGATGCAGAGGCAGGGTTTTATTACTATCGAGCCGAATGTTTTTCTGCGCTTCAGAAATACGAGGACGCAGTTGCCGACCTGGATACCTGTATTGAATTGAATTCTGACCTGGCCGTAGCGTACGCCTGTCGTGGCATCGCCTATTCACAGTTGAACAGGTACCGGGAAGCAATCCCTGATTTCGAAGAGGCGATTCGTCGAGGCTGGCATCGTCAAGACGTCTACATCTGGTTCGCAAATGCGCTCAGCGAACTGAAGGAAGACGATCGATCATTGGACGTACTTGACGAAGCAATTGAAAAACACCAAGGCGATGCCGACCTGCGATATCGACGCGGTTGCGTTTACTACGGTGTCAAAGATTTTGAATCTGCCGTTACCGATTTTGATGCTGCACTACGATTGGGATACGAAGACGACGGGATCATTTACTGGCGCGGATGCGCTTTGGTGAAACTTGGCGACTTTGAAGCTGCGATTGCCGACTTTTCAGCCCGGATTATTCACGAGGCGTGGGCGTCAGAATCAGTTGAGACAGTGATCCGCGACTCTGATGCGATCAAACGATCGTTGTGGTTTTCATCTACCGGATGATTTACATTTCTTGTTGAAGTTCAGCTTTTCTCTTGCTCCT